>NZ_JBFUIV010000025.1:0-61425 GCF_056401715.1 Bacillus sp. P4_E1
GGTATTAGTATTAGCCCCGGTTTCCCGGAGTTATCCCAGTCTTATGGGTAGGTTACCCACGTGTTACTCACCCGTCCGCCGCTAACTTCATAAGAGCAAGCTCTTAATCCATTCGCTCGACTTGCATGTATTAGGCACGCCGCCAGCGTTCATCCTGAGCCAGGATCAAACTCTCCAATAAAGTTAGTTTGTCTAGCATCTAAAAATAAAAATTGACGTTCACGTTGTTTGTTTCGTTCAGTTTTCAAAGAACTTATCTGCCGCTTCARAAGCGACTTCATCATATTAACATCTTCATTTTTCGATGTCAACTATGTTTTTCAATTTCTTTTTTGTCGTTTTCTGCGTTTCTGCATCAGCGACGTTTATTAATATATCATGTGAAAAAATGAAATGCAACACCTTTTGAAAACTTTTTTGAAACCAACTACAATTCTTTTTTAATATCATATACTTAAACGAAACATCTCTTTCATTTCTAAGTAATTCCTACATATATTCTATAGAAAGTCACTCTGTCAAAAAACGTTTCTTTCTATATAAAGTGAAACTTTAATCAGTGGGGGGTATTCATCCCMCACTGATTATTAGCCTTCACCAATCGGGCATTTACGGGCAGTCGTCTCCCACCTAACTTTCTCGCATTCGGCGAATTTTGAGGCGGGGCTGACTGCCCGCAAATAGTGGGATAAACGTTTTATTCATATACCATATCATACAAGGAGGAATATACATGGACTACACCGACTTATTAATAAAACTAGGTCTCTCGGCTATTTTAGGATTCGCTATCGGTTTAGAGCGCGAATTAAAACGTAAACCACTCGGCTTAAAAACGTGTTTAGTTATTTCTATTATTAGTTGCCTCCTAACTATTGTTTCTATTAAAGCAGCTTACAACTTACCACATACCGATCATATGAATATGGATCCACTTCGACTTGCCGCTCAAATTGTATCAGGAATTGGTTTTTTAGGTGCCGGTGTAATTTTACGCAGAGGAAACGATAGTATTGCGGGGTTAACGACCGCCGCTATGATTTGGGGTGCTTCTGGCATCGGCATTGCCGTTGGAGCTGGTTTCTATATCGAGGCTATTTTCGGAATGTGTTTCCTTATGATTAGTGTAGAACTTATACCATTAGCGATGAAATACGTCGGTCCTAGATCATTTCGCCAACGTGATATCGCAGTGAGACTCGTTGTACGAAATATGGACAATATCCCGACCGTAATTGAAGAAATAAAAGAAATGGATATAAAAGTTAAGAACATGAAGCTCAAAACATTGGAAAATGGTTCGCACTATTTACATTTAAAATTGTCTATCGATCAAAAAAGACATACTGCTGATGTTTATTATGCTCTTCAGCATCTTGAAAGTGTTCAACAAACTGAAGTTGAAAGTATGTATTAATTATGGAATGAACTCTCTTTTTAATTAGAGAGTTTTTCTTTTTTCTATAATGGTAACAATGAATGTAGTCCTGAAAAGTAAGGAGGAATAGGAACTTGAAATCCCGTCCGAATTTAGTAGATACATTTCGTGATTCCATTATTTTTCGTTTAATTTGTTTTATTATTGTACTTACTGCCTTCTCCGGCTTTCTTATACATATATTAGAGCCATCTCACTTCACCACATGGTTCGACGGGGTTTGGTGGTCAATCGTTACCATTTTCACCGTTGGATACGGCGATTTCGCCCCCCATACAACGATAGGAAAACTTATTGGTATATGTATTATTTTATTAGGAACGGGACTTTGTTCTTATTATATGGTTCTATTCGCTACCGACATGATTAATAAACAATATATGAGAATTAAGGGTGAAGCAGCTGCTACCTCTAATGGTCATATGATTATCGTTGGCTGGAATGAGCGTGCAAAACATGTTGTAAAACAAATGCACATATTACAACCGAACCTTGATATCGTTTTAATTGATGAAACACTTTCTTTACTTCCAAAGCCATTTCATCATTTAGAATTTATAAAAGGTTGTCCGCATCACGATCAAACTTTATTAAAAGCTAACATTACAACAGCTCACACTATATTAATAACAGCGGATAAAGAGAAGAACGAAAGCTTAGCAGATACACAGTCCATTTTAAATATTTTAACTGCAAAAGGACTTAATCCAAACATTCACTGCATCGCTGAACTTCTTACTTCTGAACAAATCCAAAATGCAACGAGAGCTGGCGTATCAGAAATTATAGAAGGAAATAAATTAACGAGCTATGTATTTACCGCTTCTCTTTTATTCCCTTCCATTTCAGGTGTACTATTCTCACTTTACGATGAAATCTCTGATAACAAATTACAACTGATGGAGATTCCCCCGTCCTGCACCGGACAATCCTTTGCAAATTGTAGCTATACTCTTTTAAAGCAAAACATTCTCTTACTAGGTGTAAAGCGCGACGAACAATATATGATCAATCCAGTTCATTCTTTCATTCTCATCGAAAGCGACATACTCATCGTTATTCACCATTAAAAAAATGATTTTCTAGTTCTTGTACCAATACTTTACCAATATTGACATACTTTCTTTTCACATCTCCATCTGGATCTTGCGGCTCCGCAAATTGATCCAATCCACTCGTTCCAGCTGTTAAAGCATTAACATTATCATCTAGTTCGTCTTGATATACGTGCGAAAGAATATACGGTGTTTCAAGACGGACTATTACACCAGGCACATCTAGTTCCCCATCCACCGCTGTAAATGGTACGCGTAAAAATTGATACCCTTCTTCTTCGTCGATTTTATAATCAAAGCATCCTTTATCATAATCCCAATTGCCGCCAATACTATATCCAAGTGGTTTCATAACCTCTTCTAACTTATATAACGCATATGTACATCCTTCTAATTTTGATTGAATCGGAATCAAGCCCATCCCTCCTAGACTTTTCCTTTAGCATACCCATTCTAGTTTGAATATACCGATGTACCTTTCAATAAAATAATAAAAAGCGACCGGAGACCCGATCGCTTTTCATTATTTTAAACGCTCTTCTAATTCTGCTTTTAATTCTTCAAATCCTGGTTTACCAAGTAAAGCAAACATGTTTTTCTTGTATGCTTCTACTCCTGGTTGGTCAAATGGATTTACGCCTAATAGGTAGCCGCTCATCGCACATGCTTTTTCGAAGAAGTATACAAGGTAACCGAATGTGTACTCATTTAATTCAGGGATGTTTACGATTAAGTTTGGTACTCCGCCATCGCTATGTGCAAGTAATGTACCTTCGTATGCTTTTGTGTTTACGAAGTCTATCGTTTCACCAGCAAGGTAGTTTAATCCATCTAAATCGTTGTCGTCTAATTCGATTTTTAGTTCGTGTGTAGATTTACCTACTTTAAGAACTGTTTCGAATAGGTCACGACGACCTTCTTGAATGTATTGACCTAATGAGTGTAAGTCAGTTGAGAAGTTTGCTGAAGATGGGAAAATACCTTTTTGATCTTTTCCTTCACTTTCACCAAATAACTGTTTCCACCACTCAGAGAAGTAGTGAAGTGCTGGCTCATAGTTAACAAGCATTTCAATTGTTTTCCCTTTATTATATAGAGCATTACGAACTACTGCGTATTGGTAAGCTGGGTTTTCTTCAAGTTCTGATTTCGCGAAATCATTATGACCAGCAGCTGCACCTTTCATCATCTCTTCAATGTTTAGGCCACTTACAGCGATTGGCAATAAACCTACTGGTGTTAATACAGAGAAACGACCGCCAACATCATCTGGAATAACGAACGTTTCGTAGCCTTCATTATCAGATAATGTTTTTAAAGCACCGCGTGCTTTATCTGTAGTCGCATAAATACGTTTGCGTGCTTCTTCTTTTCCATACTTTTCTTCTAATAATTTACGGAAAATACGGAATGCGATTGCAGGCTCTGTTGTTGTACCTGATTTGGAAATAACGTTAATAGAAAAGTCTTTACCTTCTAGTACGTCCATTAAATCTTTCATGTAAGTGGAGCTAATGTTTTGTCCAACAAATAGCACTTGTGGAGTTTTACGTTGTTCTTTAGAAAGCGTGTTATAGAAAGAATGGTTTAACATTTCAATTGCTGCGCGTGCTCCTAGGTAAGAACCACCAATACCTACAACAAGTAAAATGTCAGAGTCATTTTTAATTTTTTCTGCGCATTTTTGAATGCGAGCGAATTCTTCTTTGTCATATTGAAGCGGAAGCTCTACCCACCCAAGGAAATCGTTCCCAGCTCCAGTTTTTTCGTGGATTGCATGATGTGTTACTTTTACTGCATCACGTAAATAAGTTAGTTCATTTTCACCGATGAAGGATAACGCTTTAGAATAGTCGAACGTTACATGTGTACTCATCTTTTTCCCTCCAATTATGTATATGTATTTCTGTATTCACTTTAGCGAAACTAAAGTTGTAAATCAAGCGATTCAACAATTGTAAACGTAACCATTATTTATTTTTTAGAAAAAGTTCATTTTTTGCATAAAAATTCGAATTTTTCGGTATAGATGTATATACATCGTTTTTCGTACATTTTTCATGTATAAAAACAACAAAACTATACCATTCTATAAAGGAGTTAAATTTTCTTATTAACTCCTTGCTTGCTCACGCTTCACATTAAGGGGGGCTTTTCATGAGTACCTTGCAACGTATCGCATTAGTCTTCACTGTAATCGGCGCTGTTAACTGGGGACTGATCGGGTTCTTCCAGTTTGACTTAGTAGCAGCTATTTTCGGGGGACAGAACTCAGCTCTTGCACGTATTATTTACGGCATCGTTGGTATTTCTGGGCTTATCAATCTCGGCTTACTATTTAAACCATCCGAGAATCTTGGTACTCACCCAGAAACACATGAAATTCAATAGTCAGTATGTCTTTTTCGCCTCCGACATACGAATATGATTGCATGCAATCATATTTGCAAATATATATATCATAAGTCACAGTAAAAGAGGAACGCTCATATGCGTTCCTCTTTTACTTTATTACCTCCGACTCTTCAATCCATTCTGCTAGCTTTTCTCGCAGTGTATTAAATCCGTTCTCTGATGGATTCGGTATAAGAATTCGTCCTTGCTTTCTTTTCGCCGCTTTTAACGATAAACTCATTTTTCTGTGTTCTTCATCAATTGAAAGTACTTTTACTTCTACTGTATCTCCGACCTTTAAAAAGTCATGAATGTCTTTTACATACCCATTTGTGATTTCAGATATATGCACAAGTCCTTGTGTTTCTGCATCCAAAGCTACAAATGCACCGTAATCTTGAATTCCAGTTACTTTCCCTGTTACAACCACTCCCGTTGTATATTGTTCTGACATGTGAAACACTCCCATACGTTTACCATTTTCTCTACAATTGTAAATAGCAAAGCAGATGTATTTATTGTTAAATATCCGATTAGTGGTAAGTATCCTAAGTAAAACACCGAGGATACTCCCACCTTATATTAGTAAATTATACCACTTTGATAGAACTCATTCAAAATTCACGAAAAAATTTCCTGTAATACGTATAATTCTCCAATATTAGGATAGAATACTAACACATGGCTTTCTAGTATTCCCCCCCTTTTATGGACAAAACGTATTGTGTTTTGTCCTTTTTTTATTCTCTATGAACCGTTCCATTCTCTTCATTGCTTCCATAAGTTGCTCAAGCGATGTTGCATACGAACAACGAATAAATCCTTCACCACTCCCGCCAAACACATTTCCAGGAACAACAGCCACTTTTTCTTCTAATAATAATTGTTCTGCAAATTCTGCTGAAGATAGTCCGGTTGAAGCTATAGAAGGGAAGACATAAAATGCCCCGCCTGGCACATGACATGTTAAGCCCATTTCATTGAAAGATGTCGTCATAAAGTTACGACGTTTTTTATAGCTATCTCTCATTCGAATTACTTCATCATTTCCCCCGCGTAATGCTTCAAGTGCTGCAAATTGAGACATCGTCGGTGCACACATCATTGAATACTGGTGGATTTTGAGCATTAATTCTGAAAATTGAACAGGGGCTGCAATCATCCCAAGACGCCATCCCGTCATGGCAAACCCTTTTGAAAATCCTGAAATTAAAATCGTATGGTCACGCATATTTTTAATACTCGCGAAACTCGTATATGCTTCGTCGTATACGAGCTCTGCATAAATTTCATCCGATAACACGATTAAATTATACTTCTCAACAATAACAGCTAGCTTTTCTAATTCGGATTTATTTAACATTGCGCCTGTTGGGTTATTGGGAGAACAAAGTAATATTGCCTTTGTTTTCGTTGTAATAGCTGCTTCAATTTGATCTGGCTGTACTTTAAATTCATCTTCTAATGAAGTCGCCACTGGAACAGGGACCCCGCCCGCTAACGTAACAAGCGGTGCATACGAAACGAAACTTGGTTCAATAATAAGTATTTCATCATCAGGGTTTACAATAGCACGCATCGCTACATCTAGCGCTTGACTCGCTCCAACTGTAACAATGATTTCATCATTCGGATCATAAGATACTGCAAATTGTTTTTTTAGATACTTTGCTATTTCTTGACGGAGCTCCAATAATCCTGCATTTGCTGTATATGACGTATATCCTTGTTCTAAAGAACGAATACATGCTTGCCTTACATTCCAAGGTGTAACAAAGTCCGGCTCTCCCACTCCAAGTGAAATAACACCTTTCATACTTGCCGCTAAATCAAAAAACTTTCGTATACCGGACGGTTGTAAAGATTCTGCTACTCTAGATAGGTCAAATTGCTTCACGGTGTCACCACAATTCTCTTATCATCATCTGTCTTTTCATAAATAATCCCCTCATGTTTATACTTCTTCAAAATAAAATGAGTTGTCGTTGAAACGACAGATTCAATTGTTGCTAATTTCTCAGAAACAAACATCGCTACTTCTCCCATCGTCTTTCCTTCTAATGTAATAGAAAGGTCATATGTCCCAGACATTAAATAAACGGATTTCACTTCTGAATAGCGATAAATTTGTTCAGCTACTGCATCAAAACCGACACCACGCTTCGGTGTAACTTTCACATCAATCATCGCCGTTAAACCAGTATGTTCTTTCACTTTTGTCCAATCGATATGTGTTACATAGTCCACGATAATCTTTTCACTTTCTAATTTCGTAACCATTTTTTTCACTTCTTCTACTTCTATATTTAACAACTTCGCTAATGTATCTACAGATAAACGACTATTCTTTTCAAGACAAGCTAATAATTCCAATTCTTTCTCTGTCACCATATAAATCATCCTTCCTTTTAGTTTCTGTCTAAATTATACAAATACTCTTTCCAATTTGAAAAGAAGATTTTTTTAGTGAATTATGTCAAAATAAAGTGAAACTTTAATCAGTGGAAAGACTCACCCCGCTGATTATTATTTGAACCAATCGAGCTTTTACGGACCGTTGCTTTCCCACCTAACCTCTTTGCTTAAGCTGCTTTTTGAGGCGGGAGGCTTACTGTCCGTTAAATCGGGGTAAAGTGAAAAAACGCAGGATAAAGTGAAAGGGGATGGAACCGTGAAACCAAAAGTATATATTGCCGAACCAGTTCCAACATTTGTAGAAAACTATTTATCAGAACACTGTGATTTTGAAAAATGGGATCAAAACGAGAAAGTACCTCGTGATGTTCTATTAGAAAAAATAAAAGATAAAGATGGGTTATTAAATTTCGGATCTACTATAAATGAAGAATTATTGCAGGTTGCTCCTAATTTAAAAGTAGTAAGTAACATTTCTGTTGGCCATGATAACTTTGATTTAAAAGCGATGGAGAAACAAAATGTTATCGGAACGAATACTCCATATGTGTTAGATGATACAGTAGCCGATCTCGTTTTCGCTCTTATGTTATCTGCTGGTCGCCGTGTTTGCGAACTCAATTCCTATGTGAAAAATGGTGAATGGAACGCTGAAATTGGAAAAGAACACTTCGGACTAGATGTACATCATAGTACGATTGGTATTATCGGAATGGGACGAATTGGAGAAGCTGTCGCAAAACGAGCGAAATTCGGCTTTGATATGAATGTCCTTTACTATAACCGTCGCCGTAAAGAAGAAGCTGAGCAAAAATTTGATGCTACATATTGTGATTTACAAACTTTAATCAAACAATCTGATTTTATTATTCTTCTTACTCCATTAACAGATGAAACGTATCATCTTATCGGTGAAAAGGAATTTTCACTAATGAAAGAAACAGCAATTTTCATTAATGCTTCTCGCGGGAAAACAGTAGATGAAACTGCATTAATTCATGCGTTAACAGAAAAGAAAATATTTGCAGCCGGCATCGACACATTTACACAAGAGCCGATTCAAAAAGAGAATCCGCTCTTATCATTACAAAACGTTGTAACTTTACCGCACATCGGATCTGCAACATTAAAAACTCGGCAGCAAATGGCAATGACAGCTGCTGAAAATTTAGTAGCAGGATTACAAGGAAAAACACCACCTAATATTGTGCGTGGGTAATTATAAATAAGCGAAAGGCAAGATGACGATGTCATCTTGCCTTTTTTTGTTAACATATTTTGTTTCTTGCCGGGAGATGATATGAACAAAAATCAATGGAGTGACAAAAAATGAACCATGAATGCAAATGCCCTTACTTCACTTTTTCCACTCGCGGGACTACTATTCATTACGAATTGTATGAACATAATACTAAAAAAGAACGACCTACTTTCGTACTCGTTCACGGCTTCCTCTCTTCCTCATTTAGCTATCGACGACTCATTCCTTTACTAACAAAGGAAGGTACAGTAATTGCCCTTGATTTACCACCATTCGGAAAAAGTGATAAATCTCATCTCTTTAAATATTCTTATCACAATTTAGCAGCTATTATTATCGATTTAATCGAACATTTATCTCTCGCGAATATTGTATTAGTTGGCCATTCTATGGGCGGACAAATTTCACTCTTTGTAAACCGACTACGCCCTGAATTAATTTCAAAGACGATTTTACTATGTAGCTCTAGTTATTTAGCACGCGCAAACTTACCTTTACTGTACTCCTCTTATTTACCGTTCTTCCACTTATACGTGAAGAACTGGATTATTCGAAGGGGCATCGTCCATAACTTAATGAATGTCGTTCATGACCATTCATTAATTGACAATGAAATGATGGAAGGCTATGCTGCTCCTTTTTATGATGATCGTATATTCCCTGCTTTAACTCGAATGATAAGAGACCGTGAAGGTGACTTATCTTCAACTGAATTACAAAAAATCGAAACCCCAGTATTACTCATTTGGGGTGAAAAAGATCGCGTCGTCCCTGTACATGTAGGACACCGTCTCCATAAAGACCTGCCAAATTCAACTTTCATTTCTTACGAAAATACAGGGCACTTACTACCTGAAGAAAAGCCCGATCATGTTTATGAAGAAATTATTACGTTTGCGACGCAATAAAGTGAAGCTTTAATCCGTGGGGGTTTTTACGGGCAGTTTGATTTCTCGCCTAACCTCTTTGCTTCAACCGAATTTTGAGGCAGGAGTCTTACTGCCCGCAAATAGCGGGATAAAGTGAAGCTTTAATCAATCAGCACAAATGAAAATAAACAAAAAGGCTGTCGTAAATTCCGACAGCCTATAACGAACAACTTCCGCCTTCTTTTAGTACGAGTAACTCTACTGCTAATTTTTCGCATTTTTCAAGTGCAGGTACTTCTTCAAAAGACATAAAGTATATATGTTGAATCTTCTTTGCGATGTATTTCGGATCATCAAACACACTTACGACGTTTACAACATCGCTCGCTTCTGTTTCATAAAACTCCGGTCCCATTTGAAACGGATCCCAATTTTTCACAACCTCAATCATTTTGTCATATGCACCCATCTGCTTCCCGCCTTTTCACTTTTTAATGCTTTTCTTTATCGTATCACATCAGCTATTCTATAAGAAGAGTGAGAATTTTCATAACTTAACAGTTTGACAGAAGAAAGGAGCAAACATATGCAACTATTTCATAAAACGGTAAATCGTCGCGGAACGCATAGTACAAAATGGGATACATATAAAAATGAAGAGCTCATCCACGCTTGGATTGCCGATATGGATTTTGAAGTACCAAAACCAATTCAAACTGCATTACAAAAACGCACAGAACATCCTATTTTCGGCTATACACTTCCTCCTGAAAATATTGGGGATATCATTTGTAATTGGACGAAAAGCCAATACAATTGGGAAATACAAAAAGAATGGATTGTATTTAGCGCAGGTATCGTTCCAGCTCTTAGTACGAGCATACAAGCTATAACGAAAGAAGGAGAAGCCGTACTAGTACAACCTCCTATTTATCCACCATTTTTTGAAATGGTCAAAACAAATAATAGACAATTATGTGAGAGTCCCTTATTTAAACAAAATGGCATATATAAGATAGACTTCGAGCATCTAGAAACTCAATTTAAACAAGGTGTAAAACTAATGCTTCTTTGCAGCCCTCACAATCCTATCGGGCGCGTTTGGACGAAAGAGGAGCTAACAAAACTCGGTACGTTATGTACGCAATATAATGTAACCGTTGTCGCGGATGAAATTCACGCCGATATTATTTATAGAGGCCATACTCATACACCGTTTGCTTCTTTATCTGAAGAATTAGCAGCACGCACTATTACTTGTATGGCTCCGAGCAAAACATTTAATATCGCTGGATTACAAGCATCGATCATTATTATTCCGAATGAAAATCTCCGTAATGCCTTTATGTCTATCCAATATAGACAAGGATTCCACGGATTAAATACATTTGCTTATACAGCAATGCAAAGTGCCTATACAGAATGTAATGATTGGCTAAATGAAATTCGATTGTATGTTGAAGATAACGCTCAATTTGCTTGTGAGTATATTCAAAATCACATACCATCTCTTTCTGTAATTAAACCAGAAGGTAGTTTTTTACTGTGGATTGATTGTTCCCACTTGGATCTTTCTCAAGATGAACGAACAGCATTGCTTGAAGAGAAAGGTAAAATCATCGTTGAGCCTGGTGAGAAATACAGAACAGGTGGAGAAGCCTATATCCGAATTAACATTGGCTGTCCTAGATCTGTTTTAGAAGAAATTTTAAACAGACTACACCATACATTCTCATAACAAAAAAGGAGGCTATCCCAAAATGATTTTGGGACAGCCTCCTTTTTTTCGATAAATCGATATAATTCCACTTACTATTATGCGGTTTTACAACAAAATCTACCATTCAAGGTAGCTTCTATTTTTTCTTCATATCCGACACTTTTTTTACGATAACACCGCAAGCAATTCGGCCACCAGATTTACCCGTTGGTTGCGTCATACCATCATCAGCGTTTTCTGTAATAATAATAGACGCTCCATCTTTTCTATGAATCGTCGTTTTTCCTTCTTCAAGCGTTATATGCGGAGCATCGATTTCTGCTTTAATCTTTCCCGAACCGTCTGCAACTACGTTCGGTAAATCACCATTTTCTGCACCCTTCGGATTCAAGAGCCCATGTTTTTTATTATCCGGATTAAAATGATTCCCAGATGATTCGAAACGTGGCGCTTTACATTCTCCGATTTCATGCACATGTATCCCGTGTGGTCCTGGTGTAAAGCCTTCCGCTTTAATCGTAATTTTCACTCCACTTGTTTGCTGAACTACTTTTGCAGTCCCAACTTCATCACCTGAAGCATTATGTAATTTCACATCAATTTCTTTCGGCTTCCCTTGGTCACAACCCGCCATTAGAAATAATAAACAACAACTGAAAAAAAGCCGTCTTTTCATTCAATTCCCTCCAAAATGCTTTCTGCCCTTAGATTGTCCGAGCATAGAGGGAAACATACAAAAATGAATTACCGTTTCTTTTCAGCTAAAAGCTTTTCTTCTACCTTCTGTAATCGCTCTGCTTCTCGTTTTGATACACGAATAAACATACGCCACGTAGCAACCGCACCGATGATAAATAGAACGCAAACAATACCTGGAATAATATACTCCGTTTTATCTTCAGGGAAATATAAAGGCATCATATGAAACACTCCTTATCGGGGAATTTATAGTAAGAATAAACATCAGAATTTTCTGTTTTATCATCTTAAATTATAATTGAAGCCTGTCATATTCTCAAGGGGGCGTTCCGAAAGCGAATGATTTCTTTGACTCCTTCGCGCACTTTCCTTACTATAAACTTGAGGTGAAAAATATGAGAGAAACATTTGAAATTGGTGAAATCGTTACTGGTATTTATAAAACTGGAAAATACATCGGCGAAATTACAAATAGCCGTCCTGGCAGTTACGTCGTAAAAGTACTAGCTGTTTTAAAACATCCAGTGCAAGGTGATTTACATAATGTAAAACAAGCTGACGTACCATTCTTCCATGAAAGACGTGCTTTAGCTTTTCGTGAACAGACGAACATTCCAGAGCAAATGGTGAAGAAATATGAAGGGGAAATTCCGGATTATACAGAGTCACTAAAATTAGCATTAGAAACTCAAATGAATTCATTTTCTGAAGATGATTCACCTTTTGCGGGGCGTAGTCTAGAAACACTTCAGCAATTGAAGCAAGATTACAAACTTTAAAAAACAAAACGACCAAATTACATATTTTGCAATTTGGTCGTTACTGTGTACTCACTTTCTTTAACACTTTCGAAAAATCAACAAGTTCCCCTAATGTCGGAGGTGCTGGTTTGACTAAATACTCTTTATCTTTTTCTACTAACTTAAAAATATTATATGTCGTCATCGCATCATCAAGCGCACAATGATGCTTTCCTGTTCCTGCTTTTCCATACGCCTCAATTGCTTTCCACAGCCCTGTTTGATTTCTCTCTCCAAAAAACTTCTTATACTCAAGCGATAAATCACGACACTGTCCAAAGAATGGAAATTCTACTCCCGCCATTTCACAGTTATGCTTTAAGACTTTCATATCCATATTTCCCCACGTTACAATTGTCGGTTTACCACTCTTCTCATATTCTGCAAGTTTCTCAACAAGTTCATGAAAAGAAATTCCTTTGTCCACTACTTCCTGTTTAATTCCTAAAAATTTTTTACATCGATCCGTTAAAGACGGAAATGTTTTCGGTCTAATATGCGATGAATACGTATCTTCCACCTTACAACCAACAACTGAAACGAGTCCGACCTCAATAATTTCTGGGAAAAAACCTTTTGGCTTTTTTCTATGCTGGGGCATCGTAAACTCAAAGTCTAAAAACAAAAATCGTTGTTCATCCATACGATCCCTTCCTTATCATATTTGTCATTCCTTTCTATTTGACACTCCTACACGAACAAGCTCGAATGCTGATTCGATTTTAAATATTCAGATTGGATGTATCTTATATATATGTCAGATGCCCACAAATATTTTTAAAAATAAGAAAAAATGACCTATGCAGAAAATATGACAAAATAAACCCTTCCATTTACATCCGCCATTTTTCTACTTTATAATGACGTTATGTGTGTTTCATCTAGTTAATTTTTTGACACACTAAGAAAAGTGAATGAAAGGAGATGAGAGTTTTGCACGAAACAACGCAAGAACTCGCAAACTGGCAGTATTATTTCGCTATCGCAGTCTTTTTAATTACATATGCCATTATTATTTCTGAAAAAATTAACCGTGCTGTCATCGCACTTCTTGGTGCAGCATTCATGGTAATTGCAGGGGTCGTTGACTTACACAATGCCTTTACGAAACATATTGAATGGGGAACAATTACATTACTCATCGGTATGATGATACTCGTAAACATTACAAGTAAGTCAGGTGTCTTCCAATACGTTGCCATTAAAGCCGCAAAAGGAGCACAAGGAAATCCAATTAAAATTTTAATTTCACTTTCCTTACTTACCGCGCTCGGCTCCGCATTTTTAGATAACGTTACAACAGTACTTCTTGTTGTTCCAGTTACTTTATCTATTACGCGCATCTTGCAAGTAAATCCTGTTCCATATTTACTTTCTGAAATTATTTTTTCAAATATCGGAGGAACAGCAACATTAATTGGTGATCCGCCAAACATTATGATTGGTTCTGCAAATAAGCATTTAGATTTCAATGCTTTCTTATTCAACTTAGCACCTATCGTGATCATCATTATTGCTGTTACGGCAACAATTCTTTACTTCATGTACCGTAAGCAATTAATTGCTGATCCTGTACAAATTAAAAAATTAATGAGCTTAGATGAAAAACAATACATTAAAGACCCAGTATTAATGAAGAAATCTTTAACAGTACTTGGCCTTACTATTTTAGGTTTCATGACTCATTCCATTTTCCATATTGATGCAGCTATCATCGCCTTAACTGGCGCTACTGTACTTATGCTAATCGGTGTGAAAGAGCATGAAATTGAAGAGGTATTCGCAAGTGTAGAGTGGGTAACAATCTTCTTCTTCGCGGGACTATTCGTACTCGTTGGAGGACTTATTGATATCGGGCTTATCAAAATGTTAGCTCAAAAAGTAATTGGAATAACAGGCGGAGATATTTCTCAGGCATCTATCCTTATTCTATGGGTATCTGGTATCGCCTCTGCAACAATCGATAACATTCCATTCGTTGCAACAATGATTCCACTTATTAACGATATGGCAGTTGGGCTAGGTTTATCACCTTCTGACGCACAAGTCGACGTACTATGGTGGGCATTAGCATTAGGTGCTTGCTTAGGTGGAAACGGAACATTAATCGGGGCTTCTGCTAACGTAATCGTAGCTGGTATCGCAAGTCGTGAAGGACATAAATTCAGCTACATGGAATTCCTTAAAGTCGGCTTCCCAATTATGATCGTTTCATTAATCATTTCTCATATTTACATTTACTTACGCTATCTTATGTAGTAGAAAAAAGCGCCCTGCTCAGCAGGGCGCTTTCGTTCTTTTTTCAGCATATCCGAATTATTATAGAACCAAATATATCGACCGCAGGGCAACTTTGATACGCCTACTCGTTATACCTCACCGGCTCATTCCGAATAATGAACAAATGAATCGGCAAGAAAACCGAAAATGTGATTGTATGAATGATCGTAAATAGTATGGAATTCGTTCCGTATCTATCCAAAATAGCATAGATAAGATAAATAGACAGTACAAGTGATACAGCTGTTGCTAATATATATAGAATTGGTACGAAATTAAAGATGAAGCATCCAACATATATGCCAAATACTTTCCACCCTGCTTCTTCTTTCAAGAAATCTGGTAATTTATCTTTCGCTAAATCACCCCATATCTTACTATTTATAAACGGAATAAAAGCAAGAACACCATCAGTTGCACCATCATTTTTCGCCATCGTATAAAGTGCAAAAGCCGTTAACAAATACGAAATAATTGCCCAAATTATTATAACAAGCATAAACGCAAAACTAAGAGCAAAGAAACCTGCTAGTACGCCTTGATCTTCCATCTTATCCTCTCCTCTCTCTTCTCAACATATTTCATTACAGTGCAAGTTATGTTTTAAAATTTAACCAAACTCTTTGTATAATAAGAAGAGAAAGATAATGAGAGAGGAGTACATACCTATGCATCCATTTGTAAAGGCATTACAAGAGCATTTTACAGCTTATCAAAATCCCGAAAAAGCAGAACCGATGGCACGTTATATGAAAAATCACTTCCCGTTTCTCGGTATTCAAACTCCTGAGAGAAGACAGTTATTGAAAGACGTCATTCAAATACATACTCTCCCAGATAAAAAGGACTTCCAAATTATCGTGCGTGAACTTTGGGACCTACCAGAACGTGAATTTCAAGCTGCCGCACTCGATATCATGCAAAAATATAAAAAACACATAAACGAAACTCACATCCCATTTTTAGAAGAACTTATTGTCACAAAATCTTGGTGGGATTCTGTTGATAGCATCGTCCCTACATTTTTAGGTGCTATCTTTTTAAAACATCCAGAATTAATTTCTGCATATATTCCAAAGTGGATTGCATCAGAAAACATATGGTTACAACGTGCCGCTATTTTATTCCAGCTAAAATATAAACAAAAAATGGATGAAGAACTCCTTTTCTGGATTATCGGACAACTACATTCCTCAAAAGAATTTTTCATTCAAAAAGCAATCGGCTGGGTCCTTCGCGAATATGCAAAAACAAAACCAGATGTAGTATGGGAATACGTTCAAAACAACGAACTTGCCTCGCTTAGTAAACGCGAAGCAATTAAGCACATTAAGCAAAATTACGGAATAAATAACGAAAAAATAGGCGAAACTCTATCCTAGGTGGGCACGTTCCTCTATTGAGATTTAAAAAAGAACGTGTTAAAATATGTTCATTATTATTAATATAAGTAGCGATGACGGACTTATAAGTACTTGCATAAAAAGCGATTCAGGGATAGTGAAAGCCTGAAGCTGCGAGGAAACGGCAGTCTCGAGCAATACGTGATAAAGTGGATGCACATTTTGTGTATCAACTAGGGTGGAACCGCGGGCAAACGCTCGTCCCTAGGCGATTAAGCCTTGGGATGAGCGTTTTTTTATGTTTTTCAAAGCATATATTGCTCGTTTCCAAAGTACCCATCACGTCATCGCAAATACGTTAACTTTCAAAAGGAGGATTTTATTATGTATTCAATGGAACAAGTTGTAAACTTAGCGAAACATCGCGGTTTCGTTTTCCCTGGTTCTGAAATTTACGGTGGTCTTGCAAACACATGGGATTACGGTCCACTTGGAATCGAATTAAAAAATAACGTCAAAAAAGCTTGGTGGAAAAAATTCATTCAAGAATCTCCACACAACGTTGGTTTAGATGCTGCTATTTTAATGAACCCAAAAACTTGGATCGCTTCTGGTCACGTTGGTAACTTTAATGATCCAATGATCGACTGTAAAAAATGTAAAGCTCGTCACCGTGCTGACAAATTAATTGAAGATGCATTAGACGTAAAAGGTATCGAAATGGTCGTTGACGGTCTTACTTTCGACCAAATGGCTGACTTAATGAAAGAACATGAAGTAAAATGCCCAGATTGCGGTAGCCAAGAATTCACGGAAATCCGTCAGTTCAACTTAATGTTCAAAACATTCCAAGGTGTTACAGAGTCTAGCACAAACGAAATCTTCCTTCGTCCTGAAACAGCACAAGGTATTTTCGTAAACTTTAAAAACGTACAACGCTCTATGCGTAAAAAACTTCCATTTGGTATCGGCCAAATCGGTAAAAGTTTCCGTAACGAAATCACACCTGGTAACTTCACATTCCGTACACGTGAATTCGAACAAATGGAACTTGAATTCTTCTGTAAGCCTGGTGAAGATTTAGAGTGGTTCGCATTCTGGCGTGAAACTTGTAAAAACTGGTTACTTTCACTTGGTATGACTGAAGAAAGCATGCGTCTTCGTGACCACGGTGAAGACGAATTATCTCATTACAGTAACGCAACAACTGATATTGAATTCAGATTCCCATTCGGTTGGGGCGAACTATGGGGCGTTGCATCTCGTACAGACTTCGATTTAAAACGTCATATGGAACACTCTAACGAAGACTTTAACTATATCGATCCACAAACGAATGAGCGTTACGTGCCTTACTGCATCGAGCCATCTCTAGGTGCAGACCGTGTAACATTAGCATTCTTATGTGATGCATATGAAGAAGAGCAATTAGAAAACGATTCTCGTACAGTTCTTCGTTTCCACCCTGCTTTAGCACCATATAAAGCAGCTATCTTACCATTATCTAAAAAGCTATCTGAAGGTGCTACTGAAGTATTCGCAGAACTAGCTAAAGACTTCATGGTAGACTTTGATGAAACTGGTTCTATCGGTAAACGTTACCGTCGTCAAGACGAAATCGGTACTCCATTCTGTATCACATACGACTTCGACTCTGTTGAAGACAAAGCTGTTACAGTACGTGACCGTGACACAATGGAACAAGTTCGTATGCCAATTAGCGAACTAAAAGGTTTCTTAGAGAAAAAAATCCAGTTCTAATTATAAAAAAAGAGGCTGCTCATCAGAGCTGCCTCTTTTCTATTTTTCACGTTTTTCTTTAATTGCTACTGTACATCTTGATATGCATAGTAACTCATCATTTTCATCAATGATGCGAATATCCCAAACCATTGTCGATTGTCCTCTATGTATCGGTGTTCCAATTGCTGTTACAATTCCATCTTGCTTTGAGCGAATATGATTTGCATTAATTTCTAATCCGAAACAAATACATTTTTCTTGATCAATTAAATTGTATGAGCCAACACTTGCCACAGTTTCTGCTAATGCAACAGATGCACCACCGTGTAAAAATCCAAACGGCTGATGCGTGCGTTCATCAACAGGCATTGTAGCAACTACTTTATCCTCTGTCATTTCTAACAACTCAATTCCAAGCGAATCCATTAAAGTTTTTGACATATCGTTTTCAACCTCTCTCCCTTTAGATCAAATGTATAATTTTACCTGTTTAATTTCAAACTACCTATAACACTTATATAAGGAGGTTTCACCTAAATGAAACAGAAATTTTGTATACTATTGCTTATGTTCTCCTTGCTGACTATTGTACCAAATTGTGCAATAGCAGCCAAAGCATCCAACCTGACAATCAATGTTAAGACTGTAACGCAAAAAGGTAAGAAACCTTATATAGAATATCAAATTAATAGGCCTTCCTTTCACAACTTTTCTGATTCGAAATTTCAAAATAAGCTGAATTCCTATTACAAAAACTCTACTACTAAATTTAAAAGTAAATTAGAAAAAGAAGCGAAGAAATATTATGAAGAAACAGAAGGATCTAGCACACCTTTTCATCCATACGTTGCAAATGTTGACTATAAAGTAGCTTTAAACAAACCACCTTTCCTAAGTCTATATGTGAATTACTATCAATATACAGGCGGAGCGCACGGACTGTATACGTGGAAGGCAAATACATTTGATTTAAACGAAAAAAAATTATTACACTTAGACGATTTATTTCAACAAGAGGATAAATATAAAGAAATAATTCGCACAGAAATTGTAAGACAAATTAAACAAAATGAAAGCATTTATTTTCCTGATGCAGTCGAAAAAGTAACGAGCACTAAAAAGTTTCACTACTTTTTAGAACCCGATAATCTTGTGATTTATTTCCCTTTATATGAAATTGCTCCTTATTCAAGCGGAATTCCGCAGTTTCGTATTCCATACACATTGCTTAGAGACTATTTAAAGCCTTCTTATCAAAATATTTTGATTGACAACAAGTAAATATTTTCGCTACGATAATGTTAACCTAAACACAACTGGAGGTTAACATTATGAAGAAGCTTCATGTTTTAGATTTAGCATTAGCTGCCATGTTCGTCGCTCTTATGGCTATTGGTGCAAATATTGTATCGTGGGCACCATTCTTACAAATAGCGGGCATTCCATTATCTATGCAACCATTTTTCGCAATTTTAGCAGGTCTTCTTCTCGGGAGTAGACTTGGGGCATTATCAATGACTGTTTACATGCTTGTTGGAGTAGCAGGTGCGCCAATCTTCGCTAACTTCAAAGCTGGATTTGGAGCACTTTTAGATCCTACTGGTGGTTTTATTATCGCATTTATTATCGTTGCTTACGTATCAGGAAAACTAGTAGAACAAAAAGAACGACCAACATTCAGCACCTTTGCAATTTCTTCTTTCGTCGGAATCATTTTAACGTATATTATCGGTACTACTTATATGTACGGGGCAGTCAATATTTTCATGGGTGGTAATATGAGTTATAAAGCTGCCTGGATGATTATGATGTGGTTCGCAGTAAAGGATATTGCGTTTACAATTATCGGCGCTATTATCGCACCTCGCATATACTATGCTGTACGTCGTTCCGCTTATCAGCATTCTCATTCGACGATTTCATAATAAACAAGGAGCTGTTCCTATAGGAACAGCTCCTTGTTTATTATATTAAGACTCTTGCTTCATTTGCTCGTCTAAAACTTTCTTCATCATTACTAGCATATCATCACGTAATTCTGGGTGCTGCAATGCCATTTCAATTGTCGTTTGAACGAATCCTAATTTTTCACCAACGTCATAACGCTTTCCTTCAAAATCATATGCAAATACACGTTGAATTTCATTTAAGCTTTGAATTGCATCCGTTAACTGAATTTCGCCACCCGCTCCAACTTGTTGCTGTTCCAAGAACATAAAGATTTCAGGAGTTAAAATGTAACGTCCCATAATCGCTAAGTTTGAAGGCGCAGTACCTTGCGCTGGTTTTTCAACGAATTTACGAACTTGATAACGACGTCCCTCTTGCTCTAACGGATCAATAATTCCGTAGCGATGTGTTTCTGCTTCAGGAACAGTTTGTACACCAATAACAGAAGAAAGTGTTTTGTCATACTCGTCCATTAATTGACGTAAACATGGTTTTTCAGCTTGAACGATATCATCGCCTAATAATACTGCAAACGGCTCATCACCAATGAATTTACGTGCGCACCAAACAGCATGTCCTAATCCTTTTGGTTCTTTTTGTCGAATGTAATGGATATCTACCATTTTAGAAGAAGCTTGTACTTTTTCAAGTAACTCATACTTTTTCTTCTCTAATAAGTTTTGCTCTAATTCAAATGCGTTATCAAAATGATCTTCGATAGAGCGCTTTCCTTTACCAGTAACGATAATAATATCTTCGATGCCTGATTTTACTGCTTCTTCTACGATGTATTGAATTGTTGGTTTATCTACAATTGGAAGCATTTCTTTTGGCATTGCTTTCGTTGCTGGTAAAAAGCGTGTTCCTAATCCCGCTGCCGGGATAATTGCTTTTCTCACTTTTTTCATGACAAATACCCTCGCTTTTCATTCTAATTCTCTTAGTAAAGTGTAAATTTATAACACTCGCTCGTAATAATCCTCTACATCAAACAAAACTACAAGAAAAGAGGAGGCCGTTCTCCGTTCTCCTCTTTTCCTATCAGTAGCACTCTATTCTATTATAAACGATTCATAATATCTTCTTTAATAGTAAGTAACTTTTGTTCACTATTTTGTAAGGAATCATCTTGTACACCAAAGTAGAATTTAATTTTCGGCTCTGTTCCAGATGGACGTAAGCAGAACCAAGAACCATCTTCTAATTGATATTTTAACACATTTGATTTCGGTAAGTGAATCTCTTCCTTATTTCCATCTTGTAACGTTGTAATGATGCTTTCTTTATAATCCTCAACTGCAACGACTGTTAAACCAGCTACTTCTTTCGGAGGATCCTCACGGAATGTTGCCATCATCTTTTGAATCTGTTCGGCACCATCTTTTCCTTTTAACGTTAACGATACAAGGTCCTCACGGAAGAACCCATACTTCTTAAATACTTCTAGCAGACCATCGTATAACGTTTTACCTTGTGATTTGTAGTATGCAGCTACTTCACATGCAAATAGGACGGATTGCACCGCATCTTTATCACGGCAGAATGGACGGATTAAATAACCGTAGCTTTCCTCATAACCGAATTGGAATTCATATTGTCCGCTTTCTTCATACTGTTTAATTTTTTCACCGATAAATTTAAATCCAGTTAACGTATCAACTGTATCTAAACCGTATGCTTTTGCGATTGTACGGCCAATTTCAGACGTTACGATTGTTTTTAAAACAACACCGTTTTCTGGAAGCGTTCCGTTTTCCTTCTTTTGTGATAATAAGTAATCAAGCATTAACGCACCTGTTTGGTTACCAGTTAATACTTGGAATTCACCATCGTGATTGCGAACTGCTACACCTAGACGGTCTGCATCAGGATCTGTTGCGATTAACACATCTGCGCCTACTTTTTCACCGTCGCGAATTGCATACTCAAACGCTGCATGCTCTTCTGGGTTTGGTGATTTTACTGTAGAGAAATTTGGATCTGGTAACTCTTGCTCTTTTACAACTGTTACATCTGTAAATCCAACTTCTTCTAAACCACGGCGTACCGAAATATTTGATGTTCCATGCAATGGTGTAAAGACGATTTTTAAATCTTTTCCTACTTCTTTCACCATCTCTTTATTAATAATGACATTGTTCAATTCTGCTGCATAAGCATCATCTACTTCTTGTCCAATTATATGTAATAAACCGTCAGCTTTTAATTGCTCAACATCAGCAACTTCAACTGTTAATTCATTCTCTACTGCATTTACGTAGCTAATTAACTCATCAGCTTCCTTTGGAGGCAACTGGCCACCATCTTCACCATATACTTTATAACCGTTATATTCGGGCGGATTATGGCTTGCCGTAAGAACGATTCCACTTGCTGTATGTAAATGACGAACTGCGAAAGAAAGCACTGGTGTTGGACGTAAGCTTTCAAATACATATGTTGTAATACCGTGTGCACCAAGAGTAGCAGCTACTTCCATTGCGAATTCAGGTGATTTATGACGAGAATCATACGCGACAACAACACCGCGTTTTTTCGCTTCTTCACCTAGTTTTTCAATAAACATAGCTAATCCTTTTGTTGCTTTACGAACTGTATATACATTTAAACGGTTCGTACCAGCACCAAGTTCACCACGCATACCACCTGTTCCGAACTCTAGATTTTTATAAAAGCTATCCTCGATTTTCTTCTCATCTTGCTTCATGTTTTCTAGCTGTTCTTTTAATTCTGCGTCTAATTCTGCATATGAAAGCCAGCGACTAAATTCTTGTTTCCAATTCATACTTCCATCTCCTCTCGCCTGTCGTACCTTCATTATATGAAAAAAACAACCTGAATCTCAATATTTTTTAAAATCTAGCAGGATTTTACTATAAATATTTGTATACACTATGGTTAAATACTCCACCAAAGGGAATGAGGATTATGCAAGAATGGGGCTTGTCAGAAGAGCTCAAAATAAAAACAAAGCAGATGATTGAAATTGCTGAAAAAGAATTATCAAACATGAAGCATGCAATCGATAAAGAAGATGAATGTATTCTATGTAAAATGGAAGATATTCATCATATGTTAACAAATGTACAGACGTTAGCAGCTACATATTATATTCAAGCATATTTATCACCTTATACGGAAAGTTCACATTTCATCACTACAGCTGTCCAACATTTAAGCGCTCGAAAACACGGTGCTCTTATTATTGTGGAACGAAGTGACGCTCTTGATTCTTTCATTCAAACTGGAACGACATTAAACGCACACTTAACCGCGCCACTACTTGAATCGATTTTTTATCCAGGGAACCCTCTTCATGACGGAGCCGTTCTCATTAAAAATAATCATATTGTCTCAGCAGCTAATATTCTTCCATTAACAAAAAGCATGGAAATCAATCCTGAGCTAGGAACACGTCATAGGGCTGCAATTGGCTTATCTGAGAAAATTGATGCACTTATATTAGTTGTCTCTGAGGAAACAGGGCGTACTTCATTCGCTTTAGGTGGGACGTTATATACGATTTCTTTATAGGACGAATCTTTAGCTATGTAGCACTTTTTGGAACGGTAAAATAGTAAATGAAATTATATTAACCGTAACTCCAAATATATCGACTTACCGACAAAAACTGACAATAGTCATACCATATCAATAAGAAAAGGCTATCCCAAAAATTTGAGACAGCCTTTTCTTCAAAAATTATTCTTCTCCGAAACGCTCAACAAGTGTTGCAAGTGTACGCACCATTGCACCTGTTGCTCCAGATGGTCCTAAATCATGTGCTCCTGATGTTTCAGATGTTCCAGCGATGTCTAAGTGTACCCATGGTGTTTCTTCTGCAAATTCACCAATGAATGTCCCAGCCATAACCGCATGTCCTTCACGGCCTGGTGAGTTATTTAAATCAGCAAATTTACTGTTTTTGACACGTTCTTTATCACGTTCAAAAATCGGCAATTGCCAAATTGGCTCATCCGTTTCCATAGAAGCCTCTAACACTTGTTCAAACAATTCTTCATTATTTGTCATCGCGCCTGTTGTATGATTTCCAAGTGCAACAATTACACCGCCTGTTAATGTTGCAACATCAACTAAGTAATTTGCGCCAAGTTTCTTCGCATACGTAATACCGTCAGCTAACGCTAGGCGACCTTCTGCATCTGTATTTAATACTTCAATTGTTTTTCCGCTCATAGATGTAATAACATCATCTGGCTTAAATGCTGTACCACTTACAACGTTGTCAGTTGATGGAATAACAGCAATTACATTTTGCTCGGGGCGAAGTTCACCGATGATCTCCATCGCGCCAAGAACAGCTGCAGCTCCGCCCATATCACCTTTCATACCAACCATGCCTTCACGTGGTTTTAAAGAATAACCGCCTGTATCATATGTAATCCCTTTTCCAACAAACCCAATTACATCTTTCCACTCTTCTTTTCCTTTATAAATAAGAGCGATCATTTTTGGCGGTTCAGTAGATCCTTGGTTTACTGCAAGTAATGCACCCATACCAAGCTCTTCCATCTCTTCTTTCTCAAGAACCTTATAATCCATATCGTATTTTTCTGCTAATTCAACTGCATACTCAGCAAGCTTTGTCGCTGTTAATACGTTTGGCGGCATATTTACAAGCGTACGAGCTGAATTCGTTGCACGTCCATGTACGTATCCTACCGTTAATGCTGCTTCAATTTCTTGTGCATCTTCTGCTGTAATAGCCGTAAACTTCTCTAATTCTACACGATCCTTTTTATCTGATTTATACGTTTGTAATTCATATGTACCAAGACCTTGTACTTCTGCCGCAATATGAGCTACATCAATCGCATCTAATTTATCTGTCACGAAAGAATCAAGTAAGATTGCTGCATCTTGTACTTTTGCTGCTTGTAACGCTTTAAACGCCTTACCAAGAGCAGCACGTAACGTTTCCGTTGTATATGACTCTTTCTTACCTAAACCAACAAAATAATAACGTTTAACATTTGTTTTTCCTAAGCTATGTACTTTTGAAATGGCTTTCTTCTTAGTTGAAAGTTCTTTTTCTTCTAATAAAACTTGTAATTGTCCTTCAAACGCTTTATCCAGTTCTTGTACAAAGCTACTCTTTTTATCTTCTTCAAATAAGGCAACAATTACCGCTTCATGACTTACTAATTCTTTTTGTACTCGAAACATGTTCAGACCCCCTAAATTTCTCTACGTCCATTATAACTTTATTTTCGATAAAATGCGACAATTCTAAATTCTGTTATTTCATATAAAGTGAAACTTTAATCAGTGGGGGTTTTACCGGCCGCAAATAGCAGGATAAAGATACTATCTCCAATATCTTCTATGGTGAAATAAGACAAGAAAAAAGTCTAGCGTTATTACCACTAGACTATCTTTGTTTTAAATATTGTCCACGAAACACTTGCATCGTTTCGTCTTGATTTAACATCGTTAACTCTTCTTCCGAAAACTTGCCATTTCCTATTTTCACTATATACACATTTACTTTTTTCTTACCCCATTGGCTATAAACATCTTTCACCGTATCATAATATAAATCGAGACGATTTCCTTTTATAGCACCGCCCTTATCAGCTACAACACCATATCCGTAACCTGGCACGAATAGAATTGTCCCAAGCGGGAATACGCGTAAATCGGCAGCGATTGTGGAATATAAATCCCTTTTTGCTTTAACACCTGAATATGTAATGCCATACTCTGGATGCCCCGGCCTCTTTCCAGTTGACTCTATACCTGATGTATAACCAGTTGCAGTCATTTCTATAACACGATATTTAGACCAGTCATTTGCCTGCTCTAAAGCATTTATCACTTCTTTACTCGGAGCAATTTTTTTCTCAATTTCTGCTGCATGTACTTCTTTTACACTTGTTCCTTCATATGATTTTATAATCTCTACTAAAGAAACTCCTGTGAAAGCCTGCCATGTTACGCATAATGCGAATGCAAGTAAACAAGTCATCATAATGCGAATACAATATCGTTTTAACATTTTTATATTCCACACTCCTTCATCGTTAATCATTCCCTATACGATGAAGGAATATGCAAAAAAATAATCTCCAAATTGATTGGAGATTAAAACATTTGATATCCACTTTTCCGAAGTTTTTTAATTATAATTCCTGCTAAAGCAGCACCTACTAATCCAGTAGATAGAATAAACACATCTGCGTGTCCTAAATGCGATACACTTGTCCCAAATGAAGAAAATGTTTCTTTTGGCTTTGAAAAATAGTCCCATACACTCGCTTTATTAATAATAAGCATACAAATAATCGGATATACAATAACCATTACCCACGTAGCTCGCAAAATCATGTTGAGTAAAAATCCAATTCCAAAAAATAAAATAAAGAACAACATCATTGAAATAAGTAGTACCGGTATACTCACTTCTTCTCCCTCTCCTTCGCATACGCCGTAAACACATGATAAGCCGTATAACCAAATTGCTCTCCTGGATTTAATGTTTTGTCCATTTCAAAATGCGACTCTGCTCTTCCTTCTAATAAATATTTGATGAGTACAGAAGTATTTTGATCATCTGCAATATTTTCTGGATGTAAAAAAGCTACTTCCGACAATTCTTTCTCCTGTACGATAACGTCTTCTCCCTCTGGCTCTAGAAGAAAAATAATCATATTATCACTAATTTCATTATGAATAACACCTGAGCGAATACCAATAATCCCCTTTACATGAGCAACAATGCCTGTCTCTTCCAAAATTTCACGTTTCACAGCTTCATCAACAGTCTCGCCTTCATTAACAAAACCAGCAGGTAAAGACCATTGCCCTTTCAATCCACCGTATTTTTTCTTAACGAATAGCCATCTCCCATCTTCTGTAGCTACTAAGCCACTGACAGCTAACCACACTTTCCCTCGCTTCCCCATGATATAACCTCCTCCATCAAAACGAACAGAATATTCTTTCTTTTTTATATATTATACTATATTTTCAATACGAAAAAAGCAGAAACAGCTCATAGCCGTTTCTGCTTTTTCTACTATATATTAAAAGAACTTCAATTTACCTTTTTTAAGAACTAATAAAGGTCCGCCTAGTAAGAATAAGTAACGGTTGTCGATTACTTTCTTCATGAATGAAGCTTTCCAACCTGTTAACTTTTTACCCATAACAACGCCCATTGCATCGTCATGACCTAATGAACATACAGATCCTTTATTATCAAATGCGAACTTTTTCATTTCACCTTTGCCGCGAACTAACACAGTTAAATTGTGTGCAATATTATAACCTTCTTGAATTGCAATCTGTGCTGTTGGTGGGTATGGACGGTTAATCTCTTCGTTGATGATTAACGCTGCATCACCAACCATGAATACATCTTCATGACCTGGAGCGTGCATGTACTCATCCACTTTAATACGTCCGCGCATTGCTTCAAATCCAGACTCTTCCACAATACCATTACCACGAACACCTGCAGCCCAAACTACAGTTTCAGATTTAAGAAGTTCAGCATCATCACCGTTGGCAACGATAATACCTTCTTCAGTTGCTTCCTTAATTGCTGTACCGATGCGGAATTCTACACCTTTTTTCTCAAGTTGTTTTACAGCGTACTCTACTAATGCTGGATCGAAACCAGGAAGTGCTGTTGGAGCAGCTTCTACACAGATGATACGTGCTTTTTCACGTGGAACATCGTACTCTTTGCAAAGTTCAGGAATACGGTTTGCAAGCTCACCTACGTACTCGATACCCGTAAATCCAGCGCCACCAACAACGATTGTTACTAACTCATCACGTTTTTCAGTCGCATATTGAGCGAATTTTTCTTCCATATGCTCACGAATTTGACGAGTTGCATTAATGTTAGTGATTGAGAATGCATGCTCTTTTAATCCTTTAATTCCGAACGTTTCTGATTCGAAACCAAGACCGATTACTAAGTAATCATACTCTAATTCACCATCTTTTAAGATAATACGTTTTTCAGCAGCTTTAATCTCTACTACTGTATCTTGTACAAAGTTCACTTTATTTGTATCGATAACGTCTTCAATATCTAGACAGATTTTATCATCTTGTAATGTACCAGCTGCACTCTCATGTAACCAAGTTGCTTGGTAGTGATAGCTGTTGTTGTTTACTAACGTAATTTCAGCTTCACTTACAGATAATGTTTTTTGCAGACGAACAGTCGTAATCATCCCGCCATAACCTGCACCTAAAACTACGATTTTTGGAGTCTTCACTAAATCACAACCCTTTTCTTTATATAATAGTAATAAAAAATAATACCAAGTACTAAAAACTCTATTTGTCAAGAATGTGGAATTTATCACATTCTATATCATAACAAAACGCAGTCAAAAAATCGTACGAAATTTGTCATAGAAATTTAACATAATACTTCCCTATATTAGTCGGTTTCATTCCATAATTCAAGCACCTAGAGAATTATCAATATTTTAAAATAACATAGCGTTTTCAAGGGTTTTTCAGCCTTTTTTTCATGTATTTTCCTTTCGCTACATTTTATACAATTCTAAAACATCTATGCGCAAACTTACTTATTATTCAGTCGTTTTCAGAAGTATTATTAACTGAAATATGCTATCATTTATTTGAAAGTGTCATCATTTGCAGGATTTTCATGTACATATGAACAATATATGAAATCAATATTAAAATTCCATCATCTATAGGGGGAATGAAAATGACAGAAAATCAAAAAGTTTACGACATAACGATTATTGGTGGTGGCCCAACAGGACTATTCACCGCATTTTATGGCGGAATGAGACAAGCAAGTGTAAAAATTATCGAAAGCTTACCTCAACTTGGAGGGCAATTATCCGCGCTATATCCCGAAAAATATATTTATGATGTAGCTGGATTCCCAAAAGTGCGCGCACAAGAGTTAGTTGATAACTTAAAAGAACAAATGAAAAAGTTCGATCCAACCGTTTGCTTAGAAGAAGCTGTTGATACTCTTGAAAAACAAGCTGACGGTATATTTAAGCTTGTTACAAATAAACAAACTCACTACTCTAAATCTGTCATTATTACTGCTGGTAATGGTGCGTTCCAGCCACGCCGCTTAGAATTAGAAGGCACAGCAAAATATGAAAAGAAAAACTTACATTATTTCGTTGATGATATGAATAAATTTGCTGGAAGACGCGTCGTTGTATTCGGCGGTGGTGACTCAGCAGTAGATTGGACAATGATGTTAGAACCGATTGCGGACAAAGTTACAATTGCTCATCGCCGCGATAAATTCCGTGCACATGAACATAGCGTAGAAAGCTTAATGAATTCCCGTGCAGAAGTAAGCACACCTTACGTTCCAGTTGAACTTATCGGTGATGATACTATTGAACAAGTTGTTCTTCAGCACGTAAAAACAGAAGAAAAAATTATCATCGATGTTGATGACGTAATCGTAAACTACGGCTTCGTTTCTTCACTTGGTCCAATTAAAAATTGGGGCTTAGATATTCAAAAAAACAGCATCCTCGTGAACTCAAAAATGGAAACAAATATTCCTGGCATTTACGCTGCTGGTGACATTTGTACATATGAAGGAAAAGTAAAACTCATTGCTTGCGGCTTTGGTGAAGCACCGACAGCAGTAAACAATGCAAAAGCTTACTTCGATCCAAACGCAAAACTTCAACCAATGCATAGCTCAAGCATGTTTTAATATAGAAATGAAAAGAACTCCTTTTACATGAAAGGAGTTCTTTTGTTATAAAGATCCCTAATCCAAATTACCTCTCTTTCTTCACAGCTATGTACTTTAGAAAAAAATACCACATACTCCTAAAATATGTTACAATAAAACAGAACATACGTTTCATTCAATGGAGGGGAATTTTATAATGAAAGAACCTATTATCATTAAGAAAGAAGCTTTCCAAGCAATCGGCGTTTCTATTACGACGACAAATGAAAAAGAAGCATCTACTGAAGGAAAAATCCCACAACTTTGGAACCAATACTTCCAAGAACAAATCATGCATCACATCCCAAATCAACAAACAAAAGAAACATTCGCTTTCTACTCAAACTACGAATCAGATGAAACTGGTACATATCAATTTACTATTGGCATGCCTGTTTCTTCATTAGAAGACGTTCCTGAAAATATGACAGCCTTAACAATACCTGCCGCAACGTATGCGGTATTTACAACGAGAAAAGGTCCTGTGTCTGAAGTCATTTGTGAAACTTGGGAATATATTTGGCAATGGTCGAAAGAAAACAAACGTGCTTTTACAACAGACTTTGAGCTTTATGACGAAAATGCAGTAGATCCAAATAACGTACAAGTGGATATTTATATCGCTTTAGCGTGAATGACAAAAAAGAAGATACCCTTTGGTATCTTCTTTTTTGTCGTTAAATAGCCACTGTGCAAATTCATTATTATTGTCTACAATGAGAAAGTGCAGTATAGAAATATTAGAAACTGTATAAAGTGAAACTATACTCAGTGGGGGTTTTTGTTCATCCCCCACTGAGTATTAGCCTTCACCAATCGGGCGTTTACGGGCAGTTGGTCTCCCACCTAACTTCTTTGCCCTATTCCAATTTTGAGGTGGGAGTTTTACTGCCCGTTAACGCGGGATAAAACGATTGTTAATAGGTTTTTCAGTCTAAATTTGGTACGTAGAAAGGAAGCAATATGGAGGAACTACAACAAAATAAATCTGCTTTAGAAGGAAGCGAAAAACCGTTATTAAAAAATACGAACTTCCTTTTTCTTTGGGCAGCTACTCTCTTTTCAAGTTTTGCTTTAGCCTTTTTTACTTTTTCACAAACATGGTACATAGCAAAAACATTAAACCTTGAGGCTTCACTCGGTATTGTTTTCGTGGCTCTTAGTGTTCCAAGACTCATCTTTATGATTATCGGCGGTGCATTAGCTGATAAATTCCCGAAAAAAAATATTATGTTTTACTCTAATATTATTCGCGCTATTCTTGTCGCAACCATTCTCACCTGGTTCATCGTCGGTGATGTAACACTATATACATTTGCTTTGTTTGCTTTGTTCTTCGGACTTGCTGACGCTTTCTTCTGGTCAGCAGATGGATCTATTCTGCCTGAACTTGTAGAAAAAAGCCGTTTAACACAAGCAAATTCACTTACTCAAATGACAAACCAAGGATCGGTCATCTTGGGCCCTGTACTTGGCGGTATTCTCATTAAATTTACGAACTATGAAACAATCTTTTCAATTACAATCCTGCTACTCATTATCGCTGCGATACTCGTTCAAAAAATACAATTTACAGTACCCGAAAAAAATGAAACAGATAAAGGCATGTTTACTTCTATTAAAGAGGGAATTTCATATGTAAAAGAATCACCATTTCTTTCAACTTTCCTTATATGTAGCGCCTTTTTAAATTTATTTTTAATCGGCCCAATGCAAGTAGGCTTCCCGCTCTTCGTCAAAAACGTTCTGCACGGTGATTCACTTCAGTTTAGTTACTTAGAAGCGTCTGTTGGCGGCGGGATGGCGATAGGAGCTGTCATTGTCGGATTAAAAAACATTAACCGCAGACGTGGTCTATTTTGTATTATCATGATGCTACTGTCTGGTGTATTCTTCCTAGCCATCAACTTTAGCACCGTACTTTGGCAAGCGTTATTAGCTGGAATGTTTTACGGTATTACAATTGCGATGGCTATCGTTCCACTTATGGCAATGATTCAATCAACAGTAAAAGAAGAGATGATGGGACGCGTTATGAGTTTACTCATGCTTTCATCGATGGGATTCATTCCGCTCTCTTACGCATTTACATCGCTTGCACTTGGGATAGGCATTCCAATTGTAACGGTTATGAAAAGCGGTGCAATCGCTGTTATCGTCTTTGTACTATTTGTAGCAATTCGTGTTCCAGTTGTAAGAAAGTTCGATTAGCTACTTGGAGTCATGTATTATACGCATGGCTCTTTTTTAAATGGATCGAATAACGGTATTCCCTTACTTCTCCTTAATGCCGCTCCCCACTCTAATCCAATTTCTAAAAATAAATCTCGCATCGTACTATACAATAATGCTCCAACATCTTTACGAATTTCTCCGTACTTATACGCTCTCACAACACTTTTCACCCTCCAAATTAAATTTCCACACACTTCTTCATCAGCTAATATTCCCTCTAATAAAGCACCTTGCTCTAGTAATCCGCTCTTTTTATAAGCAAGTTCCACCTTACTCCAAAATATATTAATCTTCTTCGGATTACTCGTCATCGGCACCAGTGCGTATATAAAAGGCTTCGGTATATCGTGACGACAATACGTTTCATCAAGCTCGTACGTTACTTTTCTTTTCTCTTTTATTTGTGGAATGTTTTTAGAAAGAATTGTTTCCTCCTCATTTTTTTGCTCGTTTCCACTACAGCCATCTGTACGATCATCACTTTCACATGCGGACATTTTCATACGGTCATCCATGCGGTCAATTGCAGATTTAAGAAATACATATAAGTTTGCACTATATCCCCCGCGCTTATATCTTTCTTTTGTCGCAACACGTTTTATAATCCCTAGTTCCTCTAACTTTGCAATCGAGCGGCGTACCGTACGAATACTCTTTCCAACATTTGTAGCAATCGTCTCCATTAACGGACAAGCAACTCCCACTGTTTTCTGTTTCTCATTCACTGCATACTTTCCTAAAAAATGAATAATGATAGCATCCGTTTTATTCAATTGAAATCGATAGCACTTCAAAACTTGTTTTTGATATGCATTAAACTCCTCTTTACTTCGAAATTGACTATATGGTTTCATTAAATTATATAAGCTTCCCATTTTTATCACCTCACTTATAGGTAAGAAATAGGAAGAGAAATTGGCGTGATATTTAATATTTTTTATTGGAGATGAAAATATGATTGTAATTAGTGCTTGTTTAGGTGGTATTGCTTGTCGTTATGACGGTAACGATAATCTCGTTTCACAAATAGAAGAGTTATTACAGAGGGAAGATACCATCCTTGTTTGTCCCGAAGTATTAGGCGGTTTACCAACACCACGCCCTTCTGCTGAAATTATCGGCGGTAATGGCGATGATGTTTTAGATGGAAAAGCAAAAGTAATGACGAAAGAAGGACAAGATGTCACGGAAGCTTTCGTGCGTGGTGCTTATAAAGCATTAGAACAAATAAAAGATTTAAACCCAGAATATATAATTTTAAAAGAACGCAGTCCATCTTGTGGTAGTTCTACTATTTACACAGGGGAATTTAACGGCAATAAACAAACTGGTTACGGAGTGACAACTGCTTTATTTAAAAGAAACGGATTTAAAGTCATTTCAGAAGAGGATTTTGAAAGTAAAAAAAGGAATTGACCCTGTTCGTCAATTCCTTTTCCATCTGTCTTATTTCACACCTAATTTTTCTTTCACTTTCGCAGGAAGCTCGTCTTTCTTCACTTCTTCCCAAGCAGATACACCCTTTTTATCTGAATGATATACACGTAGGAATGCTTCTTTACGAAGATTTTTTTGCGCTATGAATTCCAATTCTTTCTCTTTACCGTCTTTATCAAAACCAGTTAGTTTATATTCGTAATCTTTAAACGTCTCACCATTATCAGCTTTACTATGATATTCTTTTCCATCTACTGTAATTTGAACGTAATACTCATCTTTACCCATACGGTTTAAATCACAGCCAACTAATAGGCTTGCAAATACGACTAAAATACTAAAAAGTGCAATATATCTTTTCAATTCCTTCACCTCATATGTTTTTCTTATATTGTTATCTTAAGGCCTTCGCTTTAAAGAAGAAATTCAAAAACATGACATAAACATTACACTTTTGTAAGATAGTAAATTAAAACTTTAATCAGTGTTTTTTCATTGAAAACGTTATTGACACTCATCTAGCCTAGTCATGACAATCTATTAACGCCAATAACGTCTTCCACGCCAATTTTTCCACTTGTCACGAATCTTATCACGTAATTTCCTTATACCGCTTATTACACCTTCTATTACGCACTCTATTATGATATCAATTACAAGGTAACTTACAAATCTAATTATAGGTTTAATCACATATCTCCTTACGAATTCAAAAATATCGTCAATCTTGCGTCCCCTCCCGCTCGTACAAAAAACTGCTACTTCCCATTCATTTTGCGCAATCTACGTTCTGTTACAACCGCTGCGCCTACTGCAGTAGCTATCAACAAAAATAGTACGGCGATAGCGTCCACAATGAGGCTATTGAATTTGGACGAAACCCCAACAAATACTAACGCTATCGTTAATACTGCTAGCATAATTATCGTTATCTTATCTTCGTTCATCATTGTCCTCTCCGATTACTCACGGTTCTCTCTCCAAGACTTTATAAAGCCACCGACAACTTTACTGCAATTGTTCCCGTAATTAATTTATTATCGATGCAATCCATCTTCTACTACCTGCGTAACAGTTCCATTTGGTTCGAAGATTACACGTAATGTTCCTTCGCCGCCATAACCGGTATAGCCGTATACTGAATACGATTTATATTTCTCAATCATACGTGGCTGTCCAATCGCAGCTTTTACTTGATTCGCAGGCATACCTTTTTTGATTTTCAAATAGTGATTATAGTCTACTTCCGCCGAATCGTTATTTACATCTTTATACCACGGTACGCGGTCGTTTTTTTCTTCATATTCCTTTACAGGTTCTTCACTGCTTTTCGTAGATACCTGACTCTCTTTATCCGCATCCTTTATAGCAGTGCGTTCAATATTAACAACGTAACCATATGTATTTAATTCAACCATAATTTCATATGTACCATCCGTATCCTTTTCAGTATAAAACACGCGTTTTTCCTTGTTATTATAATGTTTTATGTTCTCACCACCGTAGTCAATCTCGTTAAGGATATCCGTATATGTCATGCCTTCCTCAATCTTTTCGGCTTCGTCACGAGAAATATAACGCTTCTGTGACGATGTAGCGTCCTCATATTTAATGCTGTCACGTTCGCTCGTAGTCATAGGGGTTTCCTTCTGTTCTTTTAGTACTTCCGCTTCCGATTTCACTTGTTGCTTTGCTCCCGCTTTTGTTAACACGTCTGTATCGTTAGAACAAGCTCCAAATATTGATGCTGTAACCAACGTCATCCCTAATACCAGTACTTTCTTAAATGACTTCATTGTAATTCCTCCGGTAGTTTTTAATTTCTAGTAATCAGCGTATTTTAATTAATATGGAACGAGTCAGTTCTATACAATTCGATATAGCCTGCACCTTCATGCATCCTCTTTAGCCTTCTTCTTGCATATATTCGTTATCTTTGTCATGCTCTTTTTCTTTTTAGCGCAAAAGAAAAGACCTTCCTAACGATTTGGTTTCATCGCTAAGAAGGTCTTTATATGCAACCTACCCATTCAATTTCCACTTAGAATAAAGGGATGAAAAAACTTAGCAATCTTCTGGCTTACCAGCATTCGACGCTGTACGGAAAGATGATCCGCATCCACATGATGCGATCGCGTTTGGATTGTCGATTGTGAATCCGCCGCCAAGCATAGATTGCTTATAGTCAACTTTCACTCCCTTTACAATCGGAGCACTTTCTTTATCGATAACAAATTCAACACCGAAAAACTCAAGAACTGTGTCGTCTTCTTTTGGTTCTACTTCAAATCCTAAGCCGTAAGAAAGACCACTACATCCGCCGCCATGTACAGCAAGGCGCACGTACTTCTCTCCATCTTCAGCATCTTTTAACATATCTTTAATTTGAAAAGCTGCTTGTTCTGTTACTTCAATCATGAAATACACCATCCTTTCTGTTCTCATTCTATTATACATCTTTACGCTTCTATCTTGTACTCATACACTCCGCGGCAAATTATTTCCGCAGGTCCTTTCATTAATACATTTCCTTCTTCTGTCCATGCGATCATTAAGTCGCCGCCTGCTAAGTGAACCGTAATTTCTTTACCGTGTTCCATTTTCCCATTTAAAATTGCCGCAACGACAGCTGCGCATGCTCCTGTCCCGCAAGCTTGTGTTACACCAGATCCTCGTTCCCAAACGCGGAAATTCATCTCTTCATCATTCAAAATCTCGATGAATTCAACATTCACTCGCTCTGGGAACATTTCATGCGTCTCAAGAACCGGTCCTAACGTTGTAAGAGGCGCTTTTTCTACATCATCAACAAAAATAACCGCATGTGGATTCCCCATTGAAACAGCTGTAAATGCATAACGGTGATTATTGTATAAGAAGTTTTCACGAATAAATGGTGTTTCTCCTTCACCAAGCATCGGTATCTCTTCACGTGTTAAACGAGGTGCTCCCATGTCGATTTTCGCTAATGTAACTTTGTCATCTTCTACCGTTACTTCTGCCGTAACAATACCAGCTAACGTTTCAATTGTGAAAACTTTACCTTCTACTAGTTTATGCTCATACGCATATTTCGCTACGCAGCGTAAACCATTTCCACAGCTCTTTCCTTCTGAGCCATCGTTATTAAACATGCGCATTTTTACTGGTGCCACGTCAGAAGGACAAATTAAAATCATTCCATCTGCACCAATACCAGTATTAATATTTGAAACCTTTTCCGCTACAATTGCTAAATCTTCTTCTCTAATTTGTTCCTCAAACATATTTACATATATATAACTATTTCCAAGACCATGCATTTTTGTAAAAGAAAATTGGCTCATTTTTATTCACTCCAAAAATAATTTATTATTTCAAGTATAAAATGCATGCTTTTAGAACACAATATGAATGTCCCCCGTTTCTCATATTTGACAGTGTTTTGGCAATAAGCCGTTCTTACACAAATCGTGTAAGAAAAAAGCCCTTCTAAAAGGGCTTTTTTTTCGAAATAAACACTCCTAATAAAGTGAAACTTTAATCAGTGGGGGGACGGGAAACAGGGCTTCAACCTAACTTCTTTGCTTCAGCTGAATTTTGAGGTGGGAGTCTTACTGCCCGCAAATAGCGGGATAAATGAAAAAAGAAAAACGTTGCCTGTTTGCAACGCTTTAAAACATTGGATTTTCATCCATATAATCATATACATTATTTACAAGTTCTTCTACTGTTGCACCTTGTACCACTTCACCATTTACAAGTGCAAATGGACCTTCAAAACAGATGCCACAATATCCTAAACAACCATATTCCATTACGTCTAAATTAGGATCTTTTTCTAATTTTTCTAAAGCTGCTTGCGAACCGCTTGCAAGGTTACCTACACAAAATTCGATTAATGGTTTAATCAAAACTCTCTCCCCCCTGTATCTCTAAACAAATTACCATTTACTTTATATGGTATGTGCATACCTAATTTGCGAAACGGATAAGTAACCCTCTCTACTTGTTACCATTCCACTTTATTTATAAGAAGGAAACTAAGCTGTTTCTTGTTGTTTTCGTTATATATTCTAAACTATTTGGTTACTTCACTATTTCACTTCATAATAGATAGTCTTCTTTATATAACATACTACTCATAATGAAATAGTAAATAGTAACTAGAAAATGAAAACCATTTACTTTACTTTTCTTCTTATTGTACAACAGAGTATTCATTCATGCATTGTTATTTGTTCACAAATTCGATATAATTTGATTGTGTAAAGTCAAAATATTTTATTAATATAAAATTGTATGATTAGGGGATATTTCAACAGAAAAGGGGTAATCCATCATGAAACACCTCGTACTACTAGGTGGTGGCTACGGTGGAATGAGAATTCTGCAGCGGCTACTTCCAAGCAACCAACTTCCAGATGATGTACAAGTGACATTAATCGACAAAGTACCATATCATTGCTTTAAAACTGAATATTATGCATTAGTTGCGGGTACAATTTCAGAAACGCATATTCGCATACCGTTTCCTGAGCACCCACGTCTCAATATTCAATACGGAACAGTAACAAATATTGACCTCGAAACGAAGGCCGTTCATCTCGATGGCGGTGAAACGATTCAATATGATGATTTAATTATCGGGCTTGGCTGTGAAGATAAATATCATAACGTTCCTGGGGCGAAGGAATATACACATAGCCTACAATCAATTGAACAAACACGTAAGACATATGAACAATTAAATAGCTTAGAACCAAATGCAACAGTAGCTGTCGTTGGGGCTGGTTTAAGCGGCGTTGAAGTGGCAAGTGAACTTCGCGAAAGCCGTTCAGATTTAAAAATCTATTTATTTGATCGAAAAGATAGAATTTTATTCCCATATCCAGAGAAATTAAGTAGATACGTAGAAGAATGGTTTGTAAAACATAAAGTTACCATTATACGAAACTCTAACATTACAAAAGTGGAACCAAACATTGTATACAACCATGATGAACCACTTGAATGTGATGCAATCGTCTGGACAGCTGGTATTCAAGCAAATGAAGTTGTTCGAAACCTTCCAGTAGAACAAGATGGTAGCGGACGGGTTGTTTTAACTAAATGTCACAATATTCCAAATAACGAGCACGTTTATGTCGTAGGAGATTGTGCAGCACTTCCACACGCACCATCTGCTCAACTTGCTGAAGGCCAAGGAGAACAAATTGTCCAAATATTATTAAAACGTTGGAATAATGAACCCCTTCCTGAAGAACTGCCTGTTATTAAATTAAAAGGTGTTCTCGGTTCTCTCGGCAAAAAACACGGATTTGGTTTACTAGCAAACCAACCATTAATGGGACGTGTACCGAGATTATTAAAATCCGGTCTTCTTTGGATGTACAAATATCATAACGGTTAATACTTTAAAGGCTGCCTACATAGTAGACAGCCTTTTTCTATTCATTTTTTGTAACTACTCAGTCATTCTATGAAAAACCGACAGAAAAGCATTTTTTTAAATGGTCGAGAGGGACTGGCTATGTATAGTATAGGATCGGTCAGTGCCTTTTCCTGCCACGCGCAAAGTTTTAAAACAAAGAAAAAAGATGTTCCTTCTAAAGAGACTTTATTTTTCTATTTCCCTCTCTTTTTGATACGATATAACTAGAATCAGAAAGGAGCAATTTATGTTTATATTAAAAGACATCACATATAAAGATATTCTACACATTCCTTATTTACAGATTCAAAAAGAAAAAACAACTTGTATTATCGGTGAAAGTGGTAGTGGTAAAAGCACATTACTTCGCATGTTAAACGATTTACAATCACCAACATCTGGCACAATTGAATATAACGGAAAATCTATTTTAGATTATCCTCCCATTCAATTACGCCGTGAAGTTGTCATGCTCGGACAAACTCCGCCTATTTTTGATGGAACAATTAAAGATAATTTATTAATGGGACTTCGATTTTCTGAAAAGCCATTTCCAAATGACGATGCCCTGCAAGGCGCATTAACGACTGTTAGCCTAGATAAAAAATTAGAAGATAACGCCTCTTCTTTATCAGGTGGCGAAAAACAAAGACTTGCTTTCGCTCGTATTATACTAATGGATCCGCCCGTCTATTTATTAGATGAACCAACTTCGGCACTAGATGGTGACACAGAACGCCGCGTTATGAAACAATTTACTATGCTGGCAAGAGAAAAGAAAAAAACAGTTATCTTCATCACGCACTCGCAACAACTTCCAGAAGAAATCGCAGACGATATTATTGAAATTAGTAAAACAAACGGTGCAACTAGAAAGGAAGTGCTATCAATTGAAGGGCGTTATTGAACTACAAATTTGGCAACTTGCAGCTGCATATATTTTCATCCTTATTTTAATCGGACTTGTGAAATTAAAAGGAATACCGCGTGAGAAACAAATTACAATTGCTACATTACGTATGACAATTCAGCTTGTACTAGTTGCATATGTTCTTACATACATATTTGAAAATAGTAATCCGTTTTATACAATAGCTCTCATTACTTCTATTACTACATTTGCTATTTTCAACATTTATAAACGAATAAACCTTCCTATGTCAAAAGAATTAAAAAGAGTTGCTGCCATTTCCATGATTGCTGGATCAATTGGCCCTCTTCTACTATTTATCTTTGTCATTATCGGACACGATCCTTGGTATGCTCCGCAATATATCGTTCCTATTGCCGGCATGCTAATCGGTAACGCTATGACAGGTATTTGCCTCGGGGCAAACACCTTTTTAAACAGTATGAAATCACAAAGAGACCATATTGAAGGTGCACTTATGCTTGGCGCAACTCCAAAACAAGCAGCTGCTCCGCTCATACGGGACGCTTTCGATTCTGCTATTTTACCAACAATTAATTCCATGGTCGGAATGGGAATTATAAGTCTTCCAGGCATGATGACAGGACAAATTTTATCCGGTGTATCACCATTTACAGCTATCCAATATCAAATTGCGATTATACTTGGCATTTCTGGAAGTACAGCTTTCTCTGTTATTATCTTCTTACAGCTTGGTTATAAAACGTTCTTTAATAAGCGGTGCCAGTTGAAAGAAGTTGAAGTACAATCATAAAAAAGACGCTCTGCAAGTTACTTACAGAGCGTCTTTTTTCTTTGCTAATCTTACGCTTTCTTAACGAACTGTGATTTTAACTTCATAGCTCCGAAACCATCGATTTTACAATCAATATCGTGATCTCCCTCAACTAGACGGATACTCTTTACTTTCGTACCAATCTTTACAACTGAAGAAGTTCCTTTTACTTTTAAATCTTTAATGACAGTAACAGCATCGCCATCTTGAAGAACGTTTCCGTTCGCATCTTTTACAACTTTTGCACCATCATTACTTTCAGCTTCCGCTTCTTGACCCCACTCATGGGCACATTCTGGACATACGAAAAGAGCGCCATCCTCATACGTATATTCTGAATTACATTTTGGACAATTTGGTAAAGTAGCCATAAATTCATTTCCTCCGTTCATTATTTATACGTAAAAATCAAATCGAATTTTTACATGTCGATAAATAAAATTTGTATAGCATTTCTTTATACTGCCATAGTCTTACGTTATTGACAAGCCTACCTCAAATTCTCATTTTTTATTGTATTTTACAAAATTTCAATTAGTATGGCGTTTGTTTACTAATGTTTTTCTCTTCTTGTTACATATCCTTTCTCATAAATAAAAAGAAGAATCTTCATTAGACTCTTCTTTTTGCGATACATCATTATCTATTTATATTAATACCAGGCATTTTCTTCAATATAAAATTGATACTCTTCTGCTTCTTCTTCATTTAACTTTTTATCGTTTAAATAAATTTCTTTCCATTCAAATCTCTGTTTATCTAAATACACAGCGAACTTAACCTTTACATCCTTTTTTTCCTCATAATCATAACCAGTAAATTCTACTATATCAAAACGTCCTTCTTTTTTTACATACGTCCATTTTGGATCATCAGTAAAAACTTCCAATGTAATCCCTTCATCACTTAAACGAACTACATCTTTTATATTCGGTTCCGTCGGTAAATACGATAACCCGTAACCAGCTGCACCAAATACTACAAATAATAACGCATTTAATCCAAGCATAATCCCAACATGAGTGCCACCCTTTGTTTGGAAGTAATAATTGTGTTGTGCATCAGATAACTCTTTTGCCTTATGTAAAACACGAACTGTATGCTTGTAATATAAACGATTCCCTTGCCATCCAGTAAATAGCATAGTTCCGAAATAAACAATAAAATCGATCCACATCGGGATATCTATAAAAACAGAGGTAATTAAAGTAGGAACTCCTACTAATGCAATAATAATAAATAATTTATACATTTTGCGATAAGCTAACCACAATAATGGGAAGAAAAAGGCTATCCAGTTCCAACTATTTCCCTTCTCGGGATCTTTTGCTTTCCCCCACTTAAAGTCGTAATATGCAGTATTATTTCTCACAACTTTATGTAACTCTTTAGGAGCTATCGCTTCCTGTAAAACAGTGTCCTTCACGTACATCATCCTTCTCTTATTTCTATATAACTTTATTGTATATCTATAAAAAGAAGGAATCTAACAAAAAATAGTTATATTTCATAAAAATGAACAAAAACCGAATACATTCCGACAATTATCCATTCTATATTCCATTTTACTATTAAATATATTAGAATACTCATATATAAGACATTTAATACACTATGTTAAACATCTTGTATATTCGCAAAAAAGGATGTATCAAAATCATTTTGACACACCCTTCTCCTATTAAACTACTATTGTAATATGACCAAACCTAAAATCTCGACTTAAGAGACTTCACAAATTAGCTCTCTACTATTTCAAACATATTTCCACTTACACAACTATCCCACATTACCCTTCACTTTCTCAATAACATCTTCTATACGCTTAGCTATACATTCTGGCTCCCAATCTCCCTCACCATGCATAGCTGTATAAACCGGATAATTCTCATCATTACTATCTACAAAGATCGGGTCTCCGAGATAGGAATCTATCCCAATTACAATCCATCCCTCTTTCCAATCTCCCTCTTCATTTCCGACTAAGCTTTGCCCTTCCTCATCAAAGCTATAACCAAGTTGTCCTTCTTCTATTTCTTCACTATTAAATAATTCGATTGTCATAGGTTCAAATTCACACTCTAACTCAATTTCATTATCCTCAGCGCGATCTACATGTGCTAAAAGTTGTTTAATTTTATTGTGGTTAATCATAATATCTTCCCCCTCTATTGCGCAATATTTTAATTAACTATAATATACAAAACAGCCAGTTTGGAGACGATTTCTATATAGACATAGGTGTTCATCCTATCGGTCTCCCCCAGCTTATAACGAACCATTTACAAATAAGAGAAAACATTTCAATATTCGATTGTATTCTACAAACAAGAATAGATCTTATAAACATCAAAAAGAACAGTCTATTGCATAATGTTTCACATGAAACTATCCATATTTTAGATTATCTTTCGACTTCTCATTCCTTGCAAAGTACTTTTTCATTATATAAAAATAGTAAAAGCATCCTTTATATGAAGGATGCTTTTACTATTCACCTACCACTTCCTCCTACACTCTTCAATCAAACACAGCAAATACCTCTTCGTCATATCAGCCCTCCTCCAAATAGAGAGCTTGCGCTTTCCCTTTGGATTATTTCGCATTCGCTCTACCTCTTTTAATAAAGGCTCCCATTCTTTCGCTGAACGTTCTAATAAGTATTGCAATCCTCTATCTTTTGAAACAATTGTTTTATGTTCTAACGTATATAAAATACGTCCCATCGTAACGACAGCTGATTCTACCCATTCTTCCATGAAAAATAAATAGGGACGCTTCGCTTTTTCAAGCCAGTAATGTTCTACGTTGTATTTCATTGTATTTACTACATCGTCCCACTTTATTTGAAAGGAAAGGTCTTCTACTTCTTTCCCTCTAACTGTAATACCTTGATTTTTCAATGTCCACCATGTGACCGCGTTAATATCCCAATGACCAATATCAGCCTTACCATCTGAACAATACACGTACTCATTTATTTCATGATTGTATTTCCCTAAGTCAGCAAGCGGAATATACATACCGTCCATTCTTTTACCTAACGTACTTTTACTAATTTTTTTATGCAGTTCTATAATTTGTTGTTTTTCAGCTTCATTCACGGAATCACTTATTACCGTAACAAAGTCAACATCGCTCGTTTCTATATGAAATGCTCCTAACGCGATTGATCCGTAAATATATACCCCGACTATTTTTTCATCCGAAAAAATTCCTTTTAATTTTACTATGTACTGCTCCATTAATTGCTTTACTTCTTCTGGTAAAACTTGTTTTATTCCATTCTCCACATCTATCCCTCCATTAAAAAAAGCCTTTGCAAATTCGCAAAGGCTTCCTGCTTTATAAATATTTCTCGATTTCTTCGTAAACATCCTTCAAACGAGGATTTCCTTCTCCAACAATTTCTCCATTTACAAGAACGACCGGATAAAATAGATTTTCTTCCACTACGCGCTCTGCGAATGCTTTTTTATCTTCATCTTCTTGTTCTTGTTGAAAATCAATATACTCGAAATTAAATTTATTTTCTTGTCCTTCATATTTACGACCAATCGCCGCTTGTAACCACTCAAATGTTTCTGTTGAAGATGGCATTCCGACGCAGCTCGCACAAATTACTTTCGTCCCATACACTTGCACATTAACCATTTCTTCTCCCCCACTTCTTGCCCTAACAGTATATTCAGATGTCTTAGTACATAAGCACATCATTTTACAAACTTATTCCATACCCCTATACTGAAAAAACACGTTGTACACACGATATAATATTTTGACAATAAAACAAGAAGAGAAAAAATAGATTTTCCCCTCTATCTTGATTATAATAAAACTGATGAAAGGAGTCGATAAAAATGGAAAACCCACATATGCAAGAACAAGTACTAGAGGTATTAGATAAATTACGTCCATTCTTACTTCGCGATGGCGGAGACGTTGAATTAGTAGACATTGAAGAAGGTATCGTAAAATTACGCCTTATGGGTGCATGCGGAAGCTGCCCAAGTTCTACAATCACACTAAAAGCTGGTATCGAACGCGCATTACTTGAAGAAGTACCAGGCGTTATTGAAGTAGAACAAGTATTTTAATTTAAAAGCGGCGGTGGCTCGTTCAAAGCTACTTCTAAGAAAAGAGACCAAATTTGGTCTCTTTTTTTGTACGCAAAAAAGACATACTCCCCTACACTATTAACATCATAAAACAAAATTGGAAATCCTTCTCAAAAAATGCGATAATTAATATATAGTGAATCGTTCACACATATACAGCGAAAAACATAGGGGGGACGACGTATGCCAAAAATAGGGAGTACTTTTGTAACAATTCAAGAATTAGAGCAGAAAAAAGAATATTTATTAAGTCTTTCACCCGTTATACCGACATGGAATACGAGCTATCAATTTTTATTTAAAGAAATACAACAAGAATTATTAAAAAAGGTAAATGAAAAAATTGAAAGACACCACATTATTTTAACTATATGTACAGATCAAAAAGTAGGAGCATAGCTTCTTATTATATAAAGATAGACACGGTTATCTGTTGTGGTATAAAAAAAAGACCTCAATTGGTCTCTTTTTTATACGTTTAAGACAGCCAATCTAATTTCCTAATGCCTAACTTCTCAACAGGTAAACGAAATGACTCGTAAAAATGATTCATAAATTGCTCAGTGTGCTTCACATCATGTAAAATGATTTCTAAACGGGCTCTATATATGCCTTTTTGTTCTTCGTTTCCTGTTTGATAATATCGTTCAATCGTTTCAAAGTAGTGAAGCGGGAACAGAAGCCTTGCGAATAATAAGCGCCAGCCAAATGAAGAGAGCGAATAATTACGTTCATAATCTGTAATGAATTGAACTACCGTTTGCTCCCAATCTTTCTTTTTTTCTATCATCATATAGCGAATACATTCTGCTATATCTCTACTTGGGTGATCATATACCCAATCAAAAGGAAGTTTTAAACGCTTCGTTTGCTGCCATAATAAAGGTGTAAATCGTTCTTGGCAAATTGTTGCTGCGTCAGTTATTTGTGGTGTATCGTCCATTTCTGTATCGACAACATATTGAATTGCATTTTCTGCAACTCCTAAGTAATACGGGAAGGATTCAATAAACAATTGATCGAATACGTCTGAAGGATGGTTCATCACTTGCGATTGCCAAAACCTTTCTAATTGGTCGAGCCTTTTTTCCCATAATGCTTTCCATTCACCAATGCGGCTTAATTGCTCAACTTCTTCTGGAAAGAATGCGCCACGTTTATGGAATATAGAAAGCTCACTTCCTAATGATGTAGCATGTCGCTCTAACATACGCATACCTTTTAATAAGCAGTAATTTTTTTCTTCTATCTCACTTACATAGTAGCCGTGTATAGTCGGAACGAAAGTCGAAACAGTTATATCCCCTTGCTGGTTCATATAATCACTGAGCTTTTTCATCTCTACAAGTACTTCTTCCTCCATTTCTCCAATTGGAACAAGTACATAAATTTTGTTGCGAATCCAAAAGCTTTTATAGGGGCCAAGGGGGATTAATTCTTTAACATGCATGTGATAATGCTCATAAATATGCTGAATCATCGCAGTCGCCACCTATGGTTTTTCTTTATATATATGAGCTTGTGCTCGCCTTTCATTCCTATGCACATGATAAAGCAACGAAACGTATACAAATACTAAAAAGAAAAAAAGGTGATAAACATGAAAGACTCAAATCAACTACAAGAAAGAGCATTACAACTATTACAAGAGCGCGGTGTAACAATTGACGATATTGCTGATCTTGTTCATTTTCTTCAAAAGAAATACCATGCAAATTTAGAGATGTCAGAATGTCGCTATAACGTTGAGCGTGTACTATCAAAACGAGAAGTACAAAACGCTCTTATTACAGGCATTGAACTTGATGTCCTTGCTGAAAAAGGAATGTTAAGTCAGCCGTTACAAGATATCGTAAAACGCGATGAAGGACTATATGGAATTGATGAAGTCATCGCACTTTCAATCGTTAACGTGTACGGGTCAATTGGCTTCACGAACTTTGGATATATCGATAAATTAAAACCAGGTATTTTAGAATACTTAAATGATAAATCAACTGGAAAGGTGCATACATTCCTTGATGATATCGTTGGCGGAATCGCTGCCGCTGCTTCAAGTCGTTTAGCACACCGTGCTGAGCATTCAGAGTAACGTATCTAGGCCGTCAGTTTCACACTGACGGCCTTTCATATTCCATAAGCATGAACTCTCTTCCACGGCTCAAAAAAAGAGGTCCTACTTGAAATCCAATGTTTTTATACAGCCTAATCGCTCTCTTATTGAATGTCGCTACACTCAGTCGAAACATTTTCGAATTCAATTCCTCAGTAGCAAATGCTATTCCCGCTTGAAAAAATATTTCCCCCATCCCTTTCCCTGTTAACTCCGGCTTCATTCCAAGCCCAATATCTACTACATCTTCTCCCCTATATAAATTAGCATCTCTTCCCCCTGGCACTTGCGCATTTTCTCCAAAACAAAAATAGCCGATGAATTCTCCATTCTCATCACAACAACCGTAATACGTCCCATCTAATAGCTCTTCTATTACTTCAGCCTCTCCTGAAAAACTATATAAATTGTACGGTTCCTCATACGTCCACATATTTATTTCATTCGCTTCTTCCTCTGTTAATTTATGTATTTTCATTCCTCTCGCTCCTCATCAAATATTCTATATATATTTACTCATTCATTTTTCACATTCAATTTCCCTCTAATTACAATATGCATAATTGCATGCGCGCACCCATTTAAAAAATGCTACAATTTATTCGAATCGCTGTTGCTACACTTCTTGATTAAAGAAAAGACGTTAAAACGGAAATTAGCGTCTTATCAAACTCAAGCAATTGACACATTTTGTCATCATGAAAGACACTCGAAAGAGTGTCTTTTTTTTCTATACCTGAGAAGGACCTGCTCATTTACAAAATAAATGCATAAATTAATATAACTCTTAAACGTATTATTCCCTTTCTATACGTTGCAGCGTTCGTTGCGACAGATTCGGATAATAAAAAGCACTCCAGCCAGAGTGCTTTACTTTCAAATAAGGAGGTTACATATATGGATAGTACTCTTTTATTTAACTTCGGCATTGGTATTGTCATCATTTTATTTGTCTTCTTTGTTCTTTGTATGAGCGGGGTATGAATACAAAAAACACACATCACTTTACATGTAATTAAAAGTTGAAAAACTTTTTTTTGCTAATAAACACTTTATATATTTGTATTTCTTGATTATTATATTAATTATATCCATTTTTTAGGATGAAACTATATTTATTAAATTAAAATAGTATAAAGCATGAAACAGAGGTGATATTTTGAAGCTGGGTGAAAGAATACGACAAATTCGAATACATCGTGAAATGACACAAGGGGAACTAGTAAAGGGTATATGTTCTATTACATATTTAAGCAGAATTGAAAATGGTCAAATAAAGGCCTCTCAATCTTTCCTGCAAAAAGTCGCAAAAAAACTTGATATAGATATAAACCACCTTATCAAAGTAAATATGCATAGTGCAGAAGAGACAATATCTAATATTACGGATTGCTACAAAGAGACGAAAGAATTAGCCGAAAACGAAGTTTCTATTTTGGAACTACACGCACGTGAAATGCATCCAACTTCTATACTTTTAAAAATTTTTGGTGTCTTAGTTCATTATTATGTCCGCTCTGAATCAATTAAAAAAGCTCAAACAATTTACAATCATTCTACAAATTTAATACCAAGTCGTCCAAATAATCAATTTACTTCCGACTTTTTATATTATTACATAGCATGCGGAAATTATTTTTACTATATACAAGATTTCCTTAAGGCAAATGAACATTATGTACAGGCTGATAAATTATTGACTTCTGAAGAAACTCTACAACGCGCCGACCTATACTACAATATGAGCTTAGTAAAACAACGTATTATTAATAGTCAATCTGTCAGCTTAGCATATTCAAAAAAAGCATATAACATTTATCAAAAATTGAATATCCCTTCAAGAATAACAGAAACCCTTATAACAATATGCGTTCAATATCATTTAGACGGAAACTACGAAGAATCATTAAAATATTTAAAAAGAGCTGAGGAATACATAAAACCTCTCAATGACCCCAATCTATTAGCGATGGTTGAATATAATTATGGAAGAGTATTCCAAGGGCTAAAAGAATACGAAAAAGCTATTCAACATTTTAATAATACACTTGAGATTAATGAAAGCTTACATCAACATATGGATAAAATATATGCTTTGCGAAGTCTCATTGAAATTTATTTAGAATTAAAAGAATGGGAGCAAGTAGATAAATATATGTCAACCGCTCTACAGATTGTTGAAACTTATGATATTTCCTCAATACAAGTTGAAATTTATATGTACAAAGCACAAATACTTAAGACTCGTGGCGACTACTATAGTTACGAAAAAGAAATGCAAAATACAATTCAGTTAGGTATAGAGAAAAACCAATATGTTCGTACAAAACAACTGGCTACCGAATTGGGAGATTATTATTACGACATTAGGGCATATAAACAATCTGCTAAATATTATAAAACGGCTTTAAATTGTTGCATTGATATAAAATAACTCTATTAACTTATGTTGTAAAATAAGAGCTATTTTTCATGTAAATAATGCACTTAAATTTAACTAATTTTTACTTATTCTTTTTAACTACCCCTTTGATTTATATTTTAATTAACAAAACAACTCAAAGGGGTAGAGAAAATGTTAAAAATTAAAGCTTGTATCATGTTTTTATTGATTGGATTACTTTGTATTAGCTCATACAATTTTTCAAATCACTCAACAACAACACATACAAAAACACTTCATTTAGCAGAACTACAACCAAAGCCTCATTCTCCCGCTGTCCCAACTGAAATTTCAAAACCTCATACAATTTAACATCTATACTTCAACAGACCTCCTTATAATAAAGGAGGTCTTATTTTGTTTTAAATTATGAATTTAAAATAAAAAAACTTACTTGATTTATAAAAATCAAGTAAGTTTTTTTATTAATCCTCCAGTATGTTTGAATAACGGGATACGATTTATTGCTTTTGCATATATACCAGAATCATCATGTATCTCATTAACTTTATTTATCGTAATCCACCCGTAGTAATACGCCCAAATCCCAATTTCCACACGATGATGAATATTCCACTTTTCTTTAATAGATGCTATAATTTCGCCAACTCGTCTTCGGCTAATATACAATGTTTTAGCAATATCTTTATCCTTCATACCTTTAGATACCAGAATAGCTACCTCTTTTTCTTTTTCACTTAATATTGTACTCATCATTCATTCTCCTCTTATCATATTATTTATTTATAATCCATTGATATAAAAAAATTGCTGATAAATTATACTGGTACAACCCAGACTCTTGTATAGTATTCTCTTCAAAATCACATGTTAATTCACCATGAATATTTAACAATTCATTCATTCTATGAATCATATACATAAGCTCTTCTTCTATTCTCATATCTATATCTTCCGGACTAACATGTACTAGATTATTTAACTGTACGACGTAACCAATCGCTAATGAAGCGCTATAATTTTTTTCTCCCTCTAAATTTTTAACGTCATCAATACGAACCAGTTGCTCCCCCTCAAAGTCAACGATATATACTCCAGGTTCATTTACATTCGTAACAGTTAAGGAATCTAAAATCACAATTGTAGGAACTACTAACGTTTTTTGAAAATCTATCTTTTTGAAAACCCCATATAGTAATTGAACCAATACATTAATATGAATATTAAATTTACTTTCCAACTTCACTACACTTAGATCTTCATTAGTTTTTAAAATGTTATACGATATTCCACACTTTCTTTTTTGAGAGAATTGTTCTATTCCAATAATTTTCGGAACAATTTCTTTTATACGTACCTTTATTTCTTTCTTTTCCATTATTTTTTCACCCCTGCCATTCATGTTCTAACTTTAATTTATAGCTTTTTGTTGGTTAATTAATAGAAGTTAAATACAATAAAAAAAATACAAATAAATTAAAGATTTACAGACCAAATTTAACTAAGGATATACTGTATTTAGTAATATTTCCTCTTCACTTCTAATCACGCGAACTTATGGTTTACATATTTGTAAAAAATAAAAAAGACCGTATTTGAAATACGGTCTAAACAAAATATTATTAACTCATTTTATGCAGATAATTCTTTTAACGTATCGCTTAATTTAAATTGACGAAGTTGGAATGCTGCAATGCTTGCTGCACCTGATCCAAGTAAAATACTTGCAATAGCAAGGAAAATAATTTGATCATACGGAACAATAAAGGCAGTTAATTCTAGGCCTGATAAAACAATATAACTAAAAATTAGCCCCCCTCCAATTCCAATAACTCCTGCTATAGCTCCAAGTAGCGTTCCTTCCAACCATACAATTCTTCTCATTTGCTTCGGTATCGCACCTACTGCACGAATCATACTAATTTCAGCACGTCTTTCATGTAGACTTGCTACAATTGCATTCATTAAACCTATTCCTGAGATAACAAAAATAATACCTACTAATAAGCGAATTAAAGTAACCATTTGTGATAACAATTGTTGTTGTTCTTGTAAAAGATCGTTACTATTGATTACTTCTACATTGTCTCTTCCACTTGTAATGCTCTTTACTTCTTCTTTTATTTTCTCAAAAGGAACCTTTGAATCAGTCATTACTTGAATAGATTCATATCCTTTTAGATTAAATTCGCTCTGAGCCCATTGTTCATTTACAAATACATATGATCCCTTTAAGCGTAAATCCTTTTCAATAATCGAAACAATTTTTATCTGCTGTACTTGTTTTCCCTTTGCTTGTATAGAAATTGTCTCATTCAGCTTAATTCCTAAATTTTTAGCAGTTTCTTTTGTGACAACGCCTTCTCCATTTTTTAATGGAGTACTTAATTCTCTTCCAGATACAACATTCATTTTCGTGATTTTTTGGAATGCTACAATATCTACTCCTGCAACTTCCATTAATTCATAATCAAGTTTACGAGTTTTCATAAACTCATACCACTCTTGATTTGCCTTTTTAAAGTTATAATCAATTAACTTAGATGTAGAATCTGGAGCTATTCCTACGCTTTCTCTTATACCGTTAACTTTTTGAACTTTAGATAACCAGCTGAAAGGTAATGATTCTGTTTCCTGTACTTCAACAGGAACACGGATTACTAAATCTGCCGGCAAATTCTTCTCTAGTCCTTGTTTCATGCCTTCATACATGGAATTCACGTACATTGTCCCTACAAGAGATAGCATAAATCCAAATGCCAATATTGCAACTGAAACAGCAGCTTTTTGACGATAACGTACTACATTTCGGCTACTAATGGCCGTTTCAACACGAAATATAGCTTGAAACGGTTTAGAAACAATTGGAGTAAGTAAGCGAATAAATAAAGGTATTGTAAACAATAAGCCAATTGCAAAAAAGATTGCTCCAATTGCACTAGGATTAAACCCTATATATTTTTCAATAAACGATCCACCCAGACCAATTAACGTACCAATGAATAAAATACAAACACTAATTATACTCCATCTTCTTTCCTTCTTTTGATCACTTGGAAGTCCAGGTCTTAATGCTTGAACTGGTGGAATCTTTCTTACCATAAACGCCGGAATGATTGCTCCTACTACTGACATAATCATTCCTAGGACAAAGGTAATAAGTAAAAGTGTTCCTGAAATAGCAAATACTTCGTTCCCTGTACTTTCTGCATTCACCCATTGATTTATAAAGGAAGCGGTAATTTGATGCGTAGAAGCACCTAAAATTACCCCTGCCAAAGAACCAATACCACCGATAAACAATGCTTCTAATAGTACAACCATAATAACTTGGTTCGGATTACTACCAAGCGCTCGTAAAAGTGCCCATTGCTTAAACCTGCTACGAACGGATAAGAAAAAGCTTCCCATAATTAAAAGTGCTACAACGAATAATGCAATTCCACCAAGACTAAATATTAATGGTTTCATGACGTTTAATCGTTCAAATGCTTTATCTACATATGTACGTTGATCAATTTTCACATCTTCTAGCTTCTTATTTAAGTCAGAAGCTATTATCCCTTTTACACTCGGATCAAACACTTTTATTTGAACAAGATTGAACTTTCCATTTAACTGCAATTCATCTTGTAGCCAACGAATAGGGAAATAAGCACTATGTCCCATCGCTGCCATCGCTGGAGGATTTAATATCCCAACAACTTTAACTGATTTTTCACCATGTGGAGGAAAGGGTAACTTTATTTCCTCTCCTACCTTTATATGTTCCCGCTCAGCATATCCTTTTGTAATAGCAACTTCTGCTCCTTGTTCTGGATATCTTCCTTCTGCCAATTTATAAGAAAGCATGTCCGGAGAATCTTTTTCAACTCCCCAATACGATGGTTTTCCAGTAAGCTCTTGCTGGTTTGGCATTGGATACGGAATTAATATTTTTGATATTTTTTCAGCATTTTCTAAACTATCGATTTTTTTTAGTTCTCCATCATTTAAGTATGCATCATTTTTCACATACCCAAATTGCATATCATAATCACCATAACGGCTTACTACTTGTTGATGAACTGTTTGCTCTACAGATTGATTTCCAAGCAATAGCATAGTTGCCAACATAACACCTAGAGCCGCTCCAAGCGCAATTAACATATTTCTTAACCAATTTTGTTTAATTGATTTCGCTGCATACTTAATTGCCCAATGCATCGTCCCTACCTCCTACCTTAAAGTGCGTATTCATAATTTCTTGAATACGAGCAACTTGTTGAGAGATATTACGGAATTTCCACCCCTTACTTTCTGCATGCTCATAAATGATCTGACCATCTAATAAGAAAATCACCTTATCTGCATGAGCAGCAACAAATGGATCATGTGTAACAACAACAGCGGTTTGCCCTAACTCATCACAAGCATTTCGCAAAGCAGCAATAATATTTTTGCTATTTTCAGAATCCAATGCCCCTGTTGGCTCATCGGCTAATATAATAGCTGGCTCATTCGCAAAAGCTCTTGCAATTGCAATACGTTGCTGCTGACCACCTGATAGCTGAGACGGAAGATATTTTTCTTTTCCCTTTAAACCGACAATCTCAAGTAAACGCTTTGCTGTAACTGTTGCTTTTTTCTGAGATACATTATCTAATAATAGTGGTAAACCAACATTTTCTTCCGCATTAAAAACTGGAATTAAATTAAACTGTTGAAAAATAAATCCAATTTTATGTCTCCGGAATAAAGCAAGTTCCTTTTCTTTTAATGATGATATTTCTGTATTTTCTATCCGAATGTTACCCTTAGTCGGTAGATCTAATCCTCCGAGTAACTGTAACAATGTCGTTTTACCAGATCCACTTGCTCCCATAATACATACAAAGTCGCCTTTTTGAATCTGACAATCTATTCCTTTTAAAACTTTTGTTTCACTATCACCAAGGTCAAATGATTTTTCTAGTCCTTCAATCTCAATAATGTTCATATCATATACCCCTTCGTCTTAAATTTTTTCTCTCTCTACTAACAATATACATTTTTAAATAATAAGAATATATGAATTAAATACTTTCTCAACTTTATACAGAAAATTTTTAACCATGCAACTTTTTAGGTTGCTTATTTTCTAATCTATAAAACCATAATTCTAAAGTTGCAATTGTCCACAAATAGTCAACATTATTCGTTTCTCCTTGTCTCCATAGGTGAAGATCTTTTTTGAATCCCTCATGATCAACCAATCCGAGATCAGCTAAATATCCTTTACTATATGCTTTAGCCATTTCTGGCCATTCACGTTGTAAACCAGAATAAATTACAGAGTAGTGAGCTGTTTTATCAATTCGCTTTCGAATTGGTTCTGGCAGTATTTCCTTCATAGCATTTTTTAATATTAATTTTTTAATAGATCCTTGTAATTTTTGCTCCATTGGTATAGCAATTAAGAATTCTACTAATTCTCTATCAAGAAACGGATGTCTTGCCTCCATTCCTAGTGGAGCTGCGATATATTGATCGATAAAAGGAGTAATATTCGTTGTAATCTGATTTTCTTGTTTTCCTCTTGCAAGTCTTCCCCGTGCAATCCCCTTACCCGTCATAGCATCTTGAATATCTTTCGCTAGCCAAGGACTAGCATTCATCTGTACTTTTTTGAATAATGGATGAATTCCATATTGAAGAAGATTTTTAAAGAATGGTTCTTCCCTCAAATAGGCTAATTGTTTTACATCTCTAATTGCCTTCCCCCATTTGAAATTCCAAATATAATCGGAAATTACCAAGTTACTTCCAGAAAGTACTTCATCTCCCCCAGCTCCAGTTAACATTATATTTGCATTTGCTTCCTTCGCTTTCGTATATAAACTTTCTTGTACTCCAAAAGTAGATGCATTTACAAATGGCTCCGCTGTAGATGGCGCATCATATGGGAAGTTTTTAAAACTCCACAAATCATCTGCTACAATTTCATGTGAGCGAACATTGTATTTTTGGTTTATTAATTCAATGTATTTCCTTTCATCATCTGAGGCGTATTTATCAAAAACAAGGGATACAGGGAAAAATTCTGCTTTGTTATTTTTTTCGTTTAGTAACTGTCCAGCTGAAAAGATACTAGTTGAATCTAGTCCACCACTCATAGCAACTGATACTGGTGAGTTCGATCGCATACAATCTTTCACAGCTTGGAAAAAGATTTCACGAAAACGTTCTTCATAACTTTTAGGGTCGGAATATTCAATGTTTTTAACTTGCTCAATATCCCAATATTTCTTTACTTCTAAACGCCCCTCCTGCAGGATTAAAATATGTGCTGCTGGCAGTCTCTTAACTCCCTCATACGGAGTCTTGTCTGTTCTAACAAATCCTTGTTCTGTAATGTATTCAATAAAATATTCTCTGTCCCATTTCAATGAATGATTTGTACCATATATGAGTCCTTCTAACATGCTAGAAAACTCTAGGTCTTTACCATTCCATTTATAAAACAATGGTCTAAACCCTAAATAATCTCGACCACAAAGTAATCTTTTTACATTGGCATCCCATATAGCAAAGGAAAACTCTCCATAAATATATTTTGGAAAGTCGATTCCCCATTTTCTATAAGCCTTCCATAACAACTCAACATCTGTTTCTTGAATGGAAGAATGCATACCACTTTGATTAAATTCATTAACTAATCGTTCTCTACGATCTAGTCTTACATCAGCCATAATCGTTATTCCCTCTTTAGAAAAAGGTTGCCGTTCTCTCATTGATTCGGTTGTTAAATTAAGTGCATTAAAACCAAAACCAATTTGTTCTTCTACATATACTTGTACGTAGTCATTCCCTCTCGTTAAGTTTTCATTTATCATACGCAATACTATAGACCGATCTGGGATGAGATTCTCTTTATAATACACACCAGTAATTCCGCTCATTTTTGGCCTCCTATTCTTAATACCTCAATATAAGATTCTTTTACAGTCTGTATATCATTTACAACTGATCCATCATGTTCTAACCAAGCGTGTGAGCCAAAAGGAAATTTTTTCACTCCTATTACTAATTCGGCAGGGAGTCCCCATTTACGTACTAACTTAAAGCCAATTAAGGAGCGATGTAAACACTGAGCATTTCCGAAAAACCAAAAGCATACTTTATCAATTTTGTTTAATACTCGTGTTAGCTTCTCTTTATCCATGTTCCCTTCTTGATTTAATTGCCCATATTTCGAACCGTATAATTCAGTTATATAACCAAACTCATATTTTTTAAGATAATAATTTACTAATAACGTTTCATAAATAATCCGAATATATTTCATCATTTTTGATCACCTTGATAGACTAATGATTTTTCTTCTAATTTACTTAAAAAGCTACCAATATCATTTTTTACAATGTCTAGCTGCGAGCTATCTATTTGATAATTATTTTTTACTAATTCAATAATCTCATCCGCATTTAACTTATTCTCAATTTGTCTCCAAACAAAAGATCCCATTTCATCGAGTCCAAAATATGTGCCTACTTTCGTATCTAATAATACTGCCTCTCCATCTACTTCAGTAAAAACCACACTATCTTTCTTCACATATGTTATATTCATTCTTTTTCCTCCTCATTATCCTACTTTTATAGTATGTCTCTCGGTTTGACTGTTATAAAGTGCTTTAAATTTCCCTTCTATTTGCATCAATGTATCAAAATTGCCTTGCTCGTATATTGTTCCTTGATCTAGTAAAAAGATATTATCGCATTCCGTAATCGTTGAAAGACGATGTGCAATAATGATAGCCGTTCTATCTTTTAAAATATTAAAAATTGCCTTCTTCACTGCATTTTCTGAAAAGGCATCTAATGAAGCTGTAACCTCATCCAAGATGACAATCCTACTATCCTTTAAAAAGATCCTCGCTATCGCTATTCTTTGCTTTTGTCCCGTTGATAGTCTAAACCCCTTCTCCCCAACGATTGTGTCGTACTGATCTTCCATTTCCATAATAGCGTCATGGATATATGCCTTTTTAGCAGCATTCATAATTTCCTCTTCTGTTACATCTCCACATCCATAAGCAATATTATCTCGAATAGACATATGGAATAAGAATGGTTCTTGTGGTACATAGCTTATTAAACTGGTAAAAGTTTCCCTATCAAAATTTTTAATATTAACTCCATCAATAAGAATTTCACCCGCAGTAGGCTCACATAACCTACTCATCAAATTAGCTATAGTCGTTTTGCCTCCACCACTTTCTCCAACAAGTGCAATTTTTTGACCAGCCTGTATTTGAAACGACATATTATTTAAAACTTTAGATTGTTCATCATAGCGAAAATCTACATTATCAAATTGAACTTCACCTTTTATCTCTTTTCCTTCATATCCTTTTTCCGGAAACTTTATTTCATCTTCACTATCTCTAAATTCTAACAACCGCTTTAATGCTTTCATAAAAACAGGTATTCTTGTCCATACACCTGCCAATGTTTGTGTTAGATCTGATAATTGCACTAAGTAAGTAGAAAATGCCACTACCGTTCCAATACTAATTTCTCCTTTTGTAACCTCTGTACTAGCTACCCAAAATACTGCTATAGGTGCAAATACAGCCAGAAAGCTAGTCAATGCTCCCATTCCTTCCATAAGAGTTGAGCTAAAAATGTTATATTTCGAGATAGATGTAATAATTTTTTTAAAATGATTTCGTTCTGTCTCTTGTGTTCCAAGTGTTTTTATTAAAAAAATCCCATTCATATTCATTGTTTCTTGAATTTTAGAAATAGATTCCGCTCTGTAATTCCATGATTTAACATTTATAGGTACTGTCCAACGAGCGAAAAATGGACTGGGTAATAAAATTAAGGGAACAAATAACAATGCTGTAAATGTTAATCTAGGACTGAGCATAAACATCGTAAATAATGTTGTACCTAGTAAAAATATTTTCGAAGCAAATTGGGTTGTAATTGTCGATAAATGTGAATTCACTTCTCCCGGCTCTTGTAAAACACGCTGCAAAACTTGACCGCTCTTATTACTAATGAAGAAATTCATTGATTTATCCATCACTCGGTTATACATTTCTAACTGCAAAATATTAGATGTTTTCTCTGATAAAGAACTTGAGAAGTACCGTAATAAGAGATTCGCGATTCCAAATAAAAGTGGTAATACCGCAAAAGCCATTAAAAGTACCGTAAAAGAGTATTCGCTATTTCCTTGCAAACCATGATCGATTATCTCTTTTAAAACGAGCGGTGATAGCGGCCCAAGCAAACTCGTAACTCCAATACAGAGCAAGACGATTAAAGCCGTTTTCCATTCCTTAGAAATTGTTTTCGCAATCCATTTCACTGCGTAAATATCTTCATTCTGAATTTTCATTCTTTTAAACATATACGTCTCTCCTTAAACGAGATAAGTGTTAGGAAACAAAACTAGAATACCAAACATCACAAACATCGCAACATTTCGAGATACATGTTTCATCGTGATTTTTTCCGCTGAATGAAGACCAAAACATCCACAACCATTCGGTTGTACTTGATTAACCTTGATCGCCATTAGCAAGGCAAAACAAAATTGCATACATGCACCAATTAAAGCAGCAGTAAAAATGTTAGATCCACCGATAAAAAGTCCTACTACTACCGCGACCTCAATAGCTGGTACTATTACTGTTATAAAAGGAATCATAAACTTTGGAAATACTTTATAATCTTCAATAATTACTTTAAATGCATACACATCCTTCAATTTTCCAATCGAGCTTCTAAAATAAACAATAGCCCCTATTAAACTCAACAAACGAATCGCATATTGCAAACTAATACTTAAAGATTCTTCCATTCTTTTTTCACCTCTTTAATAAAAGATTCATATTGCTCTAAATCTGTTTTTTGTATCTCTTGCATCGGATCGAAGTTCTTCACACTATTTCCATCATGAAATACAAGTAATGCAGGAACATCAGAATGTGATACGTAACTTTGTTGTGAACGAGAATCAATTGCTACAAATGGTAATCCCGCCTTCTCTACAATGTTTTTAACCTTTGCAAAAATTTGCATACACGAAGTACACTTAAATGAATCAATAATAAAAACTACCATTTTTTCTCCAGAATCAATTCTTAATTTCGTTTTTTCATACTCTTCCAATTGGTTTACAACTTTTTGATATTTAAAATATTTATTCCCTAAAAGAATTGCAACAACTAAGAAAACTACTCCAACAGGTATAGCATTCATACTTGCTATACTATCTGTAAATTCATGCAACACTATGATCACCACCTAAATTCCCAAATTTTATTGTTTGAATCACTTGATCACACACTTCATTTAAATATGAAAACTCTTTTGGATATTCAAGACTGTATACTGGTATTTCTTTAAATATGGAAGAAGAAAAAATGTTCATATACTGGATTGTCGTTTCTGAATTAATAATTCCTAAAGTAAATGTATTAGCAAGTATATGAATCAGCTTCTCATGTCCTTGTAATTGCTTTACTTTAATATCACCAACAGAATCGTTATGCGGTTTGAGTAAAAATAATCCTTTTAATTTTTTTGTATCTTTACATACGTTAGTTTCCCCTAATGAATACACTTGTTTCGTTGCCCCTTCAGCGAGTGAATCTTCATTAATGAATGTTTGTTGTGAGGCTATCGAAATAGAACTTTCATCCAATTTTAAAGCTGCATAACCTGGATGAACTAAAACTACATCTTTTCCTATAGAAAGAGGCATCACATCATCTGTAAAGAATTGCATTCCTTTCTCCATTAGAGCAATTTGAATTGTTGATTTCCCAACTCCTGGACCAGCCATAAACCCCCAGGCCCCTTCTTCATGAGTTATTCCACTAGCATGTATAGGAACAATCCCTCTAACTTGTAATATGTAAGGTAAAACAATTCCAACAAAACAAGCTGCTATATCTTGTTCTGAACTACAATAGGTAAATCGTATAAAGTTTACACTCTTACCATTTGCTAAGATTTCATATTTACCAGTTAAACAATTTACATACGTATGTTTACTATGGTGCTCTTGATTAACATAGTCATCAAACTCTTTAAATGGTAAATCTAATACCTTTTCTTTATCAATCTTAAAGAATAGATCAATCTCCTTTTCTTCCTCTAAATTAATATGATTGATTACTCCTACAGGTAATGCAACTTCACTAGCAATTTTCAAGCCATAAAATCGATAATGGAACAAAGCTTTTCCTCCTAACTACACTGTTTATTAATCAATATTTTTCCTGTTTGTTTGTCATCATTAATGGACAATATATATAAGGTCTAGGACGATTTAATTTACTTATAAGATGATACTCTTCAGCAAATTTAATATCTCCTATCAAAATATCTGATGTATTTTCAAGTCTCTTATTTGAAGGTTTCATATAATTATTCAATTTCACTGTCCTCCCAAAATGTAATAGTTCAGAAAAAACTTATCCACATTTTAAATCCATAAGATAATAGGATAACAACAGGGCTAATTTTCTAATTTTAATTTTTAAAGAACCTATTGTTATCCCATTTACCTTTAATACACTAGATTAGCAATCGCCCGCTTCCCCTTTATATGCATCTACACATTTTCCACCTTGCATTCTGTATGACCAGTTGCGTAAGTATACTTCACAACCCCAGCCTCCACAGCCTTTTACAATATCTGATGCATTCCCAAACTCTACTACCTCTGGTGCCACATATTTCTTTTTCATTTTCATTACCTCCGTTTTTTGTTTTTTCCGATTTCACTCTTCACTTTAAATTAGCAGTCGCCCGCTTCCCCTTTATATGCATCTACACATTTTCCACCTTGCATTCTGTATGACCAGTTGCGTAAGTATACTTCACAACCCCAGCCTCCACAGCCTTTTACAATATCTGATGCATTCCCAAACTCTACTACTTCTGGCGCTACATATTTCTTTTTCATTTTCATTACCTCCGTTTTTTGTTTTTTCCGATTTCACTTTTTTACTTTAAATTAGCAGTCGCCCGCTTCTCCTTTATATGCATCTACACATTTTCCACCTTGCATTCTGTATGACCAGTTGCGTAAGTATACTTCACAACCCCAGCCTCCACAGCCTTTTACAATATCTGATGCATTCCCAAACTCTACTACCTCTGGCGCTACATATTTCTTTTTCATTTTCATTACCTCCGTTTTTTGTTTTTTCCGATTTCACTCTTCACTTTAAATTAGCAGTCGCCCGCTTCCCCTTTATATGCATCTACACATTTTCCACCTTGCATTCTGTATGACCAGTTGCGTAAGTATAC
>NZ_JBFUIV010000026.1:0-58725 GCF_056401715.1 Bacillus sp. P4_E1
CCGGAGTTATCCCAGTCTTATGGGTAGGTTACCCACGTGTTACTCACCCGTCCGCCGCTAACTTCATAAGAGCAAGCTCTTAATCCATTCGCTCGACTTGCATGTATTAGGCACGCCGCCAGCGTTCATCCTGAGCCAGGATCAAACTCTCCAATAAAGTTAGTTTGTCTAGCATCTAAAAATAAAAATTGACGTTCACGTTGTTTGTTTCGTTCAGTTTTCAAAGAACTACTTAGTCGCTCATTTGCGACTTCCTTATGTTAACATCTTCATTTTTCGATGTCAACTAAGTTTTTTAATTTCTTTTTTGTCGTTTTCTGCGTTTCTGCATCAGCGACGTTTATTAATTTATCATATCCTTACTCTTAGCGTCAACACTTTTTAATAAAAAATTCTTTTTCTTACATAACGAATACATTCTTCCCTATTAGCAACTCTCCGAAATAAACAAAAAATGATTTTATACCTTTCTTCCATCGCCTTTTTTACAACGCTATGTATACGCTCATCTTCAAAATCAAATAAAAGTTCCTCTAACTCTCTCTTCAGTATGTATTCCATTTCTTTTTTCTCTTCCTTCGTCAACATAATCCCAAGCAAATTATCACCTCAATAACTCCTTACGTGTACCGATAAACGCCCCACTCATTTTCAATTATCAATAATGTATCACCAAAAACAAAATTCTATCACTCATTATATCCACCACTTACGATATTAATCCCTTGTTCTCTTTTTTAATTTTAAAGCATATATGTAACTGAAAAGGATTGGACAAAGGGGCGTAATATTATGTTTTTCTTTTTTATTACGAGTAAAAGAACATTTAAACACATTAGCTTAATAGTCGTACTTTCCTTATTTACAGCATGGCTACTCTTTTTAAAAACATATTCACATGAATCTGCTTTTTCAACTGCTACTGGCCCTAAAGTGATTTACAAAGGGGACACTGCAAAAAAACAAGTTGCATTCACGTTTGACATTAGCTGGGGGGACAAAAAAGCTATTCCAATCCTTAATACACTCAAAGAAAGAGAAATTAAGAATGCAACCTTCTTTCTCTCTGCTGCATGGGCTGAAAGACACCCTGATATTGTCGAACGCATCATGAAAGATGGACATGAGATTGGTAGTATGGGCTATAATTACACATCCTACACTTCACTAGAAGCAAATGAAATACGACGAGATCTTTTGCGGGCACAAGATGTTTTTACGAAACTTGGCGTAAAACAAGTCAAGCTATTACGTCCACCTAGTGGCGATTTTAACAAAACAACTCTTAAAATAGCGGAATCACTCGGATACACCATCGTTCATTGGAGTAACAATTCAAATGACTGGAAAAATCCCGGCGTAAATAAAATCATTTCCACAGTCTCTAGCAATTTAAAGGGTGGAGATATCGTCTTATTACATGCTTCTGATTCTGCCCTTCAAACAAATAAGGCTTTACCATTACTCTTACAAAAATTAAAGAGCGACGGATATGAACAAACATCTGTATCACAACTTATTTCCAACACAAGTACAAAAAGTGAAGATATTAAGTAGTTCCTTTCTACACGGTTCTTCACACATAAAAAGCTCTGCTATCTTTTGTTAAGATAGCAGAGCTTTTTTATCCTAGCATTTACAGACGATAAGAATCTGGATAATTAAAAATCCACTCTCCTCATTAAGCTGACTTACTCTTTTGTGCAATTAAACGATGCAATACAAGTAACTGATATGAATTACATAATAAAAGTGGTATCACCATTAAATATAACCAATCTGTATCATTAATCCGGAGCGCTGGTACCCATTCAAGAATTGTTACAACAACCATAAAGAACAGAGCGGGAACAAATGCTTTTTTATTCGTTTCTTTACTCTTTATATAAGCGACAATTGCCCCAAACACAAATAACATCCCAGCAACAAGTATGTTATTCCCTAATGAAACTTCCCCATTTGCAACAAGTACTGACCTTAAATAAACGAAATCAAATAATACGAACGCAATAAAGAACAGTTGCACTGTATTCCATAAAGAAGATGACCGAAACATCCCTAATCCAAAACGATGGATCGTTAAATACGCAAAGAACCCCATTTGACTTATAACACTAAAAATAAATCCTACGCCCATCAACCAAAAGGAAATTGCTAAAATCTCTTTTCCGTCGAAATTTTGAAAAAATTTAGCGTACTTGTCCCACTCTAAAACAAAACCAATAAAGACTGTGCTAATCCCACCAAGAAACAACGTCGTAAAAAATAGTCGTACCCACTTGCGGCTATTCACAACACATCCCCCATTATTCTTATATTTCTAATTAAATTGTAACAATGACAATTTCAAAAAGCTAGCCATGTTAATGTATAAATTCCTTAAAGAGATTTATATTAAAAAAAGAGAACTTTGCTGAAAGGAGCTCCAACTTATGAAACGGATGCTGCTCGTTTTGATTTCTTCTTTTCTATTTATAGCACTAGCGGCATGTGCACAAGAAAAAGAAGCAAAATCCGAACTTGATTATGATCAAACAAAAAAAATGATTGTTGATATTTTAAAAACCGATCAAGGAAAAAAAGCGATCCAAGATGTATTAACTGATGAAAAAATGAAACAAGCACTCATACTAGATGAAACAGTAGTAAAGAAAACGATTGAAGATGCACTGGTATCTGAAAAAGGGCAACAATTCTGGGAAAAGCTCTTTAAAGACCCTGAGTTCTCATCGAAATTTGCTAAAAGTATGGGAAAAGAACAAACAAACTTAATGAAAACTTTACTAAAAGATCCTGAATACCAATCAGGTGTTATAGAGATTATGAAAAATCCTGAAGTAGAGAAAATTATGTTACAAACAATGAAGAGTAAAGAATATCGTCAATATTTACAGCAAGTACTAACTGAAACTGCCGAAAGTCCTCTCTTCCAAGCTAAGATGATTGACATCATTAGTAAAGGTGTACAAAAAGCCGAAAAAGGTGGGTCTGATAAGAAAGGCGCAGGTGGTGAAGGCGGTTCTCAAGATGGGAACAAAGAACAATAATAAAAATTATAGCACTGAGTGGACAATGTATATATTGTCCACTCATTACTACTTTAGTTTTGCGCGACAGCTGTTTTATCAATAACTGTCTCAGCTATCGTACGATAAATGAGACCCGTTGTATGTGTATCTTCATATACTGACGGCGCAAAGTCCTCTTTATTCCAATCAGGTTGTTGAAGTGGAATTCGGCCAAGTATATCCGTTTGGAGTTCCGTAGCCAATTTATCTCCTCCACCTCTTCCAAACACATACTCTTTTTCACCAGTTGCTTTACTTTCAAAATACGCCATATTTTCAACAACACCAAGAATACTATGTTCTGTACGTAAAGCCATGGCTCCAGCGCGCGCTGCTACAAATGCCGCTGTTGGATGCGGCGTTGTTACAATAATCTCTTTACAAGCCGGCAACATCGAATGTACATCTAAAGCAACATCACCCGTACCTGGTGGTAGGTCCAATACTAAGTAATCTAAATCACCCCACTCTACTTCTGTGAAAAAGTGATTTAACATTTTCCCAAGCATCGGTCCTCTCCAAATAACAGGTGCGTTATCTTCTACAAAGAATCCCATTGAGATTACTTTCACGCCTAGACGCTCCACTGGTATTATCTTATCACCTCTTACGATTGGACGTTTTTCTATACCCATCATATCCGGTACACTAAAACCGTAAATATCCGCGTCAATGATACCAACCTTTTTGCCTAAACGAGCTAAAGCAATTGCAAGGTTAACAGAAACAGTTGATTTCCCTACTCCACCTTTTCCACTTGCCACTGCTAAAAATGTTGTATTTGAGTTCGGTGATAATAAGGATTCACTTTTCTCTTCCTCTTGCGGTGGTGCAAACTGAGCTAATTCCTCTTCTGTAAATTCTGCAAAACGAAGTCCAACTGTTGTTGCTCCAAGTTCTTTTACTAACTTTACAATTCCAGACTGCAACTGCATTTGTTCCGCTGTACCCGTCTTTACAATTGCAATTTTAACACTTACATGTTCCTTCTCAGGTTTGACTGTCACCTCTTTAATTGCATTTGTTTCTTTTAACGTTTTATGTATAAACGGATCTACAATCCCTTCCAATGCTTCCACTACCTGCTCTTTTGTTACCATAATTAGCCCAGCCCCCTGTATGAAAAATAACGTATTGTTAATTAAATTTATCTCTCTTTATTTTTGAAATAAATGCGTTTACATTTCCAGTATAACATATTTTCGGAAAACTTCGTTAACGAGAGAAACTCGAAAAAATCCTCCTTATTCTGGAGGATTTCCTTTTTCCGTAAAATAACGTAATATACCACGATATATTGCAGCAGCTACTTTTTGTTGGTATTTCTCCGAATTTAACATATATCTTTCATTCACATTCGATAAAAAGCCAGCCTCAATTAAAGCACCTGGTGTTTTGGCATACTTCAATAAATACACGTGAGGAATTGTTTTAGCAGAACGATTCGTATTTTCTAAGCTTGTTCTCAATTCAGCCTGTATAAATTTCGCAGCCCGTTCATTTTCAATCGAAGAACGATAGTAGAACGTTTGTGCGCCCTTAGATCCACTACTAGTTAGGGCATTTAAATGAATACTCGCAAAAAAGTCTACATCAGGCTTATTAATGATCTCAACACGCTTTTTTAAATCCTCTGCTTTACGTCTACTATATGACTTTGTATCTTTATTAGCTAAATCATAATCTCCTTCACGCGTTAAAATAACTAAAGCACCTTGTTCTTGTAAATAATCTTGTACCTTTTTTGTAATCTCAAGTGTAATATCTTTTTCTACAATATCCTTTCCACCAACAGCCCCTCCGTCTGGCCCACCATGCCCAGCATCTAGTACAATCACTTTCCCTGATAAGGGTAAATTCCAAGCTCGCCACGATTTTGTAATTTGAAATTCTTGTTTAACTAAAAAAAACAAAACAACCGCAGCGAGCGCAAAAGAGATAATTCGAATTCTCTTCATACCTTTCCTCCTCCAGCTAGTCCCTCTAATTACTTATATGGGACAAGAGGAAAGTTTATGCTTGTCTTAGTGTAGCTTTAATCGATATCTTCTTTCGCCTTTTTCATAGCCTTCCTGCCACCACAAGCCGATAAACTGCTGGCAAGATTCAAAAAGCAATTCCTCGTCTTGCAACTTAATTTCACGTATAGTCATACTCGTTAAAAATTGAAATAACGTTTCAGTTAATTGTTGTTCTTCTTCTAAAGCCCTATATTTTACATCAAAGAATGATTCGCCATGATAACCAAATTTACTGTATCTCGCTCCTAATAAATAAGATTCTATCCCTAGTTCAATGCAATAATCTTCATACTGACGATGAAGTTCTTGCATCTGAAAGGCATCACGAATATTTAAACGCAATGTTTTTAATGATAATTCTCGCAGCATCTTCCGCTCGTATTTTAACTGCTTTTCTTTTTGTTTTTCTTGTAAGCTGACAATGACATTCATAGTACTTATAAACCTCCCTAATACGTATTAGTCTAAACTTCTAAAGAAGAAGCATACGTAGGACGGTAGCACTAAAATATTCCAAGCTAAAAAAATTACAAAAGAAGAATTAAACATAAAAAAACCCCAACCAAAATGGTTGGGGTTTGTAGTTCGCAAAAATTAACGTTTTGAGAACTGAGGTGCACGACGTGCGCCTTTAAGACCGTATTTTTTACGCTCTTTCATACGTGCGTCACGAGTTAATAGACCCGCACGTTTTAATGTTAGACGGTATTCTGGATCAGCTTTTAATAAAGCGCGAGAAATACCGTGACGAATAGCACCAGCTTGACCAGTGTATCCACCACCATTTACGTTTACAAGTACATTGTAGTTACCTAAAGTTTCTGTTGCAACTAGAGGTTGTTTCACTACTTCACGTAATGCAGCAAATGGGATATAGTTTTCAAAATCACGACCGTTAATAATAACGCGTCCTTCGCCTGGAACTAGGCGTACGCGCGCTACTGAACTCTTACGACGTCCAGTGCCATAGTATTGAACCTGTGCCAAAGTAAGCCCTCCTTTAATTAATTATCCGCGAAGTTCGTAAACTTCTGGTTGTTGTGCTTGGTGTGGATGCTCTGCTCCAGCATACACGTTTAATTTCTTAGACACTTGACGTCCTAAACGTCCTTTTGGAAGCATGCCTTTAATTGCAAGCTCTAACATTTGTACAGGGTAGTTTGTACGCATTTCTAGAGCTGTTCTTTGCTTAAGTCCACCTGGGTGGTTAGTGTGACGGTAGTAAATTTTATCGTTTAATTTATTACCTGTTAAATGAATTTTCTCAGCGTTAATAATAATTACATGATCACCCGTGTCAACGTGTGGTGTAAATGTTGGTTTGTGTTTACCACGTAAAATGGATGCTACTTCAGTAGATAGGCGACCTAAAGTTTGACCTTCAGCATCAACCACATACCATTTACGCTCAACTTCGTTAGCTTTTGCCATAAAAGTCGTACGCATGTGTTTCCCTCCTCGTTATCTTTTCCATAGAAAAAATCTATTGTTTATCTTAAACACGATTTCCTTCCGGGGCTAATCGTGGTTTTAGAAACAATACCATATGTTATGATATACTTTTGAGTTTCTAATGTCAAGCAAATGTTACACCAGGATTAGTTGTTATAGTTTACCTGCCATAAGTAAAGTCCATGACCTGGAGCCATCTTTCCAGCAAACTGGCGATTTTGTTTCGCTAAAATCTCTGGAATACTATCCGGATCAAGCTTTCCTTGACCTACGCTAAGTAACGTACCAACAATAATTCTGACCATATTATATAAAAATCCATTACCTACAAAGCGAAAAATTAATTCATCGTCTTGCTCAATTAATTCGATTTCATAAATTGTTCGAACTTTATCTTTTTTGTCAGTTTTTGCCGAACAAAAAGAAGTAAAGTCATGCGTTCCAATAAAATAAGGAATCGCTTTTCTTATAGAGTTTATTTCGAGCGGATATGGATATTGATATACGTAATTTCTACGGAATACATCCGCAGTCTTTGATAATAATACACGATAGCGATATTCTTTTTTCTCGACACCGTAACGTGCATGAAATTCTTCTGTTTTCTTCTCTACCTGCCTGATAATAATATCATCCGGCAACATTGTATTTAAAGCATTACTCCATTGCCACTCTTCAAGAGACAAAGGTGTATCAAAGTGTATCACTTGTCCTTTGGCGTGAACGGTAGAATCCGTTCTTCCTGATGCCTGCACACGAACAAGTTCTCCTTTATGCAACTTCTGCAATGCTTTCTCTATTTCTTGTTGAACAGTCCGATGATGTGGTTGAATTTGGTAACCACAAAAATGAATGCCATCATATGCAACTGTACATTTTATTCTTTCCATTTCTCTATTCTCCATTACGACCGCACCCATGCCAAAATACAAGCTAAACAAAGTAAGCTTACAATTGTTACTGTATCACTTATTTTCCAGCGTAGTTGCCTAAATTTAGTACGTCCTTCGCCACTTTTATATCCACGAGATTCCATCGCAATCGCTAAGTCCTCTGCACGCTTAAAAGCACTGATAAATAATGGAACGAGTAGTGAGATAATAGCTTTCATCCTATCTTTTATCGGTCCCCCGGCGAAATCAATGCCACGTGACGCTTGTGCTTTCATAATTTTACTCGTTTCATCCATTAATGTCGGGATAAAACGTAGTGAAATTGACATCATTAATGCGATTTCATGAACAGGAACTTTTATACGCTTGAACGGCTTTAATAACGTCTCCAACCCATCTGTAATTTCAATAGGTGTCGTCGTTAACGTTAATAATGTCGTCATTAAAATAATAACGAAGAATCGTATAGAAATGTATATCCCTTGCTCTAATCCTTTTTCATGTATCGAAAACCAACCAAGCTGGAATAGTACTTCCCCTTCTTTATTTGTAAAAATATGCAGGAAAAATGTAAAAAGAAAAATCCACAGAATTGGTTTTAAGCCCGAAAGTACATAACGAATCGGCACTTTTGCAAAAAATAAAGCAATGAGTGCATATAAAAATAAAAATCCATATGAAATCGCATTATTTGCTAAGAAAACAACAAATACATATAAAAAGACAATCAACAGCTTCGTACGAGGATCAAGTTGATGAATGAGTGACTGACCTGGAATATATCTCCCAATAATCAACTGCTGCATGATTCATGACCACCTTTTCGTAACACCTGTACAACTTCATGAGTAAGATCCTCTAAAGATAAGGTAGCCTTCGAAATTGAAATACCAAACTTCTCTTCAATTGCACGTTTATACTTTAAAGACATTGGAAGATCCACACCGATTTGTTCTAATTCATCAGCATATGAAAATACTTCCTCTGCTCTTCCTTGCAAAAAGACCGTTCCTTTATGCATGACCACTATTTGATCTGCATACTTAGCGGCATCCTCCATATTATGGGTAACAAGAATGACTGTAAGCCCCTGTTCCTTATGCAAATTGTAAAACATCTCCATGAGCTCGTGCTGTCCTTTTGGATCAAGCCCTGCTGTAGGTTCATCTAATACAAGCACTTCGGGTTCCATCGCAAGTACGCCTGCTATTGCAACACGCCTCATTTGCCCACCGCTTAATTCAAACGGAGAACGTGCTAATAACTCTATGTCCAATCCAACAAGCTGGATTGCATCTTTCGCCTTTTGTTTTGCCTCTTCTTCAGATACACCAAAATTAGTAGGTCCAAAACAAATGTCCTTTTCAACTGTTTCTTCAAATAGTTGATGTTCTGGAAACTGAAAGACAACCCCTACTTTTTTTCGTAGCGGCTTAAGTTTTTTCTCTTTCTTCCCTGCTGAAATTAAATGTTCACCAATTTGAACCGTACCATTTGTCGGCTGCAATAAACCATTTAAATGTTGAATCATCGTCGACTTACCTGAACCAGTATGACCGATAATGGCATAATAGCCCCCACTTGGAAACGACACGTCTACATCATAAAGTGCGCGTCTTTCAAATGGAGTTTTATATTGATAACGATGTTCTACTTTTTGGAATGTAATCTCCAAAGTTCGTTCACCAAGCTTTCCATTGTAAGATGCGTATTTTGCAAGTGAATTTCATTTCTTTTTAATAATTCTGCTATTTTCACCGAAAAAGGTACATCTAATCCAATCTCTTGGAGCATATGAGAGGATTTGAAAATTTGCTCTGGAGTACCTTCCTCTAATATTTCTCCCTTGTTCAAAATAATAATACGGTCTGACTGTGCCGCTTCTTCTAAATCGTGCGTAATCGATAACACCGTAATACCCTTTTGATTAACAAGTTGTCTGACCGTTTCTACTACTTCACGTCTCCCCTGAGGGTCTAACATTGAAGTTGCTTCATCTAGTATTAAAATAGATGGCTGAAGTGCTAGAACACCTGCTATTGCGACTCGCTGCTTTTGTCCACCAGATAACGAATGGGGTTCTTCATTTAAAAAATCTTCCATACGGACAAGTTGCAGAGCTTGTTCTAGTCTTTCTATCATCTGCTCCCTTGGCATTCCGATGTTCTCTAGGCCGAATACAACGTCATCTTGTACTGTCGTTCCAACAAATTGATTATCTGGATTTTGAAATACCATCCCAATTTTCTTTCGAACATCCCATACTGTTTCCTCTGATAAAATCATTGTATCATTTAAAGTAATTGTCCCTGATTCCGGTAAAAATAAGCCATTCAATAATTTTGCAAGTGTAGACTTCCCTGAACCATTTTGTCCAATAACAGATACCCATTCTCCTTCATATAAGGAAAACGAAACATCTTTTAATGCATAAGAGGCTGCCCCAGGATATTGAAATGATATATTTTCTGTCCGAAGTTTCTCTTTTTTCAATACAAGGCACCCTTTCTTTCGTCAAGTTAGCCTATCTTTTTATACTTAAAAAAAAAAGGGCCATGACCAGTTACTTGAAAAGAACTGTCCTGCCCTTTTAATCATCATTATACTAACTCGATAATTACCATTGGTGCTGCGTCTCCGCGACGTGGACCAATTTTTGCAATACGAGTGTATCCGCCTTGGCGCTCAGCATAGCGTGGAGCTACATCAGCGAATAATTTTTGAAGTGCATCTTGACCAGTCTCAGCGTTAGCAACCTCATTACGGATGAAAGCTGCTGCTTGACGACGAGCATGAAGATCTCCGCGTTTACCTAAAGTGATCATTTTTTCCACTACAGAACGAAGTTCTTTTGCACGAGTTTCTGTCGTTTGGATGCGCTCGTTGATAATTAAATCAGTAGCTAAATCACGTAACATAGCTTTACGTTGCGCACTTGTACGGCCTAATTTTCTGTATGCCATTCGTAGTTCCCTCCTTTGTTGATGGGTTTAAATCCTCAGTCGTCTTTACGTAAACCTAAACCTAATTCCTCAAGTTTATGTTTAACTTCTTCTAAGGATTTACGTCCTAAGTTACGAACTTTCATCATATCTTCTTCTGTTTTGTTCGCAAGCTCTTGTACAGTATTAATTCCTGCACGTTTTAGGCAATTATAAGAACGAACAGAAAGATCTAGTTCTTCGATAGTCATCTCAAGAACTTTTTCTTTTTGATCTTCTTCCTTCTCGACCATAATCTCAGCATTTTGTGCTTCGTCAGTTAAACCAACAAAGATATTTAAATGCTCAGTTAAGATTTTGGCACCTAAAGAGATAGCTTCTTTTGGCCCGATGCTTCCATCCGTCCATACATCAAGCGTAAGCTTATCATAATTAGCCACTTGTCCGACACGTGTCTTTTCCACTTGGTAAGTCACACGTGATACTGGAGTATAAATAGAATCAATAGGAATTACTCCTATTGGTTGATCTTCGCTTTTATTTGCAACAGCTGGCGTATACCCACGGCCACGCTTTGCAGTTAAACGCATGCGGAAATGCGCATTTTTTGCTAACGTTGCAATGTGTAAATCTGGATTTAAGATTTCAACATCACTATCGTGAGTAATATCAGCAGCTGTGACAATACCTTCGCCCTGTACATCGATTTCCAACGTCTTCTCTTCTTCAGAGTAGATTTTAAGAGCTAACTTTTTCAAGTTTAAGATCATCGTAGTAACATCTTCTACTACGCCCTCAACTGTTGAAAATTCGTGTAAAACGCCATCGATTTGGATAGCAGTTACAGCGGCACCAGGGAGTGAGGATAAAAGAATACGACGTAAGGAGTTACCCAAAGTAGTACCATATCCACGCTCAAGCGGTTCAATCACGAATTTGCCATACTTAGCATCTTCGTTAAGTTCAACCGTTTCGATTTTCGGTTTTTCGATTTCAATCATTAACTAAACCCTCCTTCAAAACGTCGAAACCCCGGTTAAACAAAGGAAGAACCCCTGTTTAACCGAAAGTCCCCCTTAGGCAGTTCCCGATTGTGCACAACAAGCGATGTTTCTGTACGAAATTTCTCGATAATGCATCATATCCATTATAGACAAAAGGGAAAATTCTATACAGAAAAATTACACACGACGACGTTTTGGTGGACGACATCCATTATGAGGAACTGGAGTAACATCTCTAATTGCTGTTACTTCTAGACCTGCCGCTTGAAGAGCACGAATTGCAGCTTCACGACCAGCACCAGGACCTTTAACAGTAACCTCTAAAGTTTTTAAACCATGCTCCATTGCAACTTTAGAAGCAGCTTCAGCAGCCATTTGCGCAGCGAATGGAGTAGATTTACGAGATCCACGGAAACCAAGTGCACCAGCACTAGACCAAGAAAGTGCGTTACCATGAGTATCTGTAAGTGTTACGATTGTGTTGTTGAAAGTAGAACGAATATGAGCTATACCAGCTTCAATATTCTTTTTCACACGTTTTTTACGAGTGTTTGTTTTACGTGCCATTGTTAGTTCAACCTCCTTTACTTATTATTTCTTTTTATTTGCTACTGTACGACGTGGACCTTTACGTGTACGAGCATTGTTTTTAGAGTTTTGACCACGAACTGGTAAACCACGACGGTGACGAAGACCACGGTAAGAACCGATCTCCATTAGACGTTTAATGTTAAGAGATACTTCACGACGAAGGTCTCCCTCAACTTTAATACGATCGATGATATCACGGATACGTCCTAATTCATCTTCCGATAAATCACGAACTCGTGCTTCCGAAGAAATACCAGCTTCTGTAATGATTTTTTCAGCAGTTGGGCGACCAATGCCGAATACGTAAGTTAAAGAAATAACAACGCGCTTGTCACGAGGAATATCTACACCTGCGATACGTGCCATTCTGAATGCACCTCCTTCTGATTAACCTTGTTTTTGTTTATGTTTAGGGTTTTCACAAATAACCATTACTTTTCCACGTCTACGAATAACTTTACATTTTTCGCAGATTGGTTTAACTGACGGTCTTACTTTCATGTCTCGAACCTCCTTAAAGATTACGGAGTGCTATATTATTTAAAACGGTACGTAATACGACCACGATTTAAATCGTACGGAGATAATTCTACCGTAACTTTGTCTCCTGGTAAAATACGAATGAAGTTCATACGGATTTTACCAGAAACGTGAGCCAATACGACATGCCCATTCTCTAATTCTACTTTGAACATAGCATTTGGCAACGTTTCAAGAACGGTACCTTCGACTTCAATTACATCATCTTTAGCCATTCAATAGTTCTCCCTTCTTCAAATCAGTAACATTTTACACTGCTCTGAAATCCCGGAGAGCCAGCTACTTATAAAGTGGTAAGGATTTCGTATCCTGCTTCTGTAAGAGCAATCGTGTGCTCAAAATGGGCACACCATTTACCATCTACCGTTACCACTGTCCAGTCATCAGATAGTGTTTTTACATATCGTCTTCCTTGATTCACCATCGGCTCAACACAGATGACCATTCCCGGCTTTAATCTAGGGCCTCTATTTGGTGGACCATAGTGCGGGATTTGAGGGTCCTCATGTAAGTCTTGCCCGATTCCGTGACCAACATACTCCCTAACGATCGAGAACCCATTCTCTTCAGCATGTGTTTGAACCGCATGCGAGATATTTGATAATCTTTCGCCTGGTTTTACTTGTTCTAGACCAAGATACAACGATTTTTCTGTGACATCAAGTAGCTTTTGAACAGATTCAGAAATGTTTCCAACTGGATACGTCCATGCAGAATCTCCATGGTACCCATTGTATTTCGCACCAATATCGATACTGATGATATCGCCCTCTTCGAGCTTACGCTTCCCTGGAATCCCGTGTACAAGCTCTTCATTTACAGAAGCACAAATGCTCCCCGGAAATCCGTTGTATCCTTTAAAAGATGGCGTAGCACCATATTTTCGAATCGTCTTTTCCGCTATTTGATCGAGCTCTTTCGTTGTAATTCCTGGAGTAATATGTTGTTTCAACTCTTGATGAGTTAAAGCAACGATCCTGCCAGCTTCTCGCATGATTTCTATCTCGCGAGAAGTTTTGCAGATGATCATTAAGCTAAGCCTCCGATGAGAACATCGATATCAGCAAATACTTTATTGATATCTTGCTCACCATTAATGCTTTGTAAGTAGCCAAGCTCCTCGTAGAAATCAAGCAAAGGTTTTGTTTGCTTAATATTTACATCTAAACGATTTGCTACAGTTTCTTCATTGTCATCAGAGCGTTGATATAATTCGCCACCACATTTATCGCACACATCAGCTTTTGCTGGCGGATTGAATTCTAAGTGGTAAGTTGCACCGCATTCTTTACAAATGCGACGACCTGTAAGGCGTGTTAATAACAATCCTGAATCCACATTAATGTTTAAAACATAGTCGATTTTTTTGCCAAGATCTTTCATAATCTCTTCAAGAGCTGATGCTTGTGCAACAGTTCGTGGGAAACCATCTAATAAGAAGCCTTTAATACAGTCTTCTTGGCTTAAACGTTCACGAACAATTCCAATTGTAACTTCATCTGGAACAAGCGCACCTTTATCAATAAAAGATTTTGCTTGTAAACCAAGTTCAGTTTCAGCCTTCATAGCTGCACGGAACATATCTCCTGTTGAGATGTGAGGGATGTTATACTTGGCAACAATCTGTTCGGCTTGTGTACCTTTACCAGCACCAGGAAGCCCCATTAAAATCAAGTTCATCCTTGTTCCCCCTCAGTACATGAGCATGTAGGGAAGACAGTTCTTCCCACTTACTCACTGCTTGATAAACCCTTTGTAATGGCGTTTTACCAATTGGCTTTCTAGCTGCTTCATTGTTTCTAAAGCAACGCCGACAACGATTAACATACTCGTTCCACCAATCTGTGCAGATGGAGGAAGATTTCCCAATTTCGTAAAGATAACTGGTAAGATTGCAATCGCTGCTAGGAAAATTGATCCCACAAAGGTCAAACGATACAAGATTTTTGTTAGATATTGTTCTGTATTCTTACCCGGACGAATACCTGGAACATATCCACCTTGCTTGTTTAGATTCTCTGACATTTGCTCTGGATTAACCTGAACAAATGCATAGAAGTATGTGAAGGCTACAATGAGCGCAACATATATGATCATTCCCACTGGGTGAGAATAGTTAAAGTTTGCAATAATCCACTGCGATACATCATGTTTCGGGAAGAACTGTGCAATAGTTGGAGGCGTAATTAAGAATGAAACAGCAAAAATGACTGGAATAACACCCGCACTATTTACCTTAAGTGGTAAATGAGTGTTTTGTGCTCCAGCATGATTCCCATTCCCTCCTGTTACACGCTTCGCGTATTGAATTGGGATCTTTCTAACAGCCTGTTGAATGAAAATAACACCAACAATAACTGCTAGCACAGCTAGTAAAATCAATGCAACTTTAACGATACTCATGAACAATTGATCTCCGATATTTTGAAACTGTTGTTGATACACTTGAGATATAACACTTGGGATCGCTGCGGCAATACCACCAAAGATAAGAATGGAAATACCATTACCTACACCTTTAGATGTAATCTGTTCACCTAACCACATTAAAAATGCAGTACCAGCAGTCAGTACCGTAGCAATGTATAAATAAGTGCTCCAACCTGGATTCAAAATTAATTGCCCACCTACCATACCGTTAAAACCGATTGACATACCAAACCCCTGAATAAACGCAAGAACAATTGTAAAGTAACGCGTGAATTGCGTTAGTTTACGACGGCCCATTTCGCCTTGCTTCGACCATTCCGAAAATTTAGGAACAACATCCATCTGCAATAATTGCACGATGATGGATGCTGTAATATACGGCATGATTCCCATCGCGAAGATGGAGAAGTTCTTCAAGGCGCCACCGCCAAATGTATTTAGGATACCTAAGGCATTTAATTGATCTTGTGCTTTCAGTACGTCTCCATTTGTAAATGGCACTGGGATAAACGTGCCAATCCTGAATACGACTAACATCGCTAAAGTGAATAATATTTTACGTCTTATCTCAGCAACGCGCATAAAGTTGGAGATTGTACGAAACATTAGATCACCTCAACTGATCCGCCAGCTGCTTCAATTGCTTCTTTAGCACTTGAAGAGAACTTGTGCGCTTTAACAGTTAATTTTTTCTCTACTGCTCCGCTTGCAAGAATTTTAACACCGTCGTTTAACTTGCTGATAACGCCAGTTTCCAGCAATAATTCAGGTGTTACTTCTGTACCATCTTCAAAACGATTTAACGTTGATAAGTTTACAATAGTAAACTCTTTACGGTTAATGTTTGTGAAGCCGCGTTTTGGTAAACGACGGAATAGTGGAGTTTGACCACCTTCGAAGCCAAGACGAACACCGCCGCCAGAACGTGCGTTTTGTCCTTTATGACCTCTACCAGCAGTTTTACCGTTACCAGAACCGATACCACGACCGACACGGTTACGTACTTTACGAGAACCTTCTGCAGGTTTTAATTCATGAAGTTTCATTCCCAGGCACCTCCTTATATTAATGAGTTATCCTTAAGCTTCTTTTACAGTTATAAGGTGAGAAACTTTGTTGATCATACCAAGAATAGCAGGAGTTTCTTCCTTAACTACAGTTGAATTCAACTTTTTAAGACCTAAAGCTTCTACCGTCGCACGTTGATCTTGTGGACGACCAATTACACTACGAGTGAGGGTAATTTCTAACTTTTTCGCCATTTGTTTTCCCTCCTTAACCTAGTAGCTCTTCTACAGATTTACCGCGTAATTTTGCAACATCTTCAGCGCGCTTAAGTTCGCTTAATCCGTTCACAGTAGCGCGAATCATGTTGATTGGTGTGTTAGTACCAAGAGATTTCGAAAGAATATCTTGTACACCAGCTAATTCTAGTACCGCACGAACAGGTCCACCAGCAATAACACCAGTACCCTCAGCAGCAGGTTTTAAGAATACTTCACCAGCTCCAAAATGACCGTTGATTGTATGTGGAATTGTTGTACCAACTAATGGTACTGCGATTAGGTTTTTCTTAGCGTCTTCGATAGCTTTACGGATTGCGTCTGGTACCTCTTGTGCTTTACCAGTACCGAATCCAACATGACCGTTTTTATCGCCAACTACAACTAGTGCAGCAAAGCGGAAACGACGACCACCCTTAACAACTTTCGCGACACGATTTATCGTAACTACACGTTCTTCAAGTTCTAATTTACTTGGGTCAATGCGTTGCATCAATTTTCCCTCCTTTGACCATTAAAATTGTAATCCAGCCTCACGAGCAGCTTCAGCTAGAGCTTTAACACGGCCATGGTATAAGTAACCACCGCGATCAAATACTACTTCTTTAACGCCTTTCTCTACAGCACGCTTAGCAACTGATTCTCCAACTTTCGTAGCAGCTTCAGTATTGCTAGTACCGTTAAGAGCAAGGTCTTTATCAAGAGTAGATGCACTTACTAATGTTACACCATTTACATCATCAATAACTTGAGCGTAAATATGTTGGTTAGAACGGTACACGTTTAAACGTGGACGTTCTGCAGTACCAGTAAGTTTAGCACGTACACGTGCATGTCTTTTCTTACGAGTCGCATTTTTAGCAGCTTTAGTGATCATTCTTGTCACTCCTTTCTTTCACCTAACGGGTTTACTTAGCAGTTTTACCTTCTTTACGACGAACAACTTCGCCTTCGTAACGAATACCTTTACCTTTATATGGCTCAGGAGCACGTACAGCACGGATGTTAGCAGCAAATTCGCCAACACGTTGCTTGTCGATACCTTTAATTACGATTTTAGTTGGTACAGGTACTTCAACTTCAAGTCCTGCTTCTGGAGTCATTTCTACTGGATGAGAATAACCTACGCTTAAAACAAGTTTATCACCTTGTTTTTGAGCACGGTAACCAACACCGACTAATTCAAGTCCGCGTGCAAAACCTGTAGTTACACCTTCAACCATGTTTCCGATTAAAGCACGAGTTGTACCGTGTAATGCACGGTGTTCCTTCTGTTCAGATGGACGCTCAACTGTTAGTGTATTTTCTTCAATTTTGATAGACATATCAGTTTTGAAAGTACGAGTTAATTCACCTTTAGGGCCTTTTACTGTTACAGTATTGTCTTCTGCAATTGTAATAGTAACACCTGCAGGGATTTCAAGAATCTTTTTACCAATACGAGACATGTGGTCACACCTCCGTTCGTTTTAAATATATATTACCAAACGTATGCTACTACTTCTCCACCAGTTTGTAATTGACGAGCATCTTTGTCTGTCATTACTCCCTTAGATGTAGAAACAAGAGCGATACCTAATCCGTTAAGTACACGAGGTACTTCATCAGCTTTTGCGTAAACGCGTAAGCCAGGTTTACTGATACGCTTTAATCCAGTGATTACACGTTCATTGTTTGCACCATATTTCAGGAAAATACGAAGGATACCTTGTTTGTTATCCCCGATGTATTCTACATCACGAATGAAACCTTCACGTTTTAAAAGATCAGCGATCTCTTTTTTGATTTTAGAAGCAGGAACCTCTAATTTCTCATGACGTACCATATTCGCATTACGGATGCGAGTAAGCATGTCTGCAATTGGATCTGTCATCACCATGTGTTTTACCTCCTTCCCATTTGTGGGTTTTACCAACTAGCTTTTTTAACACCAGGAATTTGACCTTTATATGCAAGTTCACGGAAACAAATACGGCAAAGCTTAAATTTGCGGTATACAGAATGCGGACGACCGCAGCGTTCGCAACGTGTATACTCTTGTACTTTAAACTTAGGAGTACGCTTTTGTTTCGCGATCATAGATTTTTTAGCCACGTTTTCGCCTCCTCTACTTAGCGTTGGCTTCCATTATTTTTGGAATGGCATACCGAATTGTGTTAAAAGTTCACGAGCTTCTTCATCAGTTTTCGCTGTAGTAACGATTACGATGTCCATACCTCGGACTTTACTTACTTTATCATAATCAATCTCAGGGAAAATTAGTTGCTCTTTAACACCTAATGTGTAGTTCCCACGACCATCGAATGATTTCTTAGAAACACCACGGAAATCACGTACACGTGGTAAAGAAACTGATACTAATTTGTCGAAGAACTCATACATTTGCTGACCGCGTAAAGTTACTTTCGCACCGATTGGCATACCTTCACGAAGACGGAAACCAGCGATTGATTTTTTAGCGCGAGTTACAACAGGTTTTTGACCTGCGATTTGAGTTAATTCTTCTACTGCATTGTCTAAAGCTTTTGAGTTAGATACCGCGTCACCAACACCAGTGTTGATTACGATCTTTTCGATTTTCGGTACTTCCATCACAGATTTATAGTTAAACTTGCTCATTAGAGCAGGAGTAATTTCCTTTTGGAACTTCTCTTTAAGGCGATTCAATGAAGTGACCTCCTTTCTTAAGAAAATTATTTATCTAATAATTCACCAGATTTTTTTGCAATACGCACTTTTTTACCATCTTCTACTTTGAAGCCTACGCGAGTAGGTTCGCCTGTTTTCGGATCTAATACCATAACATTAGAAACGTGAATAGGTGCTTCTTTCGTAATAATTCCACCTTGTGGATTTAATTGAGATGGCTTAGAGTGTTTTTTAACGATGTTAACACCCTCAACGATAACACGGTTTTGCTTTGGGAAAGCCACAAGGATAACACCTTGTTTTCCTTTGTCTTTACCAGTGATTACCTGAACTTTATCACCTTTTTTTACATGCATCTTAATTCTGCACCTCCTTAGCAAGGCAATACCTTAATTTATAGAACTTCTGGAGCTAAAGAAACGATCTTCATGAAGTTGCTATCACGTAATTCACGAGCTACTGGTCCGAAGATACGAGTACCACGTGGGCTCTTATCGTCTTTGATGATAACCGCTGCGTTTTCATCAAATTTAATGTAAGAACCGTCCGGACGACGAGCTCCGCTCTTCGTACGTACCACTACTGCCTTAACAACGTCACCTTTTTTAACAACGCCACCTGGTGTTGCTTGTTTTACCGTAGCAACGATAATATCACCAATATAAGCATATTTACGACCAGAGCCGCCTAATACTTTAATTGTTAAAAGTTCGCGGGCACCAGAGTTGTCAGCAACTTTCAAACGAGATTCTTGTTGGATCATGTTATGAAACCTCCCTTCGGACTAAAAATTCCGATTCGTCTATTTAGATAACAACCGCTTCTTCAACGATTTCAACTAAACGGAAACGCTTAGTAGCAGAAAGCGGGCGAGTTTCCATGATTTTAACGATATCGCCAAGTTTCGCTTGGTTTTGCTCATCATGGGCTTTATACTTTTTAGAATACTTAACACGTTTTCCGTATAAGGAATGAGTTTTGTAAGTTTCAACTAAAACTGTAATCGTTTTGTCCATTTTGTCAGAAACAACACGACCAGTATAAACTTTGCGTTGGTTACGTTCGCTCACTATGCAAACCTCCCCTCAATTTATCGATTAATTCCGATCTCTCTTTCACAAACTACAGTTTTCATACGAGCAATCGCTTTACGTACTTCACGGATGCGAGTTGGGTTCTCTAATTGTCCTGTAGCAAGTTGGAAGCGAAGATTAAACAACTCTTCCTTTAAAGCTTTAACTTTTGTTTCGATTTCGGCAGTGGTTAATTCACGAATATCATTAGTTTTCATTAGATTCACCACCATTTTCTTCACGTTTTACGAATTTACATTTCACAGGTAACTTGTGAGCTGCAAGACGTAATGCTTCGCGTGCTACCTCTTCAGATACACCCGCAATTTCAAACATAATTTTCCCAGGTTTTACTACTGCTACCCAGCCTTCTGGTGCCCCTTTACCGGAACCCATACGTACTTCTAGAGGTTTTGCAGTGTAAGGTTTAGAAGGGAAAATTTTAATCCATACTTTACCGCCACGTTTCATGTGACGAGTCATTGCACGACGAGCAGCTTCGATTTGACGGTTTGTAATCCATGAAGCAGCTAGTGCTTGTAAACCGAATTCACCAAAAGCGATTTCAGTTCCACCTTTTGCACGACCACGCATTTTACCACGATGCTCTCTACGATATTTTACGCGTTTAGGCATTAACATATTATTTTCCTCCTTCCTCAGAAGCTTTCTTTTTTGTAGGAAGGACTTCTCCACGGTAGATCCATACTTTTACGCCTAATTTACCGTATGTTGTATCAGCTTCAACTGCTGCATAGTCAATATCAGCGCGAAGTGTATGAAGTGGAACAGTTCCTTCACTGTAAGATTCTGCACGAGCGATATCAGCTCCGCCAAGACGACCAGAAACCTGTGTTTTAATACCTTTTGCTCCTGCACGCATAGCACGTTGAATAACTTGCTTTTGTGCACGACGGAATGATACACGGTTTTCTAATTGACGAGCGATGTTTTCGCCTACTAATTTAGCGTTAAGATCAGCTCTCTTAACTTCTAAAATGTTAATGTGTACACGCTTGCCTGTTAATTGGTTAAGAGCTTTACGAAGTGCTTCAACTTCAGTACCACCTTTACCAATTACCATACCAGGTTTTGCAGTGTGAATTGTAACATTTACACGATTTGCTGCACGTTCGATTTCTACTTTAGCAACAGCAGAATCTTTTAAGCGTACAGTAATGTACTCACGGATTTTGATGTCTTCATGTAATAACGTAGCATAATCTTTCTCAGCGAACCAACGAGATTCCCAGTCGCGGATAATACCGACACGAAGACCAATTGGATTAACCTTCTGACCCATCGATTATCCCTCCTTCTTTTCTGATACCACAACTGTGATGTGGCTTGTGCGTTTGTTAATTTGGCTTGCACGACCCATTGCACGTGGACGGAAACGTTTCAACGTTGGACCTTCGTCAACGAAGACTTTTTCAACAACTAGGTTGTTAATATCCATCTCATAATTGTGCTCTGCATTTGCGATTGCAGATTTTAAAACTTTTTCTACAACTGGAGAAGCAGTTTTTGGTGTGTGGTTAAGGATAGCAATCGCTTCACCCACTTGCTTACCTCGGATTAAGTCTACTACTAAACGAACCTTACGAGGAGCAATACGAACTGTTCTCACTACTGCTTTAGCTTGCATTGAAGTGCCTCCTCTCATTATCTTCTAGTTTTCTTATCGTCAGCAAGGTGACCTTTATACGTACGAGTTGGTGCGAATTCACCTAACTTATGGCCAACCATATCCTCAGTGATGTACACAGGTACGTGTTTACGACCATCATATACAGCAATTGTATGTCCGATGAACTGAGGGAAGATTGTTGAACGGCGAGACCAAGTTTTAACAACTTGTTTTTGCTCAGATGCAACTAATTTTTCCATTTTGTTCATTAAGTGATCATCGACAAATGGTCCTTTTTTTAAGCTACGAGCCATTTTGGTGCCTCCCTTCGTGATTGGCGTACGGTTCTTGAAATGAACCGTACTACAATCCCATTATTTTTTACGACGACGAACGATAAATTTATCAGACGCTTTGTTTTTCTTACGAGTCTTGAATCCAAGAGTTGGTTTACCCCATGGAGACATTGGAGACTTACGTCCGATTGGAGAGCGACCTTCACCACCACCGTGTGGGTGATCAACCGGGTTCATTACAGAACCACGAACTGTTGGGCGCTTACCTAACCAGCGAGAGCGACCTGCTTTACCGATTTTGATAAGTTCGTGTTGTTCGTTACCAACTTGACCGATTGAAGCGCGACAAGCAGATAATACTAAACGTACTTCACCAGAAGTTAAACGTACAAGTACGTATTTTCCTTCTTTACCAAGTACTTGAGCAGATGTACCAGCAGAACGAACTAATTGTCCGCCACGACCAGGCTTAAGCTCGATGTTATGAACAACAGTACCTACTGGAATGTTGATTAATGGTAATGCGTTACCGATTTTAATGTCAGATTCAGGACCAGACATAACTTCCATACCTACTTCTAAAGTTTTAGGAGCAAGAATGTAACGTTTTTCACCGTCAACGTAGTTAATTAATGCGATATTCGCAGAGCGGTTTGGATCGTATTCGATCGTAGCAACGCGTCCTGGAATTCCATCTTTGTTACGCTTAAAGTCGATGATACGGTATTGACGCTTATGTCCGCCACCTTGATGACGTACAGTAATTTTACCTTGGTTATTACGACCAGCCTTTTTGCTTAAAGGAGCAAGTAAAGACTTTTCCGGTCTGTCGGTCGTGATTTCAGCGAAATCATTCGTAGTCATGTTACGACGACCGTTAGTAGTTGGATTATACTTTTTAATTCCCATCTCAATTTCCCTCCTTCTTTAGTAAGAATTAAACGCCTTGGAAGATTTCGATTTCTTTGCTGTCAGCAGTTAGCTTAACGATTGCTTTACGACGACGGCTAGTAAAACCAGCGTGACGACCAACACGTTTTGCTTTCGGCTTGTAGTTCATGATATTTACTTTGTCTACATTAACACCAAAGATCGCTTCTATAGCGTCTTTAACCTCTGTTTTATTAGATTTAACGTCCACGTCGAACGTGTATTTTTTTTCAGCCATCATTTCCATAGAACGTTCAGTGATAACTGGGCGCTTAATGATATCACGAGGATCTCTCATTATGCAAGCACCTCCTCTACTTTTTCCACTGCCGCTTTTGTCATGATTAGCTTATCATGATGAAGCACATCTAGCACGTTTACGCCATCAGCAGTGATTACTGTTACTCCAGGGATATTGCGAGCAGATAACTCTACAGATTCGTTTGCATCAGCAGTTACGATAAGAGCTTTCTTCTCAACAGTTAATCCTTTAAGTACTGCTACCATGTCTTTTGTTTTTGGTGCATTTAACACTAGGTCCTCAAGAACTACAATGTTGTTCTCAACTACTTTAGTAGCTAATGCAGATTTGATTGCTAAACGACGAACTTTCTTAGGAAGTTTGTACGCATAGCTTCTTGGTGTAGGTCCGAATACCGTACCACCACCACGCCATTGAGGAGAGCGGATAGAACCTTGACGAGCACGTCCAGTTCCTTTTTGACGCCATGGTTTACGACCACCACCGCGAACTTCAGAGCGAGTTTTTACTTTGTGTGTACCTTGACGTAAAGATGCACGTTGCATCATTACAGCTTCAAATAGTACAGCTTCATTTGGTTCGATACCGAAAATAGCTTCAGCTAATTCGATTTCACCAACCTGTGAACCAGTTTGGTTATATACAGTAACTTTTGGCATTGGAATTCCTCCTTCCTATTGTGAATTATTTGCTAACCTTCACAGCGCCTTGAACAACTACAAGAGATTTCTTAGCACCTGGAACGTTACCTTTTACTAGTAATAAGTTGCGCTCAGTGTCAACTTGAACGATTTCTAAGTTTTGGATAGTAACTTGGTCTCCACCCATACGTCCAGCAAGTTTTTTGCCTTTGAATACACGGTTCGGAGCAACTGGCCCCATTGAACCTGGACGACGGTGATAGCGAGAACCATGAGACATAGGTCCGCGAGATTGTCCGTGGCGTTTAATAACACCTTGGAAACCTTTACCTTTAGAAATTCCTGTTACGTCAACGATTTCACCTGCAGCGAAAACTTCAACTTTTACCTCTTGACCAACCTCTAATCCGTCCACGTCTGCATCGCGGATTTCGCGAATGAAGCGCTTAGGAGTTGTAGATGCTTTAGCAGTGTGGCCTTGTTCAGGTTTGTTAGTTAACTTTTCACGTTTATCTTCAAATCCTAACTGAATTGCGTTGTAGCCATCAGTTTCAGTTGTTTTCTTTTGAAGAACAACGTTTGGATTAGCAGCGATTACCGTTACTGGGATTAACTCACCGTTCTCAGCAAATACTTGAGTCATACCGATCTTTCTTCCTAAGATTCCTTTGGTCATGAGTTACACCTCCTACATTTTTAAGTTATATGAATTATAGTTTGATTTCGATATCTACACCAGATGGTAAATCTAAACGCATTAATGAATCTACTGTTTGCGGAGTAGGACTCACGATGTCGATTAGACGTTTGTGTGTGCGCATTTCGAATTGTTCACGAGAATCTTTGTACTTATGAACAGCACGAAGAATTGTGTAAATAGTCTTCTCAGTTGGTAATGGGATCGGACCAGAAACTGTTGCCCCAGAACGCTTAGCTGTTTCTACAATTTTCTCAGCTGATTGATCAAGAATACGGTGATCATAAGCTTTTAAACGGATACGAATTTTTTCTTTTGCCATTATTTTCCCTCCTTCGTTCGCCTATTTCTAAAATAGACCTTCTCCATGGAAATTTCCCCACACCATGCCATGGCAAAGCGGCCGGGTGTGTCAGCAACCTTCCACTTCATCGCAGTCAAAGACCAACATTGTCTATTATACAATGTTATTCGTCTAGATGCAAGCATCTTTTTGTTCGCATCTGCTTTTCTCTACTTTTGCTATTATACATGGCACTTTAAAGAATATCAAGTTTTCATCTACTCTTATTCACCTTACAGTTTTTGGGTGTTGTTTTCGTTTTATATACTATAGAAGAAACTCATCCGAAGATAGAAAATGCATCTCTTTCTTCTATAGTAATAAGCAATAAAAAAACTCAAGGGAGAATCCCTTGAGTTTTTAATAATCTAATTAAAGACTACTCAGCAACGATTGTAGCAACTACACCGTAACCTACTGTACGTCCACCTTCACGAATAGAGAATTTAGTTCCCTCTTCGATAGCGATTGGAGCGATAAGTTCGATAGTCATTTCGATGTTGTCACCAGGCATTACCATTTCAGTACCTTCTGGTAATTGGATGATACCAGTTACGTCAGTTGTACGGAAGTAGAACTGTGGACGGTAGTTAGCGAAGAATGGAGTGTGACGTCCACCTTCTTCTTTAGATAATACGAAAACCTCAGCTTTGAATTTAGCGTGTGCTTTTACAGAGCCAGTTTTAGCAAGAACTTGTCCACGTTGGATGTCTTCACGAGCAACCCCACGAAGTAAAGCACCGATGTTGTCTCCAGCTTGAGCTTGGTCAAGAAGCTTACGGAACATTTCTACACCAGTTACAGTTGTAGTAGCATTCTCTTCAGCAAGACCGATGATTTCTACTACGTCACCAACTTTAACGATTCCACGCTCAACACGACCAGTTGCAACTGTACCACGACCTGTGATAGAGAATACATCCTCGATAGGCATTAAGAATGGTTTGTCAGTTTCACGTTCTGGAGTTGGGATGTAAGCATCAACTTCAGTCATTAATTCGATGATTTTTTCTTCCCACTCAGCTTCTCCTTGAAGAGCTTTAAGAGCAGAACCTTTAATTACAGGAATATCGTCACCTGGGAATCCGTATTCAGATAATAGGTCGCGAACTTCCATTTCTACTAATTCTAATAATTCTTCGTCATCTACCATGTCGCATTTGTTTAAGAATACAACGATGTAAGGAACACCTACTTGACGAGAAAGAAGGATGTGCTCACGTGTTTGAGGCATTGGACCATCAGCAGCAGATACTACTAAGATACCGCCGTCCATTTGAGCAGCACCAGTGATCATGTTTTTAACATAGTCAGCATGACCTGGGCAGTCAACGTGTGCATAGTGACGAGTTTCAGTTTCGTACTCAACGTGTGCAGTTGAGATTGTGATTCCGCGCTCTCTTTCTTCTGGAGCAGCGTCGATTTGATCGTATCCGCGTGCTTCAGCACCACCAGCTTTTGCAAGAACTGTAGTGATCGCAGCAGTTAATGTAGTTTTACCATGGTCAACGTGGCCGATTGTACCGATGTTAACATGGGGTTTAGAACGTTCGAATTTAGCTTTAGCCATTCTAAATTCCTCCTTAGTTTATATAGGTTATTTTATATTTAGACTAGAAAGTGAAACTTGCGTCTCACTTTCTAAGCTTACATAAGTAGTTATACTTGAACAATCGATAAAAATCAATTATTCACCTTTATTTTTTTTAATAATTTCTTCAGAAACAGACTTCGGTACTTCTTCATAATGATCAAATGTCATTGAGAATGTTCCGCGTCCTTGAGTGTTAGAACGTAATGCCGTTGCATAACCGAACATTTCAGAAAGTGGAACCATAGCGCGAACAACTTGTGCGTTACCGCGAGCTTCCATACCTTCTACACGTCCACGACGAGATGTTACGTCGCCCATAATGTCACCCATGTACTCTTCAGGAATTACAACTTCAACTTTCATCATTGGCTCAAGAATTACTGGGCTACATTTAGAAACCGCAGCTTTAAGCGCCATAGATGCAGCGATTTTGAACGCCATCTCAGATGAATCGACATCATGGTAAGATCCGTCAACTAACGCAGCTTTAATATCAACTAGTGGATAACCAGCTAGTACACCATTTTTAAGTGCGTCTTCAAGACCCGCTCCAACAGCTGGGATGTATTCACGTGGAACTACACCACCGACTACCTTGTTTTGGAATTCGAATCCTTTACCTTCTTCATTAGGTTCAAACTCAATCCAAACGTGACCGAATTGTCCACGACCACCAGATTGACGAGCGAACTTACCTTCAACTTTCGCAGCAGCGCGGAAAGTCTCACGGTATGCTACCTGAGGAGCACCAACGTTTGCTTCTACTTTGAATTCACGGCGCATACGGTCAACAATGATATCAAGGTGAAGTTCACCCATACCAGCGATGATTGTTTGGCCAGTTTCTTGGTCAGTGTGAGCACGGAATGTTGGATCTTCTTCAGAAAGCTTAGATAATGCTGTACCCATTTTATCTTGGTCAGCTTTAGATTTTGGTTCGATAGCTACAGAGATAACTGGTTCTGGGAATTCCATAGACTCAAGGATAACAAGGCTCTTCTCGTCACAAAGAGTATCACCAGTAGTAGTATCTTTTAAACCTACAGCAGCAGCGATATCACCAGCGTAAACTGTTGAAATCTCTTCACGGCTGTTAGCGTGCATTTGTAGGATACGACCTACACGCTCACGCTTACCTTTAGTTGAGTTTTTCACGTATGATCCAGAGTTTAACACACCAGAATATACACGGAAGAACGTTAACTTACCAACATAAGGGTCAGTCATGATTTTGAATGCTAAAGCTGCGAATGGTTCTTCATCGCTAGACTTACGCTCGATAGCTTCCTCCGTATCCGGAAGAGTACCTTTAATAGCAGGTACATCTAATGGAGATGGTAGGTAGTCGATAACTGCGTCTAACAGAATTTGAACACCTTTATTTTTGAATGCAGAACCACAGATTACTGGGAAGAATTCAACAGAAGTTGTAGCCTTACGGATACCAGCTTTAAGCTCTTCTACAGTGATTTCTTCACCTTCTAGGTACTTCATCATCATTTCTTCATCAAGCTCAGCTACCGCTTCAATAAGTTTTCCACGGTATTCTTCAGCTAATTCTTTGTGCTCTTCAGGAATTTCAACACGCTCGATGTCTGTTCCTAAATCGTTACTGTACATGTAAGCACACTCTTCAACAAGGTCAATAATACCATTGAACTCGTCTTCAGCACCGATTGGTAACTGAATTGGATGTGCGTTTGCTTGTAAACGATCGTGGATTGTTCCTACAGAGTATAAGAAATCTGCACCAATCTTATCCATTTTGTTAACGAATACGATACGAGGTACACCATAAGTAGTAGCCTGACGCCAAACAGTTTCTGTTTGTGGTTCTACACCAGATTGTGCATCAAGTACTGCTACTGCGCCATCAAGTACGCGTAAAGAACGTTCTACTTCTACTGTGAAATCTACGTGTCCTGGAGTGTCAATGATATTTACACGGTGACCTTTCCATTGTGCTGTAGTTGCAGCAGAAGTAATTGTGATACCACGTTCTTGCTCTTGCTCCATCCAGTCCATCTGAGATGCACCTTCATGAGTTTCACCGATTTTATGAATACGTCCTGTGTAATACAGAATACGCTCAGTTGCTGTTGTTTTACCAGCATCGATGTGAGCCATGATACCAATATTACGAGTGTTTTCTAAAGAGAACTCTCTAGTCATTTGGTGTCTTGCTCCTTCCATATATGGATTGGATTATTTTATTTTAAGTAGCAAAAAAGCCACTTTATATTGTTACATATGCCAGTGTCCAGTACCCTCATTATGTAAAACGAGCGCCCAACGAAAGGGAGAGGCATTCTCCCTCTCCACACTTCCATAAGCGACAAATAAAGCGGTTTATGCTTACATTTATTTTACGTTGAATCCTACCAACGGTAATGAGCAAATGCTTTGTTAGCTTCTGCCATTTTATGAGTATCTTCACGTTTCTTAACAGCTGCACCAGCGTTGTTAGATGCATCTAAGATTTCGTAAGCTAGACGCTCTTCCATAGTTTTTTCACCACGAAGACGAGAATAGTTTACTAACCAGCGAAGACCTAAAGTTGTACGGCGTTCTGGACGAACCTCAACTGGAACTTGGTAGTTAGCACCACCAACACGACGAGCGCGTACTTCAAGAACAGGCATGATGTTCTTAAGAGCTTGCTCGAATACTTCCATTGGTTCTTTATCTGAACGTTCACGAACGATCTCGAAAGCGTTATAAAGAATTGTTTGAGATTTACCTTTTTTACCGTCAACCATCATTTTGTTGATTAGGCGTGTTACAAGCTTAGAATTGTACATTGGATCTGGTAACACGTCACGTTTCGCAACAGGTCCTTTACGAGGCATATTGAGTTCCTCCTTTCATTATAAATTTATTATTTTTTAGCAGGTTTTGGTCGCTTAGTACCATATTTAGAACGTCCTTGCATACGTTTGTCAACACCAGCTGTATCAAGCGCACCACGAACGATGTGGTAACGTACCCCTGGTAAATCCTTTACTCGACCACCGCGAATTAATACTACGCTATGCTCTTGTAGGTTATGACCGATACCTGGGATGTAAGCTGTAACTTCAATACCATTTGTTAAACGTACACGAGCGTATTTACGTAACGCTGAGTTAGGTTTCTTCGGAGTCATTGTACCAACACGAGTACACACACCACGTTTTTGAGGTGCAGAGATATCAGTTGATTTTTTCTTTAAAGAATTAAAACCTTTGTTTAACGCAGGTGATTTAGACTTCCATACTTTATCAGTACGACCATTTCTCACTAATTGGTTAATAGTAGGCATTTGATTATCCTCCCTTCGCATGTTTGTATGACCACATATCCAGGTGGTTCATTATTAGTTGAAAACAAAGTTTTTGCAAGGAAGAGCAAATGCTCTCTCCTCACAAAAACAGTTTTAACTTATTATTCCTATTGCTGAAGCTCCCACTTGAATCCCCGAAACTTTTCCAAGCTTACGAACTGATTCAACTTTGGTTATGGGTATGTTATGTTGTAAGGCAGTACGAATGATAACATGGGTTAACCGCACATCAGCATCTTCCGCAATAACAACTTCTTTAACTATACCATTTTTGATTGCTTCCAATGTTCGTTTATGACCAACGACTACATTTTCAGCATTTGACACTTTTTGATAAGACATATAAATATCCTCCAAAGCATCATTCAGGAGCAACCTTGATTATAGTAACATTTTGTCTCATACAATGTCAACTAGGATTAGCTGTTTTTATACAAAATTTACGACAGAAAATTTTACTGTTCCACATAAACTTCATCGTTTTCTACATTCATGTTATCTTGTGTTGTTTTTACAAGATCCACTTTGCGATAACGATTCATACCTGTTCCAGCAGGAACAAGCTTACCGATAATAACATTCTCTTTCAATCCTAGAAGCTCATCGCGTTTACCCTTAATTGCTGCATCTGTTAGAACACGAGTTGTTTCTTGGAATGACGCCGCAGATAAGAACGAATCTGTCTCAAGTGAAGCTTTTGTAATACCAAGTAGAACCGGTCTAGCCGTTGCTGGTTGTTTACCTTTCAGTAACACCTTCGCATTCGCATCAGTAAACTGATGGATATCTAGTAATGTTCCTGGTAATACATCTGTTTCACCCGCATCACTCACACGAACTTTACGTAGCATTTGACGTACCATTACTTCTACGTGTTTGTCACCAATTTCTACCCCTTGCATACGGTATACTTTTTGAACTTCACGTAATAAGTATTCTTGAACTGCTGTAATGTCCGTTACTTTTAGTAATTCCTTCGGATCAATAGAACCTTCTGTTAACTCTTTACCGTGGCTAATTGGCTGTCCTAGAGTTACTTTCAGACGAGCACCGTAAGGAATAGCATACGTACGAGCTTCAACTTCACCCTGTACAACTACTTCTTGGCGATCTTTAACATCGTTGATCGCTGCGATAACACCGTCAATTTCACTGATAACTGCCTGACCCTTCGGATTACGAGCTTCGAAGATCTCTTGGATACGAGGTAAACCTTGTGTGATGTCATCTCCGGCAACCCCACCTGTATGGAACGTACGCATCGTTAACTGTGTACCTGGCTCACCGATAGATTGAGCTGCGATAATACCTACCGCTTCTCCTACTTCTACGTCTGTACCAGTTGCTAAGTTACGACCGTAACACTTCTTACATACACCATGGCGAGTATTACACGTAAACGCTGAACGAATGTTTACAGTTTCAACACCCGACTTTTCAACGATATGAGCAATGTCTTCAGTAATTAATTGATTTTCAGCAATTAATACTTCACCTGTTTCAGGATGTTTTACAGTTTTTCTCGCAAAACGTCCAACAAGACGATCATATAGTGACTCAATAACTTCATTACCCTCTTTAATCGCACCAATTAGTAAACCACGATCTGTTCCACAATCATCTTGACGAACAATTACATCTTGTGCAACGTCTACAAGACGACGTGTTAAGTAACCAGAATCGGCAGTTTTAAGTGCTGTATCGGCAAGACCTTTACGCGCACCATGCGTAGAGATGAAGTACTCAAGTACTGTTAAACCTTCACGGAAACTTGATTTGATCGGAAGCTCAATGATACGACCAGATGGATTGGCCATCAGACCACGCATACCAGCAAGCTGAGTAAAGTTCGATGCGTTACCACGGGCACCGGAATCACTCATCATGAAGATTGGATTGCGTTTATTCAAGGATTTCATCAGTTTTCCTTGGATAACATCTTTTGCATTACTCCAAATAGAGATAACGCGATCGTAACGTTCTTCTTCCGTGATTAAACCGCGACGGAATTGTTTAATTACATTATCTACTTTTGCTTGTGCTTCATGGAGAATTTCATTTTTTTCGCCTAATACAAGAATGTCTGATACCCCAACTGTAATACCAGCTTTTGTAGAGTATTTAAATCCTAAGTTTTTCATACGGTCAAGCATGCGAGATGTTTCCGTAATTTGGAAACGCTTGAATACTTCCGCAATAATATTACCAAGGATTTTCTTGCTAAATGGCGCCACTTCTTCGCGACTAGCAATAATTTCTTTAATGTTCGCACCTTTTTCAACGAAATATTCCGCTGGTGTTTCTTTTTCAAGGTTTGAGTTTGTTGGTTCATTAATATAAGGGAACGACTCTGGTAAGATTTCGTTAAATATTAATTTACCAACTGTTGTTAATAGAAGCTTACTCTTTTGCTCTTCAGTAAATGTTACATTATTTACCGAACTCGCAGCAACTGCAACACGTGTGTGCAGATGTACATATCCATTTTGGTATGCAAGTATTGCTTCGTTTGCATCTTTGAAGACCATACCTTCACCGATTGCACCCTCACGCTCAAGTGTTAAGTAATAGTTACCTAATACCATATCCTGAGATGGAGTAACAACTGGTTTTCCGTCTTTTGGATTCAAGATGTTTTGTGCCGCTAACATAAGAATACGAGCTTCTGCTTGTGCCTCTGATGATAACGGAACGTGAACCGCCATTTGGTCACCGTCAAAGTCCGCGTTGTATGCAGTACATACAAGTGGGTGAAGACGGATTGCACGACCTTCTACTAGTGTAGGTTCAAACGCCTGGATACCAAGACGGTGAAGTGTTGGTGCGCGGTTTAGAAGTACTGGATGCTCTTTGATCACAGATTCCAAAACGTCCCAAACTTCAGGGTGTACACGCTCGATTTTACGTTTAGCACTCTTAATGTTGTGTGCTAATCCTTTTCCAACTAACTCTTTCATAACGAAAGGTTTAAACAATTCAAGTGCCATTTCTTTCGGCAATCCACATTGGTACATCTTTAAGTTCGGTCCTACGACGATTACAGAACGGCCAGAGTAGTCAACACGTTTACCTAATAAGTTTTGACGGAAACGTCCTTGTTTACCTTTAAGCATGTGAGATAGTGATTTTAATGGACGGTTACCTGGTCCAGTAACTGGACGGCCACGGCGACCATTATCGATTAATGCGTCTACAGCTTCTTGTAACATACGTTTTTCGTTTTGAACGATGATGCTTGGTGCACCTAAGTCCAATAGACGTTTTAAACGGTTGTTACGGTTAATTACACGACGATATAAGTCGTTTAAGTCAGAAGTAGCAAAACGTCCACCATCTAACTGTACCATTGGGCGTAGTTCTGGTGGGATAACTGGAAGAACCTCTAAGATCATCCAAGATGGGTGATTTCCAGAGTTACGGAATGCTTCTAATACTTCTAGACGTTTAATAGCACGAGTACGGCGTTGTCCTTGTGCTGTTTTTAATTCTTCTTTTAAGAAGTCTACTTCTTTATCTAAATCGATGTCTTGCAGTAATTTTTTAATCGCTTCTGCACCCATAGCAGCATGGAATGTACTGCCATATCGATCACGATATGCACGGTATTCTTTTTCAGAAAGTAATTGCTTCTTATCAAGTGGTGTATCTCCACTTTCTGTTACAACATAAGAAGCGAAATAAATTACTTCTTCAAGCGCGCGAGGGGACATGTCTAAGACAAGTCCCATGCGGCTCGGGATACCTTTGAAATACCAAATATGAGATACAGGAGCAGCTAATTCGATATGACCCATACGTTCACGACGAACTTTTGCACGCGTTACTTCAACGCCACATCGATCACAAACTACACCTTTATAACGTACACGTTTATATTTCCCGCAATGACATTCCCAGTCCTTTTGTGGTCCGAAAATACGCTCACAGAACAAGCCATCTTTTTCAGGCTTTAACGTACGATAGTTAATTGTTTCTGGTTTCTTAACTTCACCGTATGACCAAGAACGAATCTTGTCAGGTGAAGCAAGTCCAATCTTCATATATTCAAAGTTATTTACATCTATCAAGGGGCCTACCTCCCTTTTAGTCTACAGGTTATCCCAATTATTCCTTAGTTGTCTCAACTTCAACATTCAATTTATCTGCTGATTGATGATCATCGTCATCTTCCGTATCACGCATTTCAATTTCTGTATCGTTGATAGACATCATTTTAACGTCCATACCTAAACTTTGCAGTTCTTTAATCAATACTTTGAATGATTCAGGAACGCCTGGTTCTGGAACATTTTCACCTTTAACAATTGCTTCATACGTCTTAACACGTCCAATAACATCATCAGACTTCACTGTTAAGATTTCTTGAAGAGTATAAGCAGCACCATAAGCTTCAAGTGCCCAAACCTCCATCTCACCGAAACGCTGTCCACCGAACTGAGCTTTACCTCCAAGAGGTTGCTGCGTTACAAGTGAGTATGGTCCAGTAGAACGAGCATGAAGTTTATCGTCAACCATGTGCGCAAGTTTGATCATATACATGACACCAACAGATACACGGTTATCGAATGGCTCACCAGTACGTCCGTCATACAGGATTGTTTTCGCGTCATTTGCCATACCAGCTTCTTCAATTGTGCCCCATACATCTTCCTCACGAGCACCATCGAATACCGGTGTTGCAATGTGAATACCAAGGTATCTTGCTGCCATACCAAGATGAAGCTCTAATACCTGACCGATATTCATACGAGATGGTACCCCTAATGGGTTTAACATGATATCGATTGGCGTACCATCTGGTAAGTAAGGCATATCTTCTTCCGGTAAAATACGGGAGATAACACCTTTGTTACCATGACGACCGGCCATTTTGTCACCTTCAGAAATTTTACGCTTTTGAACGATATATGCACGTACAAGTTGATTCACGCCTGGTGGCAATTCATCGCCATCTTCACGGTTAAACACTTTTACGTCTAAGATAATACCGCCACCACCGTGTGGTACACGTAGTGATGTATCACGTACTTCACGTGCTTTTTCACCGAAGATTGCATGTAATAGACGTTCTTCTGCCGTTAATTCTGTTACACCTTTTGGCGTTACTTTACCAACAAGTAGATCTCCATCTTTTACTTCAGCACCGACGCGAATAATACCGCGCTCGTCAAGATTACGAAGTGCATCTTCTCCAACATTCGGGATATCACGTGTAATTTCTTCTGGTCCAAGCTTCGTATCACGAGCTTCTGATTCATATTCTTCAATATGGATAGAAGTGTACACATCATCTTTTACAAGGCGCTCACTCATGATGATCGCATCCTCATAGTTATAACCGTCCCATGTCATAAAGCCAACAAGCACGTTACGTCCAAGCGCCAGTTCACCTAGTTCCATAGAAGGACCATCCGCAAGGATTTCACCTTTTACAACTTGGTCTCCAACACTTACGATTGGACGTTGGTTGTAGCAAGTTCCTTGGTTAGAACGAATGAATTTTTGCATTTTGTAGCGATCTAAGTCGCCTTTTACTGTTTGACCGTCAACGTCTACATAGCGACGTACCCAAACTTCACGTGCTTCTACGCGCTCAACAACACCAGGCTGTTTACAGATTACTGCAGCACCTGAGTCTTTTGCTGATACGTACTCCATACCTGTACCTACAATCGGAGATTCCGGATTTATTAACGGAACCGCCTGACGTTGCATGTTCGCTCCCATAAGTGCGCGGTTAGAGTCATCGTTTTCTAAGAACGGAATACAAGCTGTCGCTGCCGACACTACTTGTTTTGGAGATACATCCATGTAGTCGATGCGTTCTTTATTTGTGACAATGTTTTCACCACGGAAACGAGCTACGATATCTTCATCAAGGAATTCCCCTACTTCAGATAATTTCATATTCGCTTGGGCTACAACATAGTTATCTTCTTCATCTGCTGTTAAATAATCAACCTGCCCTGTTACAAGACCAGTTTCTGGGTCAACACGACGGTATGGCGTTTCAATGAAACCAAACTCATTTACTTTCGCAAACGAAGATAATGAGTTAATCAAACCGATGTTTGGTCCCTCTGGCGTTTCAATTGGACACATACGACCATAGTGAGAGTAGTGAACGTCACGTACTTCAAAGCCTGCGCGCTCACGCGTTAAACCACCGGGTCCTAATGCAGATAGTCTTCGTTTGTGAGTTAACTCTGCTAATGGGTTTGTTTGATCCATGAACTGAGATAACTGAGAACTTCCGAAGAACTCTTTAATAGATGCAATAACCGGGCGAATGTTAATTAACGCTTGTGGTGTAATTGCATTTGTATCTTGAATCGACATTCTCTCACGAACAACACGTTCCATACGAGAAAGACCGATACGGAATTGGTTTTGTAGTAACTCTCCTACAGAACGCAGACGACGATTTCCTAAGTGGTCAATATCATCTGTATCCCCTACTTTATATAGCAAGTTAAAGAAGTAGCTAATAGAAGCAAGAATATCACCTGGTGTGATGTGTTTTATATCACGAGTAATATTTGCATTCCCAATTACGTTTATAGATCGTTCGCCTTCTGATTCTGGAGCATAAATCTTAATAGATTGCAGCTCAACATCGCCTGCTACCACTCCACCCATTGGTTTCGCTGTTTTGAATCCAATGTTTTTCTCTAAGTAAGGTAGAATGCGATCCAGTGTACGACGATCTAAGACTGTTCCTTCTGCCGCTAAAATTTCACCAGTTTCTGGATCCACCAGTGTTTCAGCTAAACGTTGGTTAAACAATCTGTTTTTAATGTGTAGCTTTTTGTTGATCTTATAGCGACCTACATTTGCTAAATCGTAGCGCTTCGGATCAAAGAAACGAGACACAAGTAAGCTCTTTGCATTTTCTACTGTTGGTGGTTCACCAGGGCGTAGACGCTCATAAATTTCAAGCAATGCTTTCTCTGTGCTATCTGTGTTGTCTTTTTCTAACGTATTGCTTAAGTATTCGTTATCACCTAAAAGCTCGGTGATTTCTTGATCAGAGCCAAACCCTAATGCGCGTAACAAAACAGTTACAGGAAGTTTACGCGTACGGTCAATACGCACATATACAACATCCTTAGCATCTGTTTCATACTCTAACCAAGCTCCGCGGTTTGGAATTACAGTAGCAGTAAAACCACGTTTTCCGTTTTTATCCACTTTGCCACTATAGTATACGCTTGGAGAGCGAACTAACTGGGAAACGATAACACGTTCTGCACCGTTAATTACGAATGTTCCAGTCTCTGTCATGAGTGGGAAATCTCCCATGAACACATCTTGTTCTTTTACTTCACCAGTTTCCTTGTTGATTAGACGCACTTTTACACGAAGTGGTGCTGCATACGTCACATCACGCTCTTTGCATTCTTCTACAGAGTATTTAGGTTCACCCAAGCTGTAGTCGATAAATTCAAGCGATAGATTTCCCGTAAAGTCTTCGATCGGAGAAATGTCTTGGAACATTTCTCGCAAACCCTCATCAAGAAACCACTGATAAGAAGAGGTTTGAATTTCGATAAGATTTGGTAACTCTAATACTTCACTAATACGGGCATAACTTCTTCGTTGGCGGTGGCGTCCGTATTGAACTAGTTGACCTGTCAACTGCTTCACCCCTCAAATCATGAGTATTATAAATGCACAAAAAAATTTGTGCAAAATCACAAATAAATACAACTACTGCTATTAGCGTAGTTTTTTTCTCTTAAAGATAGATACGTTGAGTCTTTCTACCTGCTCAAAAAAGAAAAATGGCTTCTATAAGAAAACCATCATTCTGTTTCATAATCTGCTGATTTTACTATCTTTTCCAAGAGAAGCAAAAATATACATCTTTCTCAACGCAGAAAATCATATATTGGCATTGTATAATGTTAACATAGCCAAAAATAACCGTCAACGCTTTTTTGATTTTATGATATAATATCCTTTTTTCTTTTCTACAACTTCAACTTCAGAAAATACTTCTTCTAGTTTTTTCATCGCAGATGGCGCACCTTGTTTCTTTTGAATAACAATCCACAATTCTCCACCTGAAACTAAATACTCCACAGCCTTTTCTAAAATCTCATGCACGATATCTTTACCAGCACGAATTGGAGGATTAGATAGAATAACAGCATACTTGCCATCTACATTTTCATAGACACTACTTTGCAAAATACGTATATTTTCAATTCTGTTATTAGCGGCATTTTCTTTTGCAAGTCCCAAGGCCCTTTCATTCACATCCACCATGTGAATTTCACGATTTTGAAACTCTTTCGCTAACGACAAACCGATTGGACCGTACCCACATCCTACGTCTAACACATTACCTTTAACATCTGGCATTTGAAACGCTTCAATTAAAAGACGAGAACCAAAGTCCACTTCGTTTTTCGAGAACACCCCATGGTCAGATAAAAAAGTAAATCGAGATTCACGAAGTGTAACTTCCCATCGTTTACGATCACTTTTACTAGAAGGGTCGTTAGAAAAATAATGGTCTGCCATATGGCCACCTCTTTTCTTTACAGTTAAAAAAAAAGCTCGCATAAGAGCGAGCTTTTTTTAAAGCACCAAAAGTTAATTACTTAACTTCTACAGCAGCGCCAACTTCTTCAAGTTTAGCTTTCATTTCTTCAGCTTCCTCTTTAGTAACGCCTTCTTTGATTGCTTTTGGAGTGTTGTCAACTAATTCTTTAGCTTCTTTTAAGCCAAGACCAGTGATTTCACGTACAGCTTTGATAACTTTGATTTTTTGAGCGCCAGCACTTGCAAGTACTACGTCAAATTCAGTTTGCTCAGCAGCAGCTTCACCAGCGCCACCAGCTACAGCTACAGGAGCAGCAGCAGTTACGCCGAATTCTTCCTCGATAGCTTTTACTAAGTCGTTAAGTTCTAATACAGTCATAGATTTAACTGCTTCAATGATTTGTTCTTTAGTCATTGTAAATATCCTCCCTTAAATAGGTTTGTATTGTTTTATAGATAACAAGTAATTATCTTTTAAAAAATTAAGCGCCTTGCTCTTCCTTTTGATCTGCAACTGCTTTAGTAGCAAGTGCAAGGTTACGGATTGGAGCTTGAAGAACGCTAAGAAGCATAGAAAGTAAGCCTTCACGTGATGGAAGAGTAGCGATAGCTTTAACCTCATCAAGTGTTACAAGTTTACCTTCGATTACGCCCGCTTTAATTTCTAAAGCTTCATGATTTTTAGCGAAGTCGTTTAATACTTTCGCAGGAGCAACTACATCCTCGTTACTGAACGCGATTGCGTTTGGTCCTGTTAAGAATTCGTTTAACTCAGCCATTTCAGCAGACTCTGCAGCACGACGAGTTAAAGAGTTTTTGTAAACTTTGAACTCAACGCCAGCTTCACGTAAGTTTTTACGTAATTCTGTTGCTTCAGAAACTGTTAAACCACGGTAGTCAACAACAATTGTAGATTTACTCGCGCGAAGTTTTTCAGCGATTTCAGTTACAACTTGTTGTTTAGTTTCGATTACTTTGCTCATGTTATTACACCTCCTGTAGATTATATAGAAGATGTACCGAAAGTGCACTAAAAACCTCCATGCCCAACTTGTAGACATGGAGGCATATAGTCACAGAAAAAAGATTCCGCTTCGTATATTAACACCTAGGTAGGAAATTAAGTCGAATCGACTCCTACTGTCTACGGTACACTATTAAAATTCACAACATAAATGATTATATTAAAACTTCTTTATGAAGTCAACTTCCAATTTTTACGCAAGTGTAGAAACGTCTACGCGTACGCCAGGTCCCATTGTAGAAGCAACAGTTGCGTTCTTCATGTAAGTACCTTTTGCAGCAGCTGGCTTAGCTTTTTGTAGCGTGTCAGCAATTGTTTTGAAGTTTTCTACTAATTTAGCATCTTCGAAAGATACTTTACCGATTGGAACGTGGATGTTACCAGCTTTATCAACGCGGTATTCAACTTTACCAGCTTTGATTTCGTTAACAGCTTTAGTTACATCGAAAGTAACTGTTCCAGTTTTAGGGTTTGGCATTAAACCTTTAGGTCCTAATACACGACCAAGTTTACCAACTTCACCCATCATGTCAGGAGTTGCTACTACTACATCGAAATCAAACCAACCTTTTTGGATTTTACCGATGTAATCAGCATCGCCTACGAATTCAGCGCCAGCAGCTTCAGCTTCTTTTGCTTTTTCGCCTTTAGCGAATACTAATACACGTTGTACTTTACCAGTACCGTGTGGAAGAACAACTGCACCACGAATTTGTTGGTCAGCTTTCTTAGGGTCAACACCTAAACGGAATGCAGCTTCTACAGTTGCATCAAATTTAGCTGTGTTTGTTTTCTTTACTAATTCTACTGCTTCTGTTGCAGAGTAAGCAGATGCACGATCAACAAGCTTCGCAGCTTCAACGTACTTTTTACCTCTTTTAGCCATGTTTGTTTCCTCCTTGAATGTGGTTTTAGCGGAATAACCTCCCACGTTTACGCCTTCATTCCGGGAACCCCCGAGGATGTGCGCCCATCCATTTATTTAAAAATGATGATCATTTACGATAATAAAGGTTGCGAATTGGAATTCCAGACCCGCAACCTTTTTTACAAAAAACAAATCGAATTAGTCTTCGATAACGATGCCCATACTGCGCGCAGTACCTTCAACCATACGCATTGCAGCTTCTACGCTAGCAGCGTTTAGGTCAGGCATTTTAGTTTCAGCGATTTCGCGTACTTTATCACGCTTAACAGTTGCCACTTTATTACGGTTTGGTTCACCAGAACCAGACTCAATACCAGCTACTTTCTTAAGAAGAACAGCAGCAGGAGGAGTTTTAGTAATGAAAGTGAATGAACGGTCCTCAAATACCGTAATTTCAACAGGGATGATAAGACCAGCTTGATCAGCTGTACGAGCGTTAAACTCTTTACAGAAGCCCATGATGTTAACACCTGCTTGTCCTAATGCTGGACCAACCGGCGGAGCTGGATTAGCTTTACCTGCAGGAATCTGAAGTTTTACCATTTTAATTACCTTTTTAGCCACGAGACACACCTCCTTAAGTCCGTGATGTGGTCAATTGGGCAGTGATTTGCCCTCCCACTTCATATTTTATCATAATGATAAAATCTTTTTCAAAAAACGTCTCCGTTACCGAAGACGTACTGACTTAAAAGATATTATCACTTTTTACAATTCATTTCAAGTTTCATTTTATAATTTTTCAATTTGATGGAAATCAAGTTCAACCGGAGTCTCGCGACCGAACATGTCTACAAGCACGCTAACTTTTTTCTTTTCCACATCAATTTCTTCAATCGCACCTGTATAATCCGCGAATGGCCCCTCATTTACACGCACTGTTTCATGAAGTTCAAATTCGAAATCAACCACTTCATTGTCCATTCCCATATGCTTCATGATGGTAACAACTTCCTCTTCTAATAGAGGCGATGGTTTAGATCCTGAACCAGAAGAACCGACAAAGCCTGTTACACCTGGCGTATTACGAACAACATACCAAGAATCATCAGTCATGATTAGTTCTACTAATACGTAACCTGGGAATACTTTTCTTTTCGTTATTTTTTCTTTACCATTTTTCATTTCTACTTCTACTTCTTCCGGGACAACAACACGGAAAATTTTATCTTGCATACCCATTGATTCTACACGTTTCTCTAGGTTTGCTTTTACTTTATTTTCATATCCAGAATAAGTATGGACAACATACCAACTTTTTTCCATTCATTTAGGACGAGCGTCCTTCCCTCCCTGACGTACATTTTTTTGCGCAAATGAAAAAACCCGTTCACCGGGCTTTTACACAGTTCTTATAAATAACATTATATCATGGATAAGTGCTTCTTATTCAAGAATTAACCAAGAATTAACCGAATTAAAGAAGAAATGCCCATATCAACCACTGCGAAGAAAATCGCAAAGAACACAACTGTCGCGATAACAGTCGTTGTTGATCGGAGTAATTCATCTTTTTTAGGCCAACTTACTTTTTTCATTTCGCGACCTACATCGCCGAAAAAGTTCGTTAAACGCATCTACGGGACCTCCAGTTTATTATTTCAATTATTTATTTTGTTTCTTTGTGAACTGTATGCTTATTGCATGTTTTACAAAACTTCTTTATCTCAAGTCGCTCTACTGAGCTCGTATCTTTCATCGTAGAGTAGTTTCGATTTTTACACTCTTCACATGAGAGTACAACTTTTTTCCTCATTAGTTACACCAACCTTGTAACATTGTCCCTAAAAATGTATCATACAACAAAAGACAATGTCAATGTCATGACTTTCACTCTCTTAACAAAAAGAAAACAGGTGAATTATTTTACACCTGCGGCACTTGCTATGAATTTAAAGTTGTGCTCTCTCTCATCTCCATATATCTTTCTAATTTCCTTTTTACACGCTGCAATGCGTTATCAATAGATTTCACGTGCCTGTTTAACTGTTCTGAAATTTCTTGATAGGAACGACCATCTAAGTATAAAGAGAGCACTTTTCTTTCTAAATCGCTTAATAATTCAGATATTTTAGATTCTATGTCTGTATATTCTTCCTGACTTATAATCATCTCTTCTGGATCAGTTACTTTCGATTCCGAAATAACATCTAATAATGTTCGATCAGATTCCTCATCGTAAATTGGCTTATCTAAAGACACATACGAATTTAACGGAATATGTTTTTGCCTTGTTGCTGTTTTAATAGCGGTAATAATTTGTCGAGTGATACACAGTTCAGCAAATGCTTTGAACGAAGACAGCTTGTCCCCTTTATAATCACGAATAGCTTTAAACAATCCAATCATGCCTTCTTGAACAATATCTTCTCGATCGGCACCCACCAAGAAATAAGATCTTGATTTCGCGCGAACAAAGTTCTTATATTTGTGAATTAAATATTCTAGAGCGTCAGTATTACCTTTTCGAACTAACTCAACGATTGCCTCATCCTCTAAATCACGAAATGTAACGTCGCCTACACTTACGAAGCCTGCTTCCACCCTGATCCCTCCGACCGCTATATATTTAGCAATATTATACAGTAAAAAGATAAAGAGCGTCAATGCTTCAACGCTCTCCTCTTCTTAATTTTTCTAATTTTTCTGTAATATCTTCACTAAATATCTTTCGCATGGCGGGTTGCTTTTCTTTCGTGTCTTTTGTACACCTTCTTACTTGTTGTTCCATCGCTTGCACTTCTAACTCTAATTCACGCGCAGATTTTCGAAGTGCACCTTGCGCAAATATAATCCATTGCTCCGTATAATCCGAAGTTGCAACGTATATTTGTGTATTTATATTTCTAAGCTCAATCGCAAGTTGTTCTATCTTTTCATCTGCAGTTTGATTTTTTCTCGTGAATATTACTTCCACCCGTGATTGTTTCATCTTTTTTTCAATACCATAGACTGTATAGGCATCAAAGACAATCATTACCTTTGTGCCTGTATACCCTTGATAATCCGCCATCTTATCAATAAGTGCGTCTCTTGATGACTGTAAATCTACATCCCGCAGTTTCTTCAAGTCTCCCCAAGCCCCGATAATGTTGTAACCGTCAACGATTAAAATATCGTTCATTTTTTATTTACCAATTTCGTGACGTTTACGATATACCTCATACATTAACAAACTTGCGGCTACTGAAGCATTTAAGGATGTAACTTTACCGACCATCGGTAAAGTAATTAGAAAATCACACTTTTCACCAATAATACGACTCATACCTTTTCCTTCACTACCAATTACTAGTCCGATTGGCATATTACCATCTAAATTACGGTAATCTGTTTTCCCTTTGGCATCTGTACCAGCAATCCAAAGTCCACGTTCTTTTAATTCATCAATTGTACGCGATAAATTTGTTACACGTGCAACAGGAATATATTCAATTGCCCCAGTCGACGCTTTCGCAACTGACGCTGTAAGCCCCACAGCTCTTCTTTTTGGAATAATAACCCCATGAGCCCCTGTTGCATCCGCAGTACGCATAATAGAGCCTAAGTTATGTGGGTCTTCAATTTCATCTAAAATCAAGAAGAACGGATCTTCATTGCGTTTTTCTGCTAATTTAAACAAATCCTCTAACTCAGCATATTGATATGCAGCTACTTGAGCAATTACACCTTGATGATTACCCTCAACCAATTGATCTAATTTCTTCTTTGGTGCGTGTTGCAAAATAACCTTATTCTCTTTTGCTAATGCTAGTACAATTTGCACTTGTCCTTTGGCAGCACCTTCCGCTACCAAAATTTTATTAATATCTCTCCCCGCTCTTAAAGCTTCAATTACAGGGTTACGTCCGATAATATATTCACTACTCATGATGATGTGCTCCCTTCCTTTTCTTCCAAAACGTCAATCGCCTTATATACAATCTCGTCCAATCTTTCACGATTATTCAACAAGTGATGATAACCGATTAGTGCTTCAAAGGCTGTACTGTGTCGATATGTTTGTACATCTGTATTTTTTGGAACAGTACCCGAATTTGCATTACGCCCTCTTCTTAATACCGCCTCTTCCTCTTCTGTCAAAAATGCCGTTTCTAATAAATGATAAACAACTTTCGCCTGTGCTTTTGCCGAAACAAAGCCCGTCCCTAAGCGATGTAATTGATTAGGGCGAACTGTCCCCTTTTGAAGGAGGTGATAGCGGATATATTGCTCATATACCGCATCACCCATATATGCTAAAGCTAAGCTGTTTAATTGCTTTGCATCAATCATTCTTATCCTCTTTTCCATCTTGTGCCTTGAGCGGTATCTTCTAAAATAATATTACGTCCTTTTAAATCATCGCGAATTTGATCAGATAGTGCGAAGTCACGATTTTGACGAGCTTCAATACGCTTTTGGATTAGTGCTTCAATTTCTTCATCAAGCAACTCTTCTTGTGCTAATTCTAATCCTAAAATACTAAATAATGTTTCAAGTTGTTTTACATAAGCTTCAATTACAACTTTAGAAGTATGTTCTTCTAACAAATATTGATTTGCGTGATTTGCTACGTTATATAATTCAGTAATCGCATTAGCCGTATTGAAATCATCATCCATCGCTTCTTCGAATGCAACCTGGAACTTTTCCATTTCAGCTAACCATTTTTCATTATGGTCCGTTAAATCCGTACTACTTTCCATACGATGCTTTAAGTTACCGTAAGCTGTTTTAATTCTTTCTAGTCCATTATTAGTACTTTGCAATAAATCCTCGCTAAAGTTAATTGGGTGACGGTAATGTACCGATAGCATAAAGAACCTGATTAACTGTGGATCATATTGTTTAATGATATCGTGAACTAAAATGAAGTTTCCAAGCGACTTAGACATCTTCTCGTTATTAATATTAATATATCCGTTATGCATCCAATAACGTGCAAATGTTTTTCCTGTCAACGCCTCAGACTGCGCAATTTCATTTTCATGATGAGGAAATGCTAAATCTTGACCACCAGCATGAATATCAATTGTATCCCCTAAATATTTACGCGCCATTGCTGAGCATTCAATATGCCACCCTGGGCGTCCTTTCCCCCAAGGGCTTTCCCAGAAGATTTCTCCTTCTTTCGCAGCTTTCCATAAAGCAAAATCAAGAGGGTCTTGTTTCTTTTCTCCTACTTCAATACGTGCACCGTGACGTAAGTCTGCAATCGGTTGATGTGATAATTTACCGTAACCTTCGAATTCTTTCGTTTTAAAGTACACATCACCTTCTGATTCATATGCATACCCTTTATTCACAAGTTCTTGAATAAATTCAATAATGATATCCATATTTTCCGTTACACGTGGATGAACCGTTGCATGTTTGCAACCTAGTGCCGTTACATCTTCAAAGTAAGCTTCAACAAAACGATCTGCAATTGTTGGCACATCTTCACCTAATTCGTTTGCCGCCTTAATTAATTTATCATCCACGTCAGTAAAGTTAGATACATACTGCACATCATATCCTTTATATTCTAAGTAACGGCGTACTGTATCAAACACCATAGGTGGTCTTGCATTCCCAATGTGAATGTAGTTATACACTGTAGGTCCGCACACATACATCTTTACCTTATTTTCTTCTAATGGCATAAACTCTTCTTTTTGACGCGTTAACGTATTATAAATGTGAATAGTCATTTTTATCCTTCCTTCCTACCTTTACCTCAAGTTGCTTTCTCAATTTATCAAGTTCTACTTCCATAACCTTTAATTTATCAAAAATCGGATCCGGAAGATCAGAATGATTTAATTCTTGACCAATTTTTACTCCATTTTGAATAACGACTCGGCCAGGTATACCTACAACTGTAGAATGCGCAGGAACTTCCTTTAACACGACAGATCCTGCTCCAATTTTAGAATTCTCTCCAATAGTAATAGAACCTAGTACTTTAGCACCTGTTGCAATTAATACATTATCCTGAATTGTAGGGTGCCTCTTTCCTTTTTCTTTACCTGTACCACCTAATGTGACACCTTGATAAATTGTTACGTTTTCGCCAATTTCACACGTTTCTCCAATCACAACCCCCATTCCATGATCAATGAAAAAACGACGACCAATAGTTGCTCCTGGATGAATCTCAATGCCAGTAAAAAAACGACTAACTTGCGAAATCCAACGTGCCATAAAGAAAAAATTCCTTTTATAAAAAGCATGTGCAATTCGATGGGCCCAAACTGCATGTAATCCAGAGTAAGTTAAAATGACTTCGAAATAACTTCTTGCCGCTGGATCCTGTTCAAAAACGACTTCAATATCTTCCCGAAGCCTCTTAAACATCGATGTTCCCTCCCCTTTATGGGCTGCTTTTTTCGAGTGAACTAACTCCCCACTTCCCCCTAAATCTTTATACAAGGGGATAAAACTTATACTCACACCATTTACATGGTATAAAAAAAAGACGCCTCTGTCATATAGACAGAGACGCCTTTTAAGCGCGGTTCCACTCTGTTTAGGCTAAAGAAGCCTCAAACTCATCCATGATAACGGTTTACACCGCTTCTGTTTACTTTGCGCCCTAAGACGTTCCGCGAAATACTTCGCTGTTCAACAGAAGACTCGAAGGGGCATTTCAAAAATCCGCTTATAAACCACTTCCAGCCTAAGGGTGGTTCTCTCTGTAAAAAGCCTGATTTTCTACTTCTCCTTCTCGTCGCTTTTCATTATTAGATTTTAGATATACTTATTATATTGCTAAACCTAGAAAATGTTAACCAATTACTTTTTGAATACGATTTAAAACTTTTTCTTTTCCAAGAAGAGCAATAGCGTTAGGAAGCTCTGGACCATGTGTTTGTCCAGTAGTAGCAACACGGATTGGCATAAATAGGTTTTTACCTTTATGTCCTGTTTCTTTTTGAACTGCTTTAATAGCCGCCTTAACTGCCGCTGGCTCCATTGCTTCTAAAGCTTCTAATTGATCGGCAAATGCACGAAGTACTTCAGGTACTTGTTCACCTTTCAATACTTCTTGTCCCTCTTCTTCATGATCAACATGATCTTTAAAGAACATTTCAGAAAGCTCTACAATTTCAGCTCCAAAGCTCATTTGGTCATGATATAAAGCAATTACATCACGAACCCACGCTTGTTCTTGTTCGCTTAAGTTTTCACCTACGCGACCCGCTTTCACTAAATGCGGTAAGCTTAGTTCAACAACCGTATCTAAATCTTGTTTTTTCATATATTGGTTGTTCATCCATTTTAGTTTTTGGGAATCAAATAATGCAGGTGATTTTGATAAACGAGCTGCATCAAACATTTTGATAAACTCATCTTGAGAGAAGACTTCTTCTTCACCTACTGGTGACCAACCTAGTAATGCAATAAAGTTAAAGATTGCTTCTGGAAGATATCCAAGCTCTTTATATTGCTCAATAAATTGAATAATAGATTCGTCACGCTTACTTAGCTTTTTACGGCTTTCGTTTACAATTAAAGTCATATGACCGAACTTCGGGATATCCCAACCGAAAGCTTCGTAAATCATCATTTGTTTTGGCGTGTTTGAAATATGATCATCACCACGAAGTACGTGTGTAATCTCCATTAAGTGATCATCTACCGCTACCGCAAAGTTATAAGTTGGAATTCCATCTTTTTTCACGATAACGAAATCACCAAAATCATTTGAATGGAATGCAACTTCATCTTTTACGAGATCTTTAAACGTGTAGTCGCTATCAGCCGGCACACGGAAGCGAATACTTGGAATACGGCCTTCAGCCTCAAATCCTTTAATTTGCTCCTCAGTTAAATCACGGTGGTTTCCTGCATAACGCGGTGTTTCACCACGAGCGATTTGACCTTCACGCTCTGCTTCTAGCTCTTCTTCTGTCATATAACATTTGTAAGCTAAATCACGCTCTAATAAATCTTTATATAATTTTTTATAAATATCTAAACGCTCTGTTTGACGATATGGTCCAAATTCACCACCAACATCAACACCTTCATCCCAGTCCATACCGAGCCATTTCAAGTATTTTAATTGGCTTTCTTCTCCACCAGCAACATTACGTTTCACATCAGTATCTTCAATACGAATAATAAACTTACCATCTTGATGACGAGCAAATAAATAATTAAATAATGCCGTACGCGCATTTCCGATATGTAAGTGTCCTGTTGGACTTGGCGCATAGCGCACTCTCACTTGCTTTTCCATAGTTGGTACACCTTCCAATCTTAATGTCAACACATTCTATAATTGTACACCAAAAAAACGTGATTATCCATCTTACGAATTAAAAACCACTATTTTTTCTGTAATAAAACAACCGCTTGAGAAGCAATCCCTTCTTCTCTACCTGTAAATCCTAATTTTTCTGTTGTTGTTGCCTTTACATTAATATTATCAATAGACGTTTCTAATAGTTCACTAATGCGTTTACGCATGCTTTCAATATGCGGTGCCATTTTTGGCTTTTGGGCAATAATTGTACAATCTAGGTTCCCTAGCTCATAACCTTGTTCACGCACAAATTCCCAAACCTTTTGTAACAATACAGCTGAATCCGCATCTTTGAAGGCAGGATCTGTATCGGGAAAATGTTTTCCAATATCTCCTGCTGCAATTGCTCCTAGACATGCGTCAGCAATCGTATGTAACAATACATCTGCATCCGAGTGACCGATTAATCCTTTTTCATGAGGAATTGTAATTCCACCGATAATTAATGGTCTACCTTCCGCAAATTCATGTACATCAAAACCTTGTCCAATTCGAAACATTCTTTACATCCTCCTCAATCTAAACTACTTTATGAATTCTATATTATATTGCTATCTCTATAAAGAAAAGCCCGGCAACTGCCGAGCTTTTCTTTACTATAATACCATCACTTCTATTTCTTCTGAACATGAAGGAAACTTTCAGCAATTAGTAAATCCTCTGGAGTCGTCACTTTAATATTATAGTAACTCCCCTCTACTACGCCTACTTTCTTCCCTACACGTTCTACGAGACTTGCGTCATCTGTACCAAGAAAACAACTTTGCTTTGCACTTCTATGAGCTTCTAATAAAAGAGGAACAGAAAATCCTTGCGGTGTTTGAACCGCTTTAAGCTGAGAACGTTCTACCGTTTCAACAACAACACCCTGTTCTACTTTCTTAATGGTATCCTTCACTGGCACCGCACAAATGGAAGCACCATATTTCTCTGCTGCAGTTAATACATCTTGCATCATCTTATTCGTTACGAACGGGCGCGCACCATCGTGTACGAGAACATATTCAACACCACTCACATACTGAAGCGCATTATACACACTATCTTGTCTTTCGGCCCCGCCTTGAATAAATTGCACCTGCTTTTCAACCGGGTACTTCTGCATTAACTCCTCAAAATAAGGGCGTTCCTCTTCGTTAATTGCCATGATAATACGTTTACATGCTTTATCTTTTTCAAAAGCACGTAATGTATGCACAATGATAGGTACTCCATTTATAAGTAAGAACAACTTGTTTTTGCCAGCACCCATCCGTTTCCCTTGACCCGCTGCTGGAATAATTAACGTATACATATTAATAATCCTCTACTTATAATGCTTTTTCTAATAATTTACGTTTTGCGAAAATCATACGACCAGCCGATGTTTGCAACACACTTGTAACTAGTACATTAAGTTGCGAACCGACATATTCTCTACCGTCTTCTACTACAATCATCGTGCCATCATCTAAATATGCCACACCTTGATTTTGTTCTTTACCATCTTTCACAACATAAACACTTAATTCTTCGCCAGGGAGTACGACTGGTTTAATTGCATTTGCTAAATCGTTAATGTTTAATACTGTTACTCCTTGTAATTCAGAAACTTTGTTTAAGTTGAAATCATTTGTTACAACAGTTCCACCAGTGATTTTAGCTAACTTTACAAGCTTGCTATCCACCTCTTGGATATCCTCAAAATCGCCTTCATAAATTTCCACCGGAATTGGTAGCTCTTTTTGAATACGATTTAAAATGTCTAATCCTCTGCGACCACGATTACGCTTTAAAGCATCAGAAGAATCGGCAATATGCTGAAGCTCTTCTAATACGAATTGTGGAATCACAATTGTTCCTTCTAAAAACTTCGTTTGGCAAATATCCGCAATACGTCCATCAATAATTACGCTTGTATCGAGAATTTTCCAATGAGTTGTAGATTTTTCTACCTCTACCTCTTCGTTCTCGCTATTGTTTTTCTTCTTACCTCCACGCTGGGGTAATGTAAATAATCCTAGCAATTCATTTCTCTTTTTAAATCCTACTTGGAATCCTAAATAACCAAGTAAAAGAGTAAAGAACACTTGTAATACTGTACTAATGACTGGAATCGTGAATTCACGAATTGGTATCAAAATTAAATATGCAACAATAAGACCAGAGATCAACCCTAATGTACCAAATAAAACATCCGCTACCGGTGCCTTTACAAGGGCTTCTTCGATATGTTTAATAAGTTGAACAATATAATCCACAAGCCAAAATGTTGTTAAAAATAAAATAATTGCACCAATAATTGCACGAACGTACGATCCCTCAAGCAAAGGAACAGCACCAACGTCCAATACATTAATAACTTTTGGGATTAGAAAAATCCCTAACGCTCCCCCGATCACTAAAAAGAAGAGCTGTACGATCCTTTTTAACATCCAACCACCTCCTACTCATTATTAACCATTGTTTTGCTAATCAAAACGCCGAATGCAAAAGCGGACGTGTTTTTTTGTAAATAGTTTTATTTACCAATATACCATATCATATAACAAAAATGTTCTAGTGTCGTTATATTATGGAATCAATGTAATATTCTTAATTGTGTCTACTCATATAGAGATGCTCTTGAATTCTTTTTAGGCCCTCTCGTATTTTCTTCGCCCTAACTTCCCCAATTCCTTCCACATCATCCAATTCATTAATAGTTGCACGACAAACACCTTGCAATGTTTTAAATCGATTAATTAAATTTTCAATGATAAGTGGTGGAACACGAGAAATTTTGCTTGCGATTCGGTATCCCCTCGGTGTCACGCTTTCTTCTAAGCTCATTTGCCCTGGATAGCCGAGCAATTTAACTAAATCGCTATCCTCTAAAAGCTGTGTATTTGCAAGATCTTGTAACTTTTTCAAAATTTGATGGTGATCCTGCGTTTTTTCTTGATAATAATCCTTAATTAATAACGCTGCCTCTGCTTCTAAGTCAGCTAGTAATTCTGTAAGTTGTAAACGAATTAACCTTCCTTCCGTTCCTAACTCATGAATGTAGCTCACTATTTCATTTTTAATACGCAGTACCATTTCAACACTATGTAAAACGTGAACTACCTCGGACATTGTAACGACCTCTTCAAATTCTAGAATGCCCAAATTCGTAATCCCATCATTCCATACAGCTTTATATTTTTCTAACGTTTGAATAGCTTGGTTTGCCTTTGTTAAAATTACACCTATATCTTTTAGTGTATAACGTAAGTTCCCTTGATATAGTGTAATTACGTTACGTCTTTGTGAAATAGCCACAACAAGGCTAGCCGTCTGCTTTGCTACACGCTCTGCCGTTCGGTGACGCATACCTGTTTCAATAGAATCAATGGATGGATCTGGAACTAATTGTGCATTTGCAATTAAAATTTTGCTCCCAGTTTCATTTAAAATAAGTGCCCCATCCATTTTTGCTAATTCATATAAACTAGCCGGTGAGAATGCACAATTAATGTGAAATCCTCCATCAACAATACTTTTAATCTGCTCATTATACCCAAGAACAATTAGCCCTCCAGTTTGCGCACGAAGTACGTTATCTATCCCTTCGCGTAGTGGTGTTCCTGGGGCAACAAGCTGTAGAATATTAATCATACTTTTGACACGTTGCTTGTTTTCCTCCATAGCCTAGCCTCCTAATGTCAAACGAAGCGCTTCTCCTAAATTAGAAACACCTACTACCTCAATCCCATCTGGAATTGTCCATCCTCCCAAATTTTTTCTAGGAATAATAGCACGTTGAAATCCTAATTTCGCTGCTTCTTGTACACGTTGTTCAATTCTTGATACTCTTCTTATTTCTCCAGTTAGGCCTACTTCTCCTATTACCGCATCGGCTGGTGCAGTAGCTTTATCTCTGAAACTTGAAGCAATACTTAAGGCGACAGCTAGATCGATTGCTGGTTCATCTAATTTCAAGCCACCCGCAACTTTTAAATATGCGTCTTGATTTTGCAACAATAAACCTGTTCTTTTTTCTAGCACTGCCATAATAAGCGAAACGCGGTTATGATCAATTCCCGTCGCCATTCTTCGAGGATTTCCAAAACTAGTAGGGGAGATTAATGCTTGTATTTCTACTAAAACCGGTCTTGTTCCTTCCATTGAAGCAACCACTGTGGATCCTGCAACTCCAACTGGACGTTCCTCAAGGAAAATTTCAGAAGGATTTAGTACTTCTGCAAGACCTAGTTCCTTCATTTCAAAGATACCCATTTCATTTGTGGAACCAAAACGGTTCTTCACAGCTCGCAAAATACGATATGTATGGTGACGATCTCCTTCAAAGTAAAGAACTGCATCAACCATATGTTCTAGCATACGTGGTCCTGCAATTGCCCCTTCTTTTGTCACATGTCCGACGATAAAAATAGGAATCCCTTTCGTCTTTGCAAGTTTCATTAATTCCGCTGTACATTCACGTACTTGCGTTACACTCCCTGGGGCTGACGTCACTTCAGGTAAATGTATCGTCTGAATGGAGTCAATAACAACAAAAGCTGGATTCATCTCTTCAATGTGCGCTGCAATTCTCTGTAAATCAGTCTCTGCTACAACAAATAGATTACTACCCTTTACATGCAAACGATCTGCACGAAGTTTGATCTGCTTTGCTGACTCCTCACCTGATATGTATAGTACATCATATGAAGAATCTGCTAATTGCGATGAAATTTGTAATAACAATGTTGATTTCCCAATCCCAGGGTCTCCACCAATAAGTACTAAAGATCCATCTACAATCCCGCCACCAAGTACACGGTTAAACTCTTGAAATTTCGTTTCAATACGCGCCTCAGACTTTGTTTCTACCTCTGTTAAGCGTCTTGGTTTTGTTACTTCTGATTGAATTGCATTGGCATAATTAAGGCGTCTTGATGATACAACTGGTTCCATCTCTTCAACAAGCGTATTCCATTGACCACATCCAGGACATTTCCCCATATATTTTGGCGACTGATAACCACATTCTTGACATGTAAATTTTGTTTTCTTTTTAGCCATATCTTTTATAGTTCACTTCACTTTCATCTACAAACGTTTATCCTTCTCGTACAAGAAAGAGGGCTATCGCGTAGCCCTCTTTGTTTGTCTATACTTATTTTACCTTTTCCGCACTATGAATGACAAATGATTCTCCTTCTATATCAAAGATAACTTTTTGTCCTTTCTCAATAGCACCTTTTAACAGTTCTTCTGATAGTCTATCTTCTACATGTTTTTGAATTGCTCTACGAAGTGGACGAGCACCATACTCTCGATCAAATCCTTTATCAGCAATTGCTGAAATTGCTCCTTCTGTTAAGTGCAATTCAATCTCTTGTTCTTTTAAGCGTTTCACTAACTGATTCACCATAAGAGTTACAATTTCTTGAATATGTTTTTTCTCAAGCATATGGAACACGATAATTTCATCAATACGGTTTAAGAATTCTGGACGAAATGCTTTTTTCAATTCATCCATTACTTTACCTTTCATATCTGAATAATCGCGGCTCTCATCTTGTACGTTAAATCCAAGATGTTTATTACGTTTTAATGCGTCTGCACCAACATTAGACGTCATAATAACAATTGTATTACGGAAATCAACTGTACGTCCTTTAGAATCTGTTAAACGGCCATCTTCTAATACTTGTAGTAAAATATTAAACACATCAGGATGAGCTTTCTCTACTTCATCTAATAAGACAACTGAATATGGCTTACGACGAACTTTCTCTGTTAATTGTCCACCTTCTTCATATCCAACATATCCTGGAGGAGATCCAACTAAACGAGAAGTAGAATGCTTTTCCATGTACTCAGACATATCGATGCGGATCATTGCATCCTCATCACCGAACATAGATTCTGCTAATGCCCTTGCTAGTTCTGTTTTACCTACACCAGTAGGTCCTAGGAAAATAAATGAGCCAATTGGACGTTTCGGATCTTTTAATCCCGCTCTCGCACGACGAACAGCTTTTGCCACAGCTACAACTGCTTCATCCTGCCCAATTAAACGATCATGTAAAATTGATTCCAAGTTTAATAATTTATCTGTCTCTGTTTGTGCAAGTTTAGAAACTGGAATACGTGTCCATGTGGAAACGACATTTGCAATATCTTCTACTGTTACTTCTGAGTTTTCTTGTCCTTGTTTCTCTTTCCACTGACGCTTTGTATCTTCTAACTTTTCACGTAAACGTTGTTCCATATCACGTAAGGAAGCAGCTTTTTCAAATTCTTGGCTTTGTACAGCTGCATCTTTTTCTTTTCTAATTTCCTCAAGCTTCACTTCAAGCTCTTTTAAGTTTGGCGGTGTTGTATAAGAACGTAAGCGCACTTTTGATGCAGCCTCATCAATTAAATCGATTGCTTTATCAGGTAAAAAACGGTCTGTAATGTAACGATCTGAAAGTTTTACAGCCGCATCGATTGCATCATCTGTAATAGATACGCGGTGATGCGCCTCATAACGGTCACGTAAACCTTTTAAAATTTGAACTGATTCTTCTAAGTTTGGTTCATCAACATGAATTGGTTGGAAACGTCTTTCTAATGCCGCATCCTTTTCAATATATTTACGATATTCGTCTAAAGTTGTTGCACCAATACATTGTAATTCACCACGTGCTAAAGATGGTTTTAAAATATTCGATGCATCAATTGCACCTTCCGCCCCGCCTGCACCAATTAACGTATGAAGCTCATCAATAAATAGAATGATGTTACCAGCTTGGCGAATCTCATCCATCACTTTCTTTAAACGATCCTCAAATTCACCACGATATTTTGTTCCAGCAACAACTGTACCCATATCTAATGTCATAACACGCTTATCTCTTAAAGTTTCAGGAACTTCATTATTTACAATTTGCTGTGCTAATCCTTCCGCAATTGCTGTCTTACCTACACCAGGTTCTCCAATTAATACTGGATTGTTTTTTGTTCTACGGCTTAACACTTCAATTACACGTTGAATTTCTTTACTACGTCCAATAACAGGATCTAAACGATTTTCACGTGCAACAACTGTTAAATCACGTGCTAGACTGTCAAGTGTAGGTGTATTCGCATTTGTTGATGAACCACCCTGGTGACCTGAACTAGCTTCATTACTTCCAAGGAGTTGTAACACTTGTTGTCTTGCTTTATTTAGGCTTACACCTAAATTATTTAAAACGCGTGCTGCTACACCTTCACCTTCACGGATTAAACCAAGTAAAATATGTTCTGTTCCAACGTAGGAATGGCCTAGCTTACGAGCTTCGTCCATAGACAACTCAATAACTTTTTTAGCACGAGGTGTGTAATGTACTGTTTGAGAAGCTTCTGTTCCACGTCCAATTAATGCTTCTACCTCTTTTTGAACTTTCTCTGGACTTAATCCAAGAGCAATTAACGCTTTTGCTGCAATTCCTTCACCTTCGCGTACAAGCCCAAGTAAAATATGTTCTGTTCCAATATTATTATGCCCAATGCGAATTGCTTCCTCTTGAGATAAAGCTAATACTTTCTGTGCTCGTTCTGTAAATCTTCCAAACATCATAGAAATCGCCTCCTACTTGCGCTTAATTTTGTTCAATTCGTAATCGCTCACGGATTAAGGTTGCTCTTCGATAATCTCTTTCTTCTGGTCCTAAAGGTCCTCCTGCATATTGTTGCAAAATGCCTGGCTGAGTAAGAACCATTAACTCAGTTAAAATATTTCTCGATATACCTTGTATATATCCTAAGTCAATACCAAGCCGTACATCTGATAAGCAAGTGGCTGCTTCTGCAGATTGAATTAAACGACTGTTAGCTAGTATTCCGTAAGAACGATATACTTTATCTTCAAGCTCAATGCTTGAATTTTGTACAATTAATTCTCTAGCCGTTTTTTCTTGATGGATGATTTGTTGAATGACACTCTTTAAATCTGCAATAATATCTTCTTCTGATTTCCCTAGTGTCATTTGATTTGACACTTGAAATATATTACCTAACGCTTCGCTACCTTCACCGTATATTCCTCTTACTACTAACCCTAATTTTTGAATTACTTGTATAATACGGTTAATTCTTTTCGTTAAAACCAGTCCCGGCAAATGAATCATTACCGAAGCCCTTAATCCTGTACCGACGTTAGTGGGGCAACTCGTAATATATCCAAGCGATTCATCAAAAGCATATTCAACCTGCTCCTCGATCCAATTATCTATTTGATTGGCACTTTGAAGCGCCTCTGATAACTGTAAACCTGAAAATAGGCACTGAATCCTAACATGATCCTCTTCATTAAGCATGATACTTATATGTTCACTTTCTGATAGTAGGCATGCTCCGTATTCTGTTCCTGCAAGATTTGGACTAATTAAATGCTTCTCAACTAAAACTCTCCTTTGAAGAGGATTTAATTCATTCATTTTTAATAGTTCAAACTCCCCAAAAGGTTCTACAGGTTTTTTTATAAACTTCTTCTTAAATAACTCATGAATCTGCTTAGCTTCTTCCTCGTTTTGCATAGTAGAGAATTGATATTTTTTAAAATTACGAGCCAAACGAATTCGACTACTTAAAACAATATCAGAATCAGGGCCATCTCCCTTCATCCATGGACTAATCGCTTCATTCATGATTCTGTCCAGTGACATAGAACTATTCCCCCTCTCTATGCTCACTAAGCTGATTTACAAGACCTCGAATTTTATCTCGTACTTCAGCCGCTTTCTCAAATTCCTCTTTCTGTACATATTGTTTCAGATTGAGTTTTAGTTCATCTAATTCTTTCTTTAAGTAGATATTTCCTTCTATACGTTCAGGAATTTTTCCACAATGATCCGTATGCCCACCGTGAAGACGTTTTAACAATGGTTTTAAGTGCCCCTTAAATGTATCGTAACAAGAAGCACATCCAAAGCGTCCCACTTTTGTAAATTGTTCATATGTCATCTTACAATTCGGACATCTTGATATATTTGTATTTGAAAATGCATCTTGCCCTTCTTCAAACATTGCCGGTTCACTATGCAATAATCCGGCTAATAGGTCATGGAATGAAAAATTAGACTGCGGTGATTGAAAGAAAGACGTATAGCCACTTTGTTCTGCACATTGCTCGCAAAGATGAACTTCCGCCTTTTTTCCGTTGATTACTTTTGTATAATGTAAAGTTGCTGGTCTTATATTACAGTTTTGACAAGTCATCGCTATCCCCCACCTTTACAACAGGAACGATCTATCTCATGATACTTTTCATACATTACTAGATTGTTCTCTTTCCTTAATCCATTTAGTAAAAGCACATGTCATCTTTCAAAATCCCTACAATATTAAACTGCATTATCTTAGCTATCATTCTTAACAAAAGTTATATTTATTTATATTTCAGTGTTCTTAACATTGCGCATAATATTCGAGCCCTAAGTTCATCTCGAGAAGGAACATCCATTAATAATACAGAACGATCTAGTACGCTTAACATAAGTTTAGCTTCACGATTTGTTATAATACCCTCTTCTATTAAACGTATAATCATGCTTTCTGCATTTCCTTGTGCAACGCTATGATCAATCATATGAAGCATTTGATCAATAATGTCTATATCATCATGCAGTTTGACTTTTATAATGCGAATGTAACCTCCTCCACCTCGTTTACTTTCTACTACGAATCCTCTTTCTAACGTAAAACGGGTATTGATTACATAGTTGATTTGAGACGGCACACAATCGAATCGATCAGCGACCTCATTCCTCTTGATTTCAATCGCATTATTATTGCTTAAGTCAATAACTTGCTTTAGATATTTCTCAATGATATCAGATATATTTCTCATTTATCCGCCACCTTTATTGACTTTGACTATCTTTGACTTTAATTATATACGTATTAAAAAAATTTGCAACTCTTTTGCTTATTCACTATCCTAGCCACATTTCCCTGTCTTTAATCAAAAGGACGATTCTTTAAGTAAAGATTTTTTAAATTACTATGAATTGTAAAAAGAAACACGAAAAAACACAAGTCAAAAGACTTGTGTTTTTATTTTGCTTGGCGACGTCCTACTCTCACAGGGACAAGGTCCCAACTACCATCGGCGCTAGAGAGCTTAACTTCCGTGTTCGGTATGGGAACGGGTGTGACCTCTCTGCCATCATCACCAAACTGATGAAGGTATATTCCTTCAAAACTAGATAACATTGCTTCATATTATATGGTTAAGTCCTCGATCTATTAGTATTCGTCAGCTCCACATGTCACCATGCTTCCACCTCGAACCTATCAACCTGATCA
>NZ_JBFUIV010000027.1:0-48857 GCF_056401715.1 Bacillus sp. P4_E1
TCAATTTCGAACTATGCAGTTCAAAATATTATCCGGTATTAGCCCCGGTTTCCCGGAGTTATCCCAGTCTTATGGGTAGGTTACCCACGTGTTACTCACCCGTCCGCCGCTAACTTCATAAGAGCAAGCTCTTAATCCATTCGCTCGACTTGCATGTATTAGGCACGCCGCCAGCGTTCATCCTGAGCCAGGATCAAACTCTCCAATAAAGTTAGTTTGTCTAGCATCTAAAAATAAAAATTGACGTTTACGTTGTTTGTTTCGTTCAGTTTTCAAAGAACTACTTAGTCGCTCATTTGCGACTTCCTTATGTTAACATCTTCATTTTTCGATGTCAACTAAGTTTTTCAATTTCTTTTTTGTCGTTTTCTGCGTTTCCGCATCAGCGACGGTTATTAATATATCATGTAGAAAAACGAAATGCAATAGTTTTTCTAATAAAATTTTTAACTTAGTAAAAAAGCATAAAAACAGCAACTTTCTTCTATATAAGTATAGTTTTTTAATCTGGCATCCACTTAACGAGCAATAATCTCGCTTTCCTTTTAATAGAAGGTTTCTCTCCCCTCAAATAAAGAAATAAAAAAAGCTTTGGAGAAATCTCCAAAGCTTAGTCTTGTTTATGGCGCATAGCTGGGAATAATAGTACGTCACGAATGGATGGTGCGTTTGTTAATAACATAACAAGACGATCAATACCGATTCCTAACCCACCCGTAGGAGGCATACCGTACTCAAGAGCTTCGATATAATCATCATCCATCATGTGAGCTTCGTCATTACCTTGCTCGCGCTCTTTTAGTTGAGCTTCAAAACGTTCTTTTTGATCGATTGGATCATTTAACTCAGTGAATGCATTTGCATGTTCACGCGCAACGATAAATAACTCGAAACGATCTGTGAATCGTGGATCTTCGTCATTCTTTTTCGCAAGTGGCGAAATTTCTACCGGATGACCGTAAATAAATGTTGGTTGGATTAATTTATCTTCTACTTTTTGTTCGAAGAACTCATTAATAATATGACCAACTTCCATTGTATTCTTAATTTCCACATTATGTTCTTTTGCAAGTTCACGCGCTTCTTCTACACTCATTGGATTCCAGAAATCTGCTCCAGAGTGTTGCTTAATTGCATCTACCATATGAAGACGTGTCCATTCTGGCTCTAGATTAATTTCATAATCACCATATTGGATTGTTGTTGTACCCAATACTTTTTTCGCGATATGAGCAACCATATTTTCTGTTAGTTTCATAATATCATTATAATCAGCGTACGCTTCATATAATTCAATCATCGTAAACTCAGGGTTATGACGAGTTGATACACCCTCATTACGGAATACACGGCCGATCTCATAAACCTTTTCTAATCCACCCACAATAAGACGTTTTAAATGAAGTTCAATTGCGATACGCATATATAATTCCATATCTAACGCATTATGGTGTGTAGTGAAAGGACGAGCAGACGCTCCACCTGCAATCGCGTGCATCATAGGCGTTTCCACTTCAAGATAACCGTTGTCATCTAAATATCTTCTCATTTCACGAATAATTTTACTACGGGTAACGAACGTTTCACGGCTTTCCATACTTGTAATTAAGTCCAAGTAACGTTGACGATAGCGTTGTTCAACATCTTTTAATCCATGGTATTTATCCGGTAATGGACGAAGGGATTTCGTTAAAAGTGTAAATCCTATTGCTTTTACTGAAAGTTCTCCAACGTTTGTTTTGAACACTTTACCTTCAATACCTACTAAGTCACCTAAATCTGCTGTCGTAAATAACTCGTACTCTTCATCTCCAACAGTATCTTTACGCACATAAATTTGAACTTGCCCCTGTAAATCTTGAATATGCGCAAATCCCGCTTTTCCTTTACCGCGTTTTGTCATAATACGACCAGCGATAGAAACAGTGATTTCTTTCTCTTCTAATTCTTCTTTAGAGAATTCTCCATATAGACTTACTAAGTCAGTTGTTGAATTTGTGCGTTCAAATCGTTTACCGAACGGATCGATTCCTTGCTCACGTAAATTATGTAGCTTTTCACGACGAACAAGCAATTGGTCGTTTAATTCTTCGTGGTTCATGTTATCCATGATATTAATATCACTCCAGCTCTATTAATTTTTACAATATATACAGTATAGCATTTTCTACTCAACTAGAAAAACTGCCAGCAACTAACTGGCAGTTCTTCTTTCTTTCACGTAATTATAGGAAGTGTATAGAAGAATGTCAATCTCCTATGCCCCCTTATTAACCAACATAAATTGTTTGTTGTTTCGCTTCTACTTCTTCTACAAATGCACCTAATACATTCGCAAGGTCCTCACGTGTGTCGCAAGTATTGATACCATTACGCACACTCGCATTACCACGAACACCTTTTAAATACCAAGCTGCATGCTTTCTCATCTCTCTTACGGCAACATTTTCGTTCTTTAAATCGATAAGACGATCTAGATGCAACATACATACATCAATTTTCTCACGCACTGTTGGTTCCGGCATTAACTCACCTGTCTCTAAATACTTTACCGTACGATAAATCATCCACGGATCTCCAAGAGCAGCGCGACCAATCATAACACCATCTACACCAATTTCATCAAGCATACGCTTTGCATCTTGTGGTGTTTCGACATCACCATTTCCGATAACCGGAATATTTACAGCCTGCTTTACTTGTTTAATAATATTCCAATCCGCTTTACCTTCATACATTTGCACTCGTGTACGCCCATGAACCGCTATCGCTTGTCCACCAGCACGCTCAACAGCTCTAGCATTTTCTATTGCGAAAATATGTTCTTCATCCCAACCAATACGCATTTTAACTGTAACTGGCTTTTCAACAGCATCTACAACCGCCGCTACCATCTCATATATTTTATTTGGGTCTAAAAGCCACTTTGCTCCTGCATCACACTTAGTGATTTTCGGTACTGGGCACCCCATATTAATATCAATAATGTCTGCTGTCGTATATTTATCTACGTATTTCGCAGCATCTACAAGAGTTTCTTTCTCTCCACCAAAAATTTGTAAACTTAATGGCTTTTCTCTCTCATCGATATATAACATATCTAATGTTCTTTTGTTATTAAGTAATATTGCCTTATCGCTTACCATTTCAGCACAAACTAAACCTGCACCAAATTCTTTTACCGTCAAACGGAATGCAGAGTTACACACTCCCGCCATCGGTGCTAGTACAACTGGATTTTTCATCTCAATATTTGCAATCTTTAACACCCGACTTACTCCTTCCTTTACGGTCACTTTGGCATCAATTCGTCTATTGAAACGTTTAATGTTTTAGCGACTTCTACTACAAAATCTTGGGAAGGTGATCTATTGCCCCTCTCAACTTCACCTAAAACCGATACAGATACCCCTAATTCTTTCGCAAAACCTTCTTGCGTATAGCCTTTTAGCTTTCGAAAAGCACGAATGCGTCTTCCCCATTTTTCTGCTTCCATACCGTTACTCCCTCTCGCCTTTTCATTTCTTCTACTTGTGAACGTGAAATGTCTTGTTTTATATCTTGATTGATTTCTAACAACGGAACGATAACAAAAGCTCTTTCGAACATCCGCGGATGCGGAACAATAAGATTCTCTGCTTCAATATTTTCTTGATTATATAGTAAAATGTCAAGGTCGATGGTCCTCGGGCCCCATCTAATTTCCCTTTTTCTTCCTAGGTCATTCTCTACCCTTTGTGTTACTTTCAATAATTCTTGCGGTGATAAATTGGTAGAAATTTTTATAACTAAATTTAAAAAGCAATTTTGGTCAGTATAGCCAACCGGATCAGTTTCATATACAGACGAAACATCATCAACTTGGATATGCTGGTTTTTATTTAAAAACTGAATTGCTTCAGTTAAATAAGTATAACGCTCCCCAATATTGGAACCTAATGCAATGTACGCTATATTATTCATGGACGCTCTCTCGTAATTTCTACAGCTACAGCACGATAATGTCCTGGTATCGGCGGATCCGGTTTAATTACCTTAATTGTACACCGTGAAATACTCTCATATTGTTTCAATATATCTGTAGCGATATTTTCAGCGATACTCTCTACAAGCTTATACGTTCTATCTTCAACAACTTTTCTACACAGCTCAAAAAGTTCCCCGTAATTGACAGAATGCTTTAAGTCGTCACTTTCTCCTGCGCGTTTTAAATCCAACTCCACCGTTAAATCTACTTTAAATCTCTGACCTAATTTATTCTCTTCTGGGAATACACCATGATAACCGTAAAACTCCATATCATGGATATAAATTTTATCCAATTACTTTACCCCCTTACCAATCATCGCGTCCATCATCTTAGCCATACGCGCCATTTCTTTCACATCATGAACACGGATAAACTCACAGCCCTTTTCAATACCAAGACAAACGGTAGCTCCCGTTCCTTCAAGACGTTCCTCCACTGGTAAATCTAACACATGGCCAATAAAGGACTTTCTTGAAGTACCTAAGAGAACTGGGTAACCCAGTACATTTAACTGTTCTAAATTGCGCATCGCTTCTAAATTTTGCTCAGGTGTTTTCGCAAAACCGATACCTGGGTCTAAAATAATATTCTCATCTCGCACACCAGCATCTTTAGCAATTTTAATACTTTCATACAAATCAGCAATCATATCGGCCATTAAATTGCGGTAATTCATATTATCTCGGTTATGCATTAAGATAATGGGCACATCATAATAGGCTGCAACTTCAGCAATCCCCGGTTCCGCCTTTGCTCCCCAAATATCATTAATAATATGAGCACCAGCTTCAATCGCTTGTTTCGCAACCTCAGCTTTATACGTATCAATAGAAATAGGTAGCTTTACTTCTTTTGACACTGCCTGAATCATTGGAACAACTCGCTTTATTTCCTCTTCTACTGAAACTTTAGCGAAACCCGGACGGGTAGATTCGCCGCCAATATCAATAATATGGACACCTTCACTTTTCATTTCTTTCGCATGTCGCACCGCAGCATCTACTTCGTTGTAACTCCCACCATCAGAAAATGAATCTGGCGTTACATTTAATATCCCCATAATTAATGTCTTTTCATTTAAGTTCAATGTATATTCGCCGCAGCGCAAATCATAATCCCACTTCAAACTACACATCTCCTCTTCGCAATTCATTTCTGCTCCACAATTTCTCTCTCTGCACTCCATAAAGATCCATAAGTCTTTTTGTAACCACTCCCACTTTACCCGGGAAATCTTTCTCCTCTATACGATAAAGGGGGACAATCTCTTGAATAGAGTTCGTTACGAACACTTCATCCGCTGAAAGCAATTCATCTTTTGTAAAGAAACCTTCCTTTACTTCTATATCTAGCTCTTCAGCAGCCTTTATAATAAACGCACGAGTGATTCCGTTTAAAATCCCTGTTTCTAATGAAGGAGTATATAAAATATCTCCTTTAACAAAAAAGAGATTCGAAACAATACCCTCTGCAACATAACCTGTTTCGGTAAGAAAAATACCTTCCTTATTCACAACATTTCCAATTTCGCGTTTCCCTAAAATATTATTTAAATAATGATGGGACTTCAAGCGAAATGCACCCTCTGGTGTATTTCTCACTTGCTTTAAAATAACTCCTTCTTTTTCCACTACATTCCCTGGAGCTGCTAAAGGTTTTATAAAAACAATAACAGACGGTTCTTCATATACTTCCGTTTGTAATCCTATTTCATCTATACCCGCCGATACATTTAAGCGCACATATGCATGCTTTAACCCATTCTTAACAAGTAGATTCTTTAAAATAAGCATCACTTCATCTTTTGTCATTGTCCATTTGATTTGCAATATATCGAGCGCATCCATTAAGCGTTCATAATGATCATCCAATAAAAAGAGATGACCATTATAAATACGAAATGTCTCAAAAACCCCAAGTCCATATAGGTAACCGTGGTCATAAGGAGAAATTTTCGCTTCACTCGCTTCTACATACGCGCCATTTACGTAAATTAACACGATGTCACACTTGGGCTATATTTGCGAATGAAATTCTGTAGCAATTCTTTCCCGTGAGAAGTCATAATAGATTCCGGATGGAATTGCACCCCTTCAATCGGCAACGTTTTATGACGAAGCGCCATAATTTCACCTTCTTCAGTCCAAGATGTTATCTCTAAACAATTCGGTAACGTCTCTTTTTTAACGATAAGAGAGTGATAACGTGTCGCGGTAAATGGATTTGGGATATCAGAAAAAATCGTCTGCCCATCATGATGCATTAAAGATGTTTTTCCATGCATCAAACGCTCTGCCCTGACAACATCCCCTCCAAATACTTGTGCAATTGATTGATGTCCAAGACAGACCCCAAAAATCGGGAGCTTACCTGCAAAATATTTAATAACATCCATACTGATTCCCGCCTCATTAGGACTACATGGACCTGGCGAAATCATTAAAAAATCCGGTTTCATATTCTCAATATCCGAAATAGTCACTTCATCATTACGCCTAACAACAAGCTCTTGTCCAAGTTCTCCAAGAAACTGCACTAAATTAAATGTAAAAGAATCATAATTATCAATCATTAATATCATTTCTCTCACCTAACCGTTTCTTCGCTACTTTCTTTTGCACGCCATAAAGCGATTGCTTTTTTTAACGACTCTTTATATTCATTTTTTGGATTTGAATCAATTACAATACCCGCTCCAGCTTGCACATGCGCTTGTCCATCTTTAGCAAGTAGTGTTCGGATTACAATATTCAATTCCGTATCTCCAGAATAACCAATCCAACCAATTGACCCTGTATAAATTCCTCGGCGAACAGGTTCTAATTCTTCAATAATTTCCATCGTACGTATTTTCGGGGCACCGGTAATTGTCCCACCAGGAAATACAGCCTTCACCAAATCGAAAGCATCTTTATCTGCTTCCACCTCACCACGCACATTAGAAACAATATGCATAACGTGTGAGTATTTTTCAATCACCATAAATTCATCTACTTCAACAGTGCCATATTTACAAACCCGGCCCAAGTCATTTCGTTCTAAATCCACAAGCATTACATGCTCTGCTCTTTCCTTTTCATTTTCAATTAATTCTTTCGCTAATTCTTCATCCTCTTGCTCACTTGCTCCTCGAGAGCGCGTACCAGCAATCGGTCTTGTACTCACTTCTTTTCCTTGCTTTTTAATTAGCAATTCAGGCGAAGCACTAACAATTTGAAAATCTCCAAACTCCAAGTAACCCATATATGGAGATGGATTAATTTCACGAAGACTTGTATATATTTCTAATGGATGTGTTTGTAATGTTTTTTCTTGTCTTGTCGACAAGTTTACTTGAAACACATCACCCGCTCCAATATATTCTTGAATACGTTCAACGGCCTTCATAAAGCCCTCTTCCGTAAAAGCGACTGCTTCATTTTTCTTTTCAGGACATTCAAACGGCATAGTCACTTCGGGGGCTTCTTTCATCCAAAGACCCTTCCATTCATTTAATCGTTCTTCTGCCTCTTCACACTCATCTACATAATGCGTAATAATCCATAATACTTTCTCCTGTTGATCATACACAAACACGTCATCAAATAACAAAAAGAATATGTCAGGTATATTAATATCATCCTCCGCAAGAGAAGAAAGTTTTTCAATATAACGGATACAATCATAACTAAAGTATCCAATTGCCCCACCTTGAAAAGGTGGGTACTCCGGATTATAATCCGTTTTCCATTTCTCCATATACGCTTGCATTAAATCTAATGGATTCCCTCGCTCTATTGTTTCCTTACCACTTTCACTTATATGTAACGTCTCATTCTTACCCTGAATTACCGCTACTGGATCCAGCCCAACAATGTTATAACGACCACCACGTCCACTTTCTAACAAAATATGTTGCGGCTTATCCTGAGAAAGAAATTTATATTGCTTAAAGAAATCTAACTGATATGGAATAGAAAGCGCTAAAGATTTTCTTCGTTGCATATCAACACCCCGTCTTCTGTTATCCCACCCTCTTAAGCCAATCAACTCAAACTACATAAAATTATTTATATAGAGAATGATTATACTTGAGGGCTAGTGAAAATAAATTAATTATACTACTTCTTATTTTACATGAAGTTTTCTAGTCATTCACTCTTTTCCTTTTTCCAATCGAAAAAGAAAAAGCATCCTTTTTTAAGGATGCTTTTCAAATCACATTCAATTATGACTCAAATTGATAAAGTGGTGTACTTAAATAACGTTCACCGTTACTTGGGATAATAACAAGTACCTTTTTCCCTTTACCTAATTTCTTCGCAACTTCTGTCGCTGCATAAACGACTGCTCCCGAAGAGATACCAACTAAAATACCTTCTTCTTTAGCCACTCTTCTCGCATATTCGAACGCTTGCTCCGTTTTCACTTGAATAATTTCATCATATACCTCTACATCCAATGTCTCCGGAACAAACCCCGCTCCAATTCCTTGGATCTTATGTGGTCCTGGCTTTCCACCAGATAATACTGGTGAATCCGCAGGTTCTACCGCGTAAATTTTGATATCTTTATAAGCCTCTTTCAGCACTTCACCGGCACCTGTAATTGTTCCACCTGTACCAATACCTGCGATAAACGCATCTAATTGATCCCCCATCTGTTCAACAATTTCTGGACCTGTTGTTATACGATGGATTTCTGGATTCGCTTGATTTTGGAACTGTTGTGGTATAAAGTACCCATGTTCTTCTGCTAATTCAGTTGCCTTTCGAATTGCTCCGCCCATTCCTTCAGGTCCTGGAGTCAATACTAATTCAGCACCGTAAGCGCGTAATAAATTACGACGCTCAATACTCATTGTTTCTGGCATTACTAAAATTGCCTTATATCCTTTAGCAGCTGCTACCATCGCTAAGCCAATACCTGTGTTACCACTTGTCGGCTCAATGATTGTATCGCCCTCTTTTAATAATCCTTTATTTTCAGCATCTTCAATCATAGCTAACGCGATACGATCTTTAACACTGCTCCCCGGATTCATAAATTCTAATTTTAAGTATACATCTGCGCTGTCTGATTCTACGATGCGGTTCAACTTAACGATCGGCGTTTTCCCGATTAATTCTGAAACTGATTGTGCCACTCGCATTCCTGTCACTCCTAACACCGAGTATTTTTATTGGTTTTATCTATATTTAGATTTTGTCAGAAAATTCCCTGTTTGTCAATCTATTTGGGCGGCTGATTCTCCACCTAAACTTCTTTATTACAGCTTCTCAATTAGACTTGTAATATCTTCTTTAGCGAATTTATGTCGTTCATTACAGAAGTGACAGTGAACTTCCGTCTCTTCTTCTTCTGCACGAATTTGTTCTAACTCCGCTTTACCTAAACTAATTAGCACACTTTCAATACGCTCACGTGAACATGTACAATTAAATTGAACATCCATTGTTTCTAGCACTTTCACTTTATCTTCTCCAAGCACTTCATACAGTAATTCTTCTGGAGAAAGACCTTGTTCGATTAATTGTGATACCGGCGGGATTTGTTGAAGACGCTCTTCAATAAATGAAATTGTTTCTTCCTGCGCACCTGGCATAATTTGAAGAATGAATCCACCCGCCGCTAATACGCTATCATCTCCATTTACAAGAACACCAACACCTACAGAAGAAGGTGTCTGCTCAGAAACCGCGAAATAATATGTGAAATCTTCCCCTAGTTCTCCTGAAACAATGGGAGATTGACCAATAAACGGTTCACGCATACCGATATCTTTAATTACCGTTACAAACCCTTCTGTACCTACCGCTTGATATACACGTAATTTCCCTTGTTCCGTTCCTTCAAAATCAACATGCGGATTCGTTACATAACCACGTACATCCCCATTTGCATGAGCATCGACTAAAATAGGACCAATCGGGCCGTTACCCTCTACTTTAATCGTTAACTTCTGCTCGCCTTTTAACATAGCACCCATCATTGTACCCGCAGTTAAAGAACGACCAAGTGCCGCTGAAGCTGTTCTCCATGTATCATGACGCTTTTGCGCCTCACTTACTGTATTTGTTGTACGTACACTATAAGCACGAACCTCTCCATTAAACGCTAACGCTTTTACTAAATAATCTTTCATACTTATTTATTCACCCTTCTCATGTTGTAAATTTGCATTACGCTCATATAACATATACAAACCTTTTAACGTTAAAAACGGATCTACAATATCAATTACATTTGATTCTTCTGAAATTAATTTTGCTAATCCACCTGTTGCAATAACTTTCGGTTCTTGCTTAGCTTCTTCCTTCATACGCTTAACAATACCTTCCACTTGTCCAACGTATCCATAAAGAATACCTGATTGCATTGCACTTACTGTATTCTTCCCGATAACACTACCCGGTTTTGTAATTTCAATACGAGGAAGCTTTGCTGCCCTGCTATATAAAGCCTCTGCCGAAATCATAATTCCTGGCGTAATGACGCCACCCATATAATGCTTCTCTTCGTTAATATAACAATATGTAGTAGCCGTACCAAAATCAACAATAATAAGCGGACTTCCATATAAGTGGATTCCTGCTACTGCATTTACAATTCGGTCCGCGCCTACTTCACGTGGATTTTCATATTTAATATTCAAGCCAGTTTTTATCCCAGGCCCCACTACAAGCGGTTTAATTTTAAAATACTTTTCACACATACGCTCTAAAGCGAACATAATTGGCGGTACGACTGAAGACACAATAATACCTTTCACATCTTCAAAAGAAAGACCTTCATGCTCAAGTAACTGCTTTACAAGCATCCCATACTCATCTTCTGTTTTATGACGATCTGTTTCCATGCGCCAATGCTGACGAAGTTCTCCCTCTTCAAACACACCTAGTACCGCATTTGTGTTCCCTACATCCAATACAAAAATCATATTCTCACCACTTATCTTATTTAATCTATATTTGCGCAGTATGTATAAAACTTATAAAAACATCATATCACACATACTTATATAATCATTTTTTCTATACTCATCATTGTACAAAAAGATTACTCTCTATTTCAATTTTTTTTGCCACTTAAATTCATTCCACAAAAAAAAGGAGTGACTATTGTCACTCCTTTTTTCTTACTTATCTTCTGTATCTTCATCGTCTTTCTTCATATTGATGTTTACTTTCACATCATCTGAAGATGTTGGACGCTCAGGTAATCTGCCATAATCATATAAATGATTAATTTGCTCTGCATCTAATGTTTCTACTTCAAGTAACGTTTTCGCGATAATATCAAGCTTATCTCGTTTTTCAGTAAGAATTTGTTTCGCACGAGCATAACAGTCTTTAATAATTATTTGCATTTCCACATCAATTTCATGCGCGATTGCATCACTGTAGTTTTGTTCTGAATGGAAGTCTCTTCCTAAGAATACCTGACCACCTTGTGAGCTACCAAATTGCATCGGTCCAAGCTTATCACTCATCCCGAATTCTGTAACCATACGTCTTGCAATACCAGTCGCACGTTGGAAGTCGTTGTGAGCACCTGTACTTGCTTCACCAAATACAATCTCCTCAGCTACTCGGCCACCAAGTAAACCAGTGATTTTATCAAGTAACTCTGGTTTTGTCATGAAGTAACGATCTTCCTTCGGAAGCATTACCGCATATCCACCAGCTTGACCACGAGGGACAATTGTTACTTTATGAACGATATCTGCTTCATCAAGGACAACACCAATTACAGTATGGCCAGCCTCATGGAATGCAACGATATTACGTTCTTTTTCAGAGATAACGCGACTTTTCTTAGCTGGACCTGCAATAACACGATCCGTCGCTTCATCGATGTCACTCATATCAATTTTCTTCTTATCTTGACGCGCAGCTACTAAAGCAGCTTCGTTTAATAAGTTTTCAAGATCGGCACCAGAGAATCCTGGTGTACGAGTTGCAATTGCTCTTAAGTTGACATTCTCATCAAGCGGTTTATTACGAGCGTGTACCTTAAGTACAGCTTCACGACCATTTACATCTGGACGATCTACTGTAATTTGACGGTCAAAACGACCTGGACGTAATAACGCTGGATCAAGAATATCAGGACGGTTTGTCGCAGCGATGATAATAATACCTTCATTTGCACCGAATCCATCCATTTCAACAAGCAATTGGTTCAACGTTTGTTCACGCTCATCATGACCACCGCCAAGACCCGCGCCACGTTGACGTCCTACTGCATCAATTTCATCAATGAAAATGATACAAGGAGCATTTTTCTTTGCATTTTCAAATAAATCACGTACACGGGATGCACCGACACCGACGAACATCTCTACGAAGTCAGAACCACTAATAGAGAAGAACGGAACGCCTGCTTCACCTGCAACAGCACGTGCTAGTAAAGTTTTACCTGTACCTGGAGGTCCCACTAATAGAACACCCTTCGGAATACGGGCACCAACTTCAGCGAACTTACGAGGGTCTTTCAAGAATTCAACTACCTCAACAAGTTCTTGTTTCTCTTCATCCGCTCCAGCAACATCTCTGAAACGAATTTTTTTCTTTTCATCATTGTATAGCTTCGCCTTACTTTTCCCGAAGTTCATAACACGGCTACCGCCGCCCTGAGCTTGGTTTAATAAGAAGAAGAATAAAATGAAGATAATGACAAACGGAATGATAGAAGTAAAGAACGTTACCCAAGCACTTGTTTCTTCTGCTGGTTGATACTTAACTTCAGCCCCTTGCGCTTTATCATTAATTTTCTTTTGTAATTCCTCAGTATTTGGTGCATAAGTAACAAATTGTTCTCCTTGGCTAGAAGTCTTGAATTGTCCCTTTACCTCAAACACACCATTTTTCGGTTGAAGCTGCACATTACGCACTTCACCTTTTTCAAGTTGAGTAATGAATTTATCGTAGCTAACTGATGTCGTTTTTTGCGTCGAACCATTAAAATAGCTCACGATTCCAATTACTACTAAGAATATCAGTAAATAAAAGATGGTATTACGGAAGATACGATTCATTCCTAACCTCCTCTCACGGCATAAACACTATAGTAAATCGTAACATAAAAAAAATTTCCTATACAATTGTAACGCCTATATTTAATTAATTTGAGTAAACACTTGGTTTTAATACTCCTACATAAGGAAGATTACGGTACTGCTCTTTATAATCTAATCCATATCCTACAACAAATTCATGAGGAACAGTAAATCCAACATAATCTGCTTTCAGATCAACCTTACGGCCTGTTGGCTTATCTAATAAAGTAACAATTTTTACAGATTTCGCTTTACGATATTTAAACAGATCCACTAAATAGCTTAGTGTAAGACCGCTATCAATAATATCTTCAACGATTAAAATATCGCGACCTTCTACCGAAGTATCAAGATCTTTTAAGATTTTTACTTCGCCTGTCGAAACTGTAGAGTGACCGTAGCTAGATACAGCCATAAAATCCATTTCAAGATATGTATCTGTTCTCTTTAATAAATCTGCCATAAATGGCATTGCACCCTTTAGTACACCAATCGCAAGAGGTACTGTATTTTTGTAATCCTCTGCAATTACTGCACCTAGTTCGTGCACCTTTTCTTGTATTTGTTCTTCAGAAATTAATACTTTTTCGATATCTTGATTCATCATTTCATTATCCTCCCGGAAGACTCCTTGCTTTTGTAGTGAATAATCATGTATTTACCCTTCTTTGCTAGCTCTTTCGAAGTAGCAAACGCAGATCGTTTCAACAAGGGTACCCAAATAATATTTCCACTTGCGTCACAAACGATCGGCCATTCTTCTCTTTTTTCTTTTGGTACTTTTGCTTCGATAAAAACAGCTTTTATCTTTTTTGTACCATCCATACCTTGCATTGACATGCGATCTCCATTTTCCCTAGACCGAATACGAAGTGGATACGATATATCATTATACTTAGCAACAAATACTGTTTCATTCATGTTACTCGGTATATCTTCGCTCACCTCTGTTACAAGTTTATCCCCATTCGGCAATATAATTGTCCCAGGTACTGATAAATCTTGCGAAAAAGGAGAAACAATTTCTTGTTTAAATCCAAAACCACATTCTTCGTATGTGCGAACAATTTTCAAACCACCTGGAAAATCTAGTGAACCTGAAGGTTGTGCCCGCTTAAAAAATTCAATCACCTTGTCAATATGTATAGAAGAAAGCGAAGATGGAATCTTATATTCATAAAGATAGTTTAATATTAGTTGAATCCCTCTTCTTTGTAAAGGCATAGACATGGATTCAAAGGCAGGAATTGATAAGCTAATTTGTTTATCGCTTTTTTTTGTAATTACTTTATTCATTTTCTCAAAAGCTAATTCCTGCAAATAAGCCTCATCCTCTTGCATCTGCACGCTAAATTTTTGAAATTTCTCATGCATTTGTGGATTTTCTTCTTTCAAATAAGGAAGGACATATTTACGTAATCGATTCCTTGTATATACTTCTTTTTTATTACTCGGATCTATACGCGGAATAACTTTTAATTTATTACAGTAATCAACAATTTCTTCCTTAGTTACCCCAAGTAACGGCCTAATTAAATATCCATTATGAAAAGATCGCTTCACTGCAATTCCTGCGTATCCTTTCGGAGTACTCCCTCGTACAAGGCGCATTAAAATCGTCTCTACTTGATCATCTCCATGGTGACCAAGAGCTACATATCTCGCATCATATTTCTTCATTATTCTTTCCAAAAATGCATATCTGCATTCTCTAGCTGCAACTTGTGCATTCATTCCATATTGCTGTTGATATTGCGACACATTAATCCTTAGCGTTTCACAAATAACTCCTAGCTCTTTGCAAAGACCCTGTACAAACTGTAAATCCTCATAAGATTCATTACCTCTAAACATATGGTCTACATGTGCTACTACAATTTCTAGCTGTTTTTCTGCCCTTTTTTCTAACAAATAATATAAAAGAGCCAAAGAGTCAGGACCACCAGAAACCCCTACAACAATTGTTGAATGTTTCTTTAATACATCATGCTGCTTTACAAAGTCATCTACTTTTTCAACAAATGCATCTTTCAACTTCGCAATCACCTTTCATTAAACAAGAACAACAACATTAGTTACCTTGTATATAATGGTACAACTTTTACAAACATTGTGCAAAAAAAAGATGTACAAAATCCATATTTTTATCTTACATCCCTCCTGTATATTTAACAAAGTAATCACATTACCTTTTTAATCAAAAAAACCTAGGCATCTACCTAGGTTTTTTGATTATTTTATTGCGCCTGCATTCCTACTATTGGAATCGTAGCCCACTTCGGCATATTTTTCTTTACTTTCGCCACCACAATAGTCATATCATCATTTATATAACCATCACCAGAGCGAATTACTTCTTCCATAATAATATCAGCGATTTCCTGTGGGTCCTCTGTTTGTAGTTCTTTAATTTTACGTTTTATCCATAATTCGTGATTCTCCACATGTTGCGCTCCCTCAAAGATGCCGTCACTCATCATGATAAGAAGATCACCCGTTTTTAATTGCTCACCAACCACATCAACTTCAACATCTTCAATGATTCCCATCGGTAAATTACTTGCCTCAATTTTCAAAATATTATTTCCGCGTTTAACAAAACTCGGCGTCGATCCAATCTTTAAAAACTTCGCACTCGCATCTCTTAAATCTACCATAGCCAAGTCAAGCGTTGTATACATCTCCTCTGTCGTCCTTAAAGAAAGAATCGAATTGATGGACTTAATCGCTATTTCTTCATCAATACCTGATTGAAGTATCTTTTGTAATAATTTTACCGTTTCCCTACTCTCCATATGAGCCCTTTGTCCATTTCCCATACCATCACTAATCGCAAGTGCATATTTACCAACGCTCAAATCCATCATCGCGTAGGAATCACCTGAAATAAACCCACCACCTTTTGCAGCTGTGGCCAATCCTGTATCAAGAGAATACGTCTTCGCTGAACCAAATGATATTAAACTGTGCCCATTTGGATATGAGGATTTCTCTTCATGCTTAACGACGATATTCTCTTTTAAAATATCTGAAAGCATTGGAGCAACCAACTTCTCACATTCCCCATGTTCATTAGATGCAGCCGGAATCAACATTTCAATATCAATACTTCCTCTATCTAAACAATAAATATCAACATGCTCCACTTCGACACCAAAATCACGAAACGCTTGTAAAATTTGCTCCTCCTGCGCTTGATGGTTCTCTCTTTCTCGTTGTATCTCCTTAGCGAAATCCTCCATCACTTTTGATACACCCAGTAATTGCTCCGCTACAATTCTACGATTTTCCTTCATTTGTTTTCTTAATTTCTGCCCCTCATAGAAGTGATCTAATTCACCTGCTACTAAATCCGTTACTTTCTTCCCTCTCACACAATGCTTGTCCCATTCACGAACTAACTTCCGATTATGCTGCAGCGTTCCTTCTTCTGTTTCACTCATTATTTGTTTCATATAATCGTATGTTTTATCAAAATTAACTACCCAACATTGATCCTTCTTAAAGCATGTTTGACATGTTTTTGCAGTAATTGTACTTAAAAATAAATCAGCTTCTGTTTCTTTATCTTCCTCCTCCACATACCCGTATACAGAAAAGCTATTAGACAAAGCAGCAAATACATTAGCAAATTGATTGATTTTGTTTGCTGTAACATCGCGCACTCTTCTTAAATATTGTTGTTGATCCTGTGAATGTTCCTGTGTACCCGGCATAAATTTAGCAATACGATCCATAACAAGCTTCGGTGTTAATAAGAAGAAAACAATCGCTACACCAGATTCAATTAAAGTTGTTACAATACTTGTTTGCTTGTCTACATATAATGTAATTAAGCTTGTACCAATTAATAAACCTAAACTAACTCCTATACGCTTCCCTTCTTTTAACAATCCCCCAAGCAATCCTGAAAAGGCAAGGAGACTAAGTTGAGACAAGCTCGCCACATTTGCTAAACTTAATATTAACCCAGTGACAACTCCTACCGTGGACCCTGTAGCTGCCCCTGCAATAAAGGCAAATACTAATACTAAATATCTAGTGAAAATATGTTGAATAGAAGCATCATAAACAAACCAATCTGTTGTGCCCGTTAAAACAGATGCTAGTAATATAATTAAACAAACAATTTCTTCTGTTTCTAACGCTTGTTGCTTCCCTTTCCTTTCCACTAAAAGCGGAACACTTTGTAAAAATATCATCGTTAATACGAAGCTAAGCCCCGCTTCGATCGTACTGACGAGCAGATCATACATGGTGACGGTTTGCTGTGCAAAATATACAACAACTAAATGTGCGGTTAATGCGGAGATAAATACTTGGAATGGTACAAGTCCAACAGTTTTACGTGTAAACCGACTAAAGAAGATATTATAAATAAAGAAGGTAAAGATAGATGCAAAAGTAAAAAATAAATTATCTATTGAAACTGAAAGTGCTCCCCCCATTAGGGCTAAGAACGCGAGCGGCATTTTATCTCGCTTCATAACATAAACAGCAGCAAAAAACGGCAATGCAAACGGTAAAATGTTTGTTAATATATATGCTCGTCCCAAAAGAAAACCAATAACAGCAATAATGAATCCCCATCTAAAGAAAACCTTTTCAAACTTCATTCGCAACTTACTCGTCCACTTTATTGTTCCAAGCTGACTTTCATTCATCGCCAATGCACTTGTATTCATAGTATTCCTTCCTGCTTTAGGCATATTTTTAACACCACCTGCATAGTTTAATTACTGTTATTATAAAAGATGATTATTGGTTTTTTTGTCAAAACAACAGTTTTGACTTTTATAATCGTTCGACTTTTTATTCGAAATAAATCTACATATATACATAGTATTTGATTTATTTAAAGTGAGTTGAAAGAATGTTCAGAAAATATAGGGTGATTTTGTAGAAGTATTGTACGTCTTAATTTATATTCAACAAAAAAAGACCATGCAAATTTGCATGATCTTTTTAGATGACCCGTACGGGATTCGAACCCGTGTTACCGCCGTGAAAGGGCGGTGTCTTAACCACTTGACCAACGGGCCGTTAAATTAAATATAGCGGCGGAGGGGATCGAACCCCCGACCTCACGGGTATGAACCGTACGCTCTAGCCAGCTGAGCTACACCGCCATGTCGTCGTATTTAACGGACAATTAGTATATTACATCAGATATATTTTAAAGTCAATACATCTCAAAAATTTTTTTAAAAATATATTCTCTCACATAAAAAAGTACCCGAGTAATTACTCTGGGTACCTCTCTATATGTTAAGAATTAAACGGACTTATTATCCGCGACGTGCGCCACGGCCACCACGTTTAGATTCTGTGTTACGCTTTAAAGAAGTTAAACGATCTTCACTATCTTTTAAAAAGCGTGCCATCTTTTGCTCAAATGTTTCTTTTGGAGCTCGTTCGTTACCGCCACCGCGGTTATCTCTGTTGGAAGAACGATTATTACGTTGTGGACGTCCAGAACGTTGTTGATCACCACCACGTTGGTATTCACCGCGTGGACGATCTCCTTCTGTTTTTTCACGTTCTTTCGCTTTCTTAATAGATAGGCCAATTTTGCCATCTTTTTCAACATTGATAACTTTTACTTCTACTTGGTCGCCTACTTTTAAGTGATCGTTAATATCTTTCACATAATTATCAGCAACTTCACTAATATGAACAAGACCTGTTAAGCCTTCTGGCAGCTCCACAAAAGCCCCAAAATTTGTAATACCTGTTACTTTACCCTGTAACTTGCTGCCTACCTCGATTGACATAAAAAAAATGCTCCTCCTTAGTGGTTAAAAAGTCAAATTTTACTTTATTATATATAATCCTAAAATACAGTGTCAATAAGACATACTCTACTTAGAAACAGGAAAAATTATCTCCCCTTTTCCGGAGAAGAAATAATCCCTTCTAGCAATCTTTAAAACGTACTCTTCATCATTCAACTTTTGAACTTCATCTTTTAGATTCTTTTCTTTTTTCGTTAATGAATCCAGTTCTTTTTTCATGTCCTTAACTTTTGCTTCTTTTGCTTTAATGGAACTGTTTTGTTGATAAAACGTCACACTAATACTAGCAATAATTGTAAAAGCAAAGACAAGAAAAACCGCTAAACGGCGATAAAGTCGCTTCCTGTTCTCATCCGTTTGTATTATATGTTCTTTAACAGGATTTGGACTCTGTTTGTCGATTGTTCTTTGTCTCAGTTCCCTCATTTCCGAGGTCCCCCTAACTTCTTTTTTATACGCACCCATAATTGGAAGATATGTCCCTTCAATTTTGCTACATATTGCAGGAACCCTACATGCTTCATTATAAAAAGTTTAACACGATTAGGGAGAAGTTTCCATATGAGCGAAGCAATAAACCGAACAGGCGAGAAAAAAACTTTCCATATGAAAAGTAATATCCAAATCACCATTTTCCATAACACATGTCCAATTGAAAGCAGTATACGAAATAAGAATAATATAAATGCAATAAATAGCTGTGCTATAATAATAACAGGTTTTATCATGAGTAGCTGTATAATTCGAACAAAAAATTGTGTTGTTTGTACAAAAATATAGATGAGAAAATTTAACATCTTCATGTATAGTGCTTTCAATAAGCTTTGATATGCTGCAAAACCACATAGTAACGCCAAAAATACATATATACGTAGTTCGGCTTCATTTACACGCAGTAATACATAAAAAACGAATAATGCTTGGACAATCCAAAATAGTATATCATGTATAAATACAAGCCAACGTTTACGCTCTTGGCGTTTTAAAAACCGTTGGTATGTATCTAAAGAAGCACCAATCCAAGCACCCATTCCAATCATCGAAAGCATTGTATACAACTGAATTGTTAGGCTCATTTAAACAGCTTACTAAAGAAGCCTTTAGTTTTCTCCCCTTGGTTCTCATCAATATACAGCATTTCATGAACTTTCCCTTTAATTGATACAACACCCTTTTCTACATCTAAATTCTTCATTTGCAAATTTTGACCACGAATTGTTAAAAAACCCATTACAGTCTCGAGTAAAAACTCTTCGCTATCAAAACTCTCTACTTGCTTTACACCAGTAATGTCGATTACACGCCTGCCACGCATGATAATATCATGCTCTACAGAAACATTTTGTTGATTAGAAGACATAGGTGAGTAACCATTATTCACGAAAATCCCCCCATAGCTTTATACTAGCTAATAGTAATGTATGAAGGGCTAACCTATTTTAGAACAAGCCTTCTTCCGCTTTCACTTTTTCCTCACGAACGAGACTATACATGTTTGCTGCATCTTCTTTTTTAGTTGTTTCTTTCAATTCATTTACTTTCACAGTTACTATTTTTTGCCCGAAACGAATTGTTAATTCATCCTCTACCTTCACATCTGAACTCGCTTTTGCCACTTGGCCATTAATCGAAATTCTTCCTTGGTCAGACACTTCTTTTGCTAATGTTCTTCTTTTAATTAAACGTGATACTTTCAAAAATTTATCTAGACGCATATCAAATCCCCCTATTAACGCTCTGTTTGTTTTGCCTCTTCCCATAAAATATCTAACTGTTCTAATGATAAATCTTGCATTTCCTTATTCATTTCAGCTACTTTTGCTTCCATGTATAAAAAGCGATCCATAAATTTCTCATTAGTTGAACGTAACGCTTCTTCTGGATCTAATTTATAATGACGAGCTATATTCACAAATGCAAATAGTAAATCACCAAATTCACCTAGCATCTTTTTCTCATCCATGTTTACAACTTCTTGTTGGAATTCTTGCCATTCTTCTAAGGCCTTCTCTATCATCGGCTGCACATCAACCCAATCAAATCCAACCTTTCCAGCTTTCTTCTGAATTTCATAAGCACGCATTAGTTGTGGCAAGCTTTTTGGAATACCCGCTAAAACAGATTCTTTCACGAATCCCTTTTCTTGTTTTTTAATTTCTTCCCAATTTGCAATCACTTCATCAGCATTATTTACATCCGTATCCCCAAACACATGCGGATGACGACGAACCATTTTCTCAGCTAAAGTCCGAATAATATCATCTATAGAGAACCAACCTTCATCCTCTCCAATTTGGGCATGAAGCATAACTTGTAATAATATATCACCTAGTTCTTCTACTAAATGATCATCATCCTCTTCATCAATTGCTTCTAGCACTTCATACGCTTCTTCAATTAAGTATTTCTTTAAAGATTGATGAGTTTGCTTTTTATCCCATGGGCAACCATTCGGTCCACGAAGATCAGCAATAATTGCTCTAAGCACATCAAACTGCTGATATAAGGACGCACGTTCCTTAACCGGCGGTACATACACACTCGTTAAATTATTTAATTCTGTTTCGTGATCTAACATGTATAACGATACCTTTTTCACTTGCTCGAATGAAGTCCCTGCAGCTGTTACGATATACACTTCGTAATCATCTGGCAAAATCTCCATTAACGTTAGCTTCACATCTGAAGCAACGAATGCATCATACACTTGGCAAAAGATTAAATGTTGACGTAATTCTAATTGTCCTCTTTCAAATGATGTAGCATCAATTAATTGGAACCCTTCAATCGGATCAATTTTTAGACTTGCAAACATCGGATCAAGGAAACTTTGTCCACCTTCAATTCGCACTTCAATATTTGCTGCTTCTCCTTTTTCCAAAAGTAGCTGAACTGTTCTTTCTGCTACAAGCGGATGACCTGGAACAGCATAAATAATTTCTGCGCCTTTAGCTTGTTCTAACAATGTATTCGCAATTGTTTCATATACGATTTCAAATGTATCATGTGCCTCATATACATTATCAAAGGCCGTATACTTTATAGCTTCTTTCTCCAATTCTTCTATAACTGGGTGTTCCTTCGTTCTAACAAACATATGGTCTGCTTCTTTTATCTTTCGATATACACCCATTGTTAACTGATCTAACTCACCAGCACCTAATCCTAAAATAGTAATGATTCCACTCACAACCAGTCACCTCTATCCACTCTTCTTCAATGAACCTTCTTTTTTCTCTTGTTTCATAACGGTTCCTAATTCTTCTTTTGTAAATACACGAAATTTTAAAATTAAAAACATATATGCTAATCCACCGATAGCTACACCTAACAGCGCTTCAAGCGTCGCAATTCCTCTATGTCCTGTATCAATTACTAATCCGGACATTCGCAACATACGCATAAAGATTATTAATACAAACCCCATACCGATACCACTAATAGCTACACCTAACATATTCCGCCTATCAATAAGCGGCTCCGATACAGCTCGCATAAGTAACACACTATTTAGCAAGGCAATTACAATAAGCGCAACTAAAGTTGCAATTGCAGCTCCCTTTACACCAAAATACGGCATTAATATATAGTTTAAAACTAACTTCAAACAGCCTCCAAATACAACGAATATTGCTGGTTTTAATGTTTGTCCTACTCCTTGCAAAATGGAAGCAGTTGTAATTGACAATGAACTAAATAAAATAGATAAAGATAAAATCGATAACACATCTGATCCATCACTATTTTCAAACAACATAATATTTGTAGGTTGAATAATACAAGTTAATCCAATAGCAGCTGCAGATCCAATAACAAATGTTATTTTCATTGCTAACTTTACCTTTTCTTGAATAAATGAAAGATCTCCTCTTTCTTTCGCCGCTGTAATAATAGGAATAAGTGACAATGAGAAAGAAGTTGTCACAACAGTACCTAATTGCATAAGTGGGATACTTCTATCATAAACACCTTTTAGTACCTTTGCATTTTCAACTTGCTCTCCCGCACGAATAAGCAAAGTATACAAGGAAATAGAATCCGCCATTTGTATAAAAATAAGGACTAAATTACTAACACAAATCGCTAATCCCTGCCAAAAAAGGATTCGAACAATCCCTTTTTTATTTCTAATTCCCTTCCATCCTTTGAAGAAAATAGCATGGAAATCATGACGCATATAAAGTAAAAGTACGATAATCCCAATAAGCCCGCCTGCAATTGAACCTAGCATGGCACCCGCACCAACTGTATATAAATCAAATCCATGAGCAATAAGGAATATTGATAAAAATACAATAATAGAAACACGAATCGTTTGTTCAATTACTTGCGAAACAGCCGTCGGCATCATATTATTGAAACCTTGAAAATATCCTCTCGCTACAGATAAAAATGGCATTAGTAGGAATGAAAACGAAATAACACGTAATAATTTATCTAAATGTATATCGCCCATAACCGATGCAATTGTTTCGGCCCCAAAGAATAATGTGAAAAACCCTATAAATCCAATTCCTAATAAAAACCAAAAAGATACACAAATAATTTCTTCTGCTTCTTTTTGTTTTCCTCGTTCTAATCTTTCTGCGACCATTTTTGAAATAATAATGGGAAACCCATAAGTAGCTAAAATCAAACAAAATCCATAAAACGGATAAATTTGTTGGTAAATATAAAAACCAACATCACCCGCTATATTTTGATATGGAATACGGTAAAAAGCGCTTAATACCTTCGTAACAAAACTTGCGATTGTTAATATAATAGCCCCACGCCAAAAGGCTTGGTACTTCTTCGCTTCCATACAAGAAAACTCCTTTTTCTATTCTCACCCCTCGTATTATATCACAAAGAAAAACTGGCTCTCCTTCATATTCCTTACATTCACTGACTTCTTTCAACAGCAAAAATATTCAATGAAAAAAGGTAGCAAAGCGCTACCTTCGTTCAATATACTTATATCTCCAAGTAGTTAATTTCTCAAATAGAAATATCATAATTAGGAAAGATTGCTACTTATAGAAATTACACTTTGCTACTGCTCCATTTGTTTCGCTAAAAAGCTTGCAGCTGTATTTACTGATTTATGCTCTACTTCACTTATAATAGCCTCTTTAGAGAAGATAACGACAGCTCCGATTGGATCTCCATTTGCAATAATCGAGCCAATTGTATAAGAGCTCACTTTTTCTGTTACTCCATCAATAATTGAAATTTCGCTTTCATCTGTCATAATTACAGACTTACGCTCTTCCATTGTCTTCTCAATTAAATCGCCAACACTTTTATTTAAGTATTCTTTTTTAGATGCGCCTGCTACTGCGATAATAGAATCACGATCGCATACAAGCACATTATGTCCTAAGCTATCGTATAAAGCTTCCGTATATTCCTTTGCAAAATTACCTAGTTCACTAATTGGAGAATATTTTTTCAAAATCACTTCTCCATCGCGATCAACAAATATTTCTAGTGGATCTCCCTCACGAATACGTAAAGTTCTACGAATTTCCTTCGGAATTACTACCCTGCCTAAATCATCAATTCGACGTACGATTCCAGTTGCTTTCATTCTAATGCTGCCTCACTTTCTACTGATGATCAAAGTGGTGAATTTACCTGTTCATGTAAAAATCACCAACTATTAAACATAGTATTTTACACATTAGTTCTTCTATGCACGTCGAATTGTATTTTTTATCTTATATTAGGCATTTATTACTTCTTTTTTTACATCTGGCAAGCCTTTTAATAAATTTTCAGCAATTGTTAACCATTTCGACGTCTCTAATCCATTCGTTTTCATCACAATTTTCAATTGTGACCCCTCCATACCAAGACCGATCATACGGCCAAAACTACTTCCTAGCATGAATAATTTTCCACCATCTATATTTTGGCTCGCTTGTTCAGAAAACAGGAATGTTACTTCAAATTTATTTTGCTTAATTAACTCAATTTGTTCTTTCATTGCCAACACTTTAATGTTTGCAATTTGTAATAAATAACCAACTTCTTGTGGATAATCACCAAATCTGTCGATCATCTCTTCCTGCAGCTCTTCAATATCCTCAATTGCAGAAATACCTCTAAATTGTTTATACATCATAATTTTTTGTTTACTATCTGAAATGTACGCATCCGGTAAATATGCATCTACTTCTAAATCAATTTCAACATTAACGGTATTTTCAACTCCGTCTGTTCCTCTACGTTGCTCAATTGCATCTTTTAACATTTGAGAATATAGATCAAATCCGACAGAATCAATAAATCCATGTTGTTCTGCCCCTAACAAATTACCCGCACCACGAATTGATAAGTCTCTCATCGCAATTTTGAAACCAGATCCAAGCTCTGTAAACTCTTTAATCGCTTGCAGACGCCTCTCTGCAACTTCCGATAACACTTTATCACGTTTGTATGCAAAGTATGCATACGCGACGCGATTAGAACGCCCAACACGACCACGAAGCTGATACAACTGCGATAATCCCATACGATCTGCATCAAATACAATTAATGTATTTACATTCGGAATATCTACACCCGTCTCAATAATTGTCGTACTTACAAGAACATCATGCTGCCCTTCTAAAAACGATAGCATAACAGACTCTAATTCACCTTCATTCATTTTCCCATGTGCGTATGTTACACGAGCATCTGGAACTAACATCGAAATTTCATCTGCTTTTCTTTCAATATCCTCCACACGGTTATATAGGAAGTAAATTTGACCGCCTCTTGCTAACTCTCGCTCTATCGCTTCTCGCATTAACGCTGGATTATACTCTACTACATATGTTTGTACTGGGAAACGATTCTCTGGTGGTGTCTCAATAACAGATAAATCGCGCACACCAAGCATAGACATATGAAGTGTACGTGGAATCGGAGTTGCCGTTAATGTTAACACGTCAACATTTGCTTTCAATTGTTTAATTTTTTCTTTATGTGTAACGCCGAATCTTTGTTCTTCATCAATAATAAGAAGTCCTAAATCTTTATAAGTAACATCTTTAGATAAAATACGATGCGTTCCGATTACAATATCCACCGTTCCATCTTTTAAACCTTTAATCGTTTCATTTTGTTGTTTTCGTGTACGGAATCTACTTAGTAACCCTATATTAATCGGATAATCTTGAAAACGCTCTCGAATTGTTTCATAGTGTTGTTGTGCAAGGATTGTTGTTGGTACTAAAATCGCAACTTGTTTTTCATCCATAATTGCTTTAAATGCCGCACGAATAGCTACTTCAGTCTTTCCATATCCTACGTCACCACAAAGAAGCCTATCCATCGGACGTCCGCGTTCCATATCTTTCTTAATCTCTTCAATAGAACGTAATTGATCCTCTGTCTCTTGATATGGGAATAAAGATTCAAACTCTTGTTGCTCTGCCGTATCTGGTGTATATGCATAACCTTTCGAAGCTTCACGCTCGGCATATAATTTAATTAGGTCATCTGCAATGTCTTGTACAGATTTTTCAACTTTCGTTTTGACCTTCTTCCAATCATTTCCGCCTAATTTATAAACTTTTGGTTCCTTACCTTCAGACCCTACGTATTTTTGCACTTGATCAATTTGTTCAATTGGAACGTATAACTTATCATTACCTTGATATTTAATATTTAAATAATCTTTATGAACACCATTAATCTCTAATGTCTCAATACCTAAAAATTTACCTATACCATGATTTACATGAACTACATGGTCTCCAACTTTTAATTCCGAATAACTTTTAATACGTTCAGCGTTAGATAACTTTTGCTTACGTTGTGATTTTTTAACCTTCTTATGAAAAAGCTCCTTTTCAGTAATGACAACAAACTTTTGCATTGGCATTTCAAAGCCTGCATGTAAATCACCTACAGCAATTTGTAACCTTCCAGGCAATAAGATATCTGTCGCCTCTACAATGTCTGCATCAATATCATAATCACTTAAAATATGTTGTAGTTTTTTTACACGTTCATCATCTGTTCCAAGCACAACGGTCGTAAAATTACCTTCATTCCATCTATCAATTTCAGTTTTTAACAAATGCATCTGTCCGTGGAAATCTTGCATCGTTTTACATGTCACATTCACAATATTTTGAGGATGTGTGTGTGCTATATGGCGTAAGAATAACGTTAAATATACAAAACTTCTTTTTTTATTATGAAGAAACTCCTCAAACGAGTGGGAGAAAGATAAATCCTGAATAATTGTTCCTTCGCCAAGAAGTGAGATATACCATTCCGCTTCTTCTGTTTCAAGATGTGATGCTGTTTCTTGAATACGGGAAATCTCATCTAAAATTACAACACCATTTTCTGGTAAATAATCTATCAGACTAGCAGGTTCTTTATAGAAAATAGATAAATATTTAAACATTTGTTCTATACTTTGCCCGTTTTTCAACATTTCAAGTTCATGACTAACCGTCTCAAGCACAGTAGTCTTTAATTTATCATCGGAAAGCTTTTGCATCGTCTTAGTCAAACCTTCTTCAAGATGCTTAATTCCCGATTTCAATTCTTCCTGTGAAAATAAAAACTCTGTTGCCGGACCAAACCGAACACTTTCCCTTTTATCTTGAGAGCGCTGTTCTTCCACATCAAACAATCGAATAGAATCAACCTGTGTATCAAAGAATTCAATACGAAATGGTAATTCTTCAGTTAATGGGTAAATATCTAATATTCCCCCGCGCAAACTAAAATCTCCTGGAGCTTCTACCATTGACTTACGCTCATAACCAATATGATGTAAGGTATGCAAGAGTGCATCTAAATCAATCTCTTGCCCTAGATTGATTTCAATTTGCCTTTGCTTCCATAATTCTTTTATTGGTAAAAACCTACGCAGCCCTGCAACTGGCGCTACAATAATCCCATTCTCTCCTGCAGCTAAGCGATTTAACACTTCAATACGCTGTGCCTTCAATTCTGGACTTGCAACACCAACCTCCGATGCTATCAATTCATTTACCGGATATAGCCAAACATCTTTTTCACCAAGTAACGCCACTAAATCTTCATGTACTTTTTGTGCTTGGTATAAATTGTGCGTCACGATAAGTTGTGATTGCTTTGTCTTTTTATATAAAGCTGCCATTAATAATGAACGAGAGGATGTTGCCATACCCGATACAAGTTGTTCTTTCAACCCATCTTCTAGCCCATTAATAACCGATTGTATTTCTTCATTTTTATAAAATTGCTCTAATAAACCTATCATTTTCAAAACTCCTCTCAACATAAAGAGCAAGTTACTATATTTTATGCAAATATTTTGGAAAAAGAAAACAGAAAAATGCTTTGGACATGCCAAAGCGACAACATTTTATTGCAGAAATTTTTCATATTCATAATACTCAGGATAAGATTCGAGCGTTTCTTGACACGATTCACAAATCGTTTTTATATATATATTTCCATTCTCATGAAAATGAATCATATCCACTACTTCTTGCTCTGTTAGTTGAAACAAAACGTCGCTATATACTTTTTCTGCGATAATGGAGCCCACATTACTTCCACAATGTCTACAGTAATAATAACCTTCCATACTAGCCTCCTAAATATCCAATTGCTACTAGTATGGGATAAAACAAAATAAAATATTCCAGATTGTGCGCTTAACTATTAAAAGTATTCATGATTTGGAGAAAAGGTTTATTTAACCATTCCTCACATGCATCTGCTGCATTTTCAATGGATTGATTAACACCAGATATTTCTTCAGATGTAAAACGTCCTAATACGTAATCCACTACTTTCATCCCATTTTTCGGACGATCAATTCCCATGCGGATACGTTGAAATTCTTGTGTTCCTAAATGTGAAATTGTTGATTTCACACCATTATGTCCACCCGCACTACCTTTCATGCGAAGGCGTAATTTACCTACAGGAATATCTAAATCATCGTACATAACAATGAAGTCCTCGACATCAATTTTATAATAATCCATGAGTGGACGGATACTTTCCCCAGATAAATTCATATATGTAAGTGGCTTTAGTAAGATTACTTTTTCCCCATTAACAAAACCTGCGCCAAATACCCCTTTAAACTTTTGTTCATTCAAAGAAATACTCCAACGTTTTGCAAGTTCATCGATTGCCATAAATCCAATATTATGCCTTGTTAATTCATATTCTCTACCTGGGTTCCCAAGTCCTACTATTAATTTCATTCTTGTACCACTACTTTCTTTTTTCGATACGAAAAGACGTAACCAAGCTTGGTTACGTCTCATTCTATCCAATTAATTGAATAATACACTTACAGATTCTTCTTCGTATACACGAATGATTGCTTCTCCGATTAATGGAGCAACTGAAAGTTCATGTACTTTATCAATTTTCTTCTCTTCTGGTAATACGATAGAGTTCGTTACAACTAACTCTTTAATATTCGAATTTTGAATACGCTCAATTGCTGGACCAGATAATACTGGGTGTGTACAGCAAGCATATACTTCAGAAGCACCGTTCTCAACAAGAGCGTTTGCCGCTAATGTAATTGTACCAGCTGTATCAATGATGTCATCAATTAAAATTGCTGTTTTGCCTTCGATGTTACCGATAATGTTCATTACCTCAGATACATTCGGACGAGGACGACGCTTATCAATAATAGCGATTGGCGCTTTTAGGCGATCTGCCATTTTTCTAGCACGAGTTACACCACCGTGATCGGGAGATACGATTACGATATCTTTAAGGCCTTTTGCTTCAAAGTAGTCTGAAAGAATCGGTACACCCATTAAGTGGTCGATCGGGATATCAAAGAATCCTTGAATTTGCGGAGCATGTAAATCTAGAGTGATTACACGAGTTGCACCTGCTGTTTCAAGCAAGTTTGCTACAAGTTTCGATGTAATTGGTTCACGAGAACGCGCTTTACGGTCTTGACGCGCATAACCATAGTAAGGAATAACAATATTAATTGTTTTTGCAGATGCACGTTTTAATGCATCAATCATAATAAGTAATTCCATGATATGTTCGTTTACTGGGAAGCTTGTAGATTGAATAATGAATACATCGCAACCACGGATACTTTCTTCAATGTTAATTTGAACTTCTCCATCACTAAAACGATCAACAGAACATTTTCCTAGTCCTACTCCAATATGCTTTGCGATTTGCTCAGCAAGTTCCTTATTAGAGTTTAAAGAGAATACTTTCAAATTAGAATTTAGATATTGAGTCGACATCTAGATTAACCCTCCACATTATGATTTTTTCTTATTCAGCAATTGATCAACATAGTCTTCTTTGTTAACTTGACGTGCACGTGCTACTGATAATGCTTTTGATGGAACATTCTCTGTTATTGTAGAGCCTGCTGCCACATAAGCACCATCTTCAACTGTTACAGGCGCAACAAGGTTTGAATTACATCCAATAAATACCCCGTTACCAATTACAGTTTTAAATTTATTCTTGCCGTCGTAGTTCACCGTAATTGAACCACAACCAAGATTCACGTCTTCTCCAACTTGTGCATCCCCGATATAACTTAAGTGTGAAGCTTTACTTCTATTACCAAAAACAGTTTTTTTGATTTCTACGAAGTTTCCAACGCGCACTTCATCTCCAATAACTGAATCTGGGCGAATATGTGCAAATGGACCAACTGATACTTCTGTACCAAGTTTGCTGTCATGTACAGTAGATTGACGAATTACCGTACGATCTCCAATTTCACTATCGCGAATTACTGTATGCGGTCCAATTTCACAATCAGAACCAATTACAGTGTTCCCCTCAATAACCGTTCCTGGGTGAAGAACTGTATCACTACCAATAACTGCATCCGCAGAAATGTATGTGTTACTTGGATCAATAATTGTAACACCATTTACCATGTTCTTTCTGTTGATACGATTTTTCATAATAATTTCCGCTTGCGATAGAGCGACTCTGTCGTTAACACCTAACGTTTCATCGAAGTGCTCTGTTTGATAAGCTGATACAATATGACCTTCATTTTTTAAAATTTCAATAACGTCCGGAAGGTAATATTCGCCCTGTACATTATCATTTGAAACTTTAGAAAGTGAAGCAAATAAAGCTTTATTATCAAAACAATACGTACCTGTATTGATTTCTTTAATAGCTAATTCTTTTTCATTTGCATCCTTATGCTCAACAATCTTTTCAACATGACCATTCTCATTACGAACGATACGGCCATATCCAGCAGGCTCTTCTATGTACGCTGTTAGTACCGTCGCCATTGCTCCCGCTTCTTCGTGTTGCTGAAGCAATGCTTCCATCGTTTCAGCAGTTATTAGAGGTGTATCACCACAAATAACTAAAGTTGTTCCCTCTTCATTTGCAAGTACACTTGCAGCTTGATCAACAGCATGAGCTGTACCAAGTTGTTCTGCTTGTAATGCAAACTCACTTACGTTTCCTAGCTGTTCTTGTACCTTTTCAGCACCATGTCCAACGACTGTTACAAGTTTCTGCAATCCTAATTGAGATACTTCATTGACTACATGTTGTACCATTGGTTTTCCACATACAGGATGCAGCACTTTGTATAGCTTGGACTTCATACGTGTGCCTTTACCTGCAGCTAGAATCACTGCAAATCTGTTTGACATATAGACCCTCCATCGCAACCTATTTATCCATTAACGATATTATCCTAAATCATCATATATTTCAAGAAACACATTATAACTATTAAATTTTACCATAATTCTTATAAGATGTTTTACTCTTTAGTATCTTTTTTAAGGAATAAGCTATACTATTTTAAATGATTTTGAAAAAATTAGAAGTTTTTCATCTTTATTTTTTCAAAATATGAATTTTTATAATTAGAAACGTGTATTATTCAAAAAAAAAACAAACTCCTGTAAATGCTTACAGGAGTTTGCTACAAAATTATAAGACTTTCTTTCAAAAGCCCTTTTCATTCGAATTTTACGAAGCGCCTGCTTCTTCAAACTCAACCTCTTCTAACTCGCCTAAACGATGATACTCTGTTAAAACCGCATCTTGAATTTTAGAGCGTGTATTAGAATTAATTGGATGTGCAATGTCACGGAATTCTCCATCTGGAGTACGTTTACTTGGCATTGCTACAAATAATCCATTATTACCATCAATTACACGAATATCATGAACAACAAATTCATGGTCTAGAGTAATAGAGGCAATTGCTCTCATGCGGCCTTCTGTGTTTACGCGGCGTAATCTTACGTCAGTCACTTCCATCTTGTGTTCACCACCCTTTTCTAAATAAGCGATATATTTGTATAAATTCCACAAAATTTCTATTTTTCCTTTAATTTTTTAAAAATTTTTAAGATAAAAATTTTTATTGTAGTTGAATATAAGGATTAGCAGAGGTTATCGCTTACAAAGAGTTACTTAACTAGGGCAATTACTTCGATTTCAACAGAAACATCTTTCGGTAATTTTGCTACTTGTACACAAGAACGCGCTGGTTTATGAGTAGAGAAATAAGAACCGTATACTTCATTAACAGCATTAAAATCATCCATATCCTTCAAGAATACTGTTGTTTTTACCACTGTATCAAATGAAGCACCTGCTTCTGCTAATACCGCTTGTAAATTTTCAAATACTTGCTCTGTTTGTACTGTTACATCTCCTGTTACAAGTTCTCCACTTGCCGTTAACGGAATTTGTCCTGAACTATAGAACATATTATTTACAATAATCCCTTGTGAATATGGTCCGATTGCCTGTGGTGCTTTGCTTGTTTGAACAACTTTCATACTTTTCACCCTTTTATTATTTATTTTTACTCTTTAAAAATAGTGTACCAAAGGCAGTTTGTCCATCTATTTTGTAATTTATAAATAGGAATAAAAAAAGGTAAAGCTATCTGCTTTACCTTTTTACTCAGCCTCTACAAGCCCTTTATCAAATGGTGCAAGTGCATAATTCCCCTTTTCCACTTGAATCGCTTTTTCTTTCACATCAACTTCTGACAGACGAATTAATGATACAAAGTTATTAATAAGTCTTTCTTCAATATCCGTAGACTCTACTAATACGCCAATCCCAACAACATTAGCTTTAAACTCTTCTAGCATGCTCATCATACCTTGAATGGTTCCGCCAGCTTTCATAAAGTCATCAATAATTAAAACATTGGACCCTTCTGGAAGGCTACGCTTTGCTAAAGTCATCGTTTGGATTCGCTTAGAGGAACCTGATACATAGTTAATACTAACAGTGGGTCCTTCTGTTACCTTATTATCTTTTCTCGCAATTACTACCGGTACATCTAAGTAGTTCGCTACTGCATAAGCAAGCGGAATTCCTTTTGTCGCTACCGTCATAACCGCATCAATTGGTTGCCTAGCAAAAACAGAAGCAAATAAACGACCTGCGCCATTAATCTGGCGAGGATTACTTAAAAGATCCGTCATATATAAGTAACCGCCAGGCAAAATACGGTCTGGGTTTTCAAATAAGCTACAAAGCTCGTTAATAATCAGATTTGCCTCTTCTTCACTTATATAAGGAATATATTTCACTCCTCCTGCTGCTCCTGGTACCGTTTGCAATGTGCCGACACCTTGTTGTTCAAACGTTTGCTTAATAATAACTAAATCTTCACTAATGGAAGATTTAGCCGATTGATACCTTTCAGCAAAAAAAGTGAGAGAAACTAGCTGACGAGGATTTTGTAACAAGTAATACGTCAGATCGACCAATCTTGTACTTCGTCTAATTTTCATACTCTCACCCCAAATCACGAATATTCTAAACAAATCATAACGTATTATACGTCTTTATTCAAGCGTTTCTCGCTCTCCTAATAAACGCACTGCATATACTTGCTCGCAAAATCCTTTTAACCCGTTATATATGCGGTGCATTCGCGAATCATGGTGTACAAGACCAAATACAGTTGGGCCACTTCCACTCATTAATACGGCATCTGCCCCAAAGCGTTTCATCTGTGATTTAATACGTGCAACCTCGGGATGCATCGCAAACGTCACATCTTCTAAAACGTTACCAACAGTATCACAAATTCCTTTATAATCGCCATGGTTAATGACTTCAACCATTTTATCTACATTTGGATGAGTAACACGATTTAATTTTAAATTTCCGTACACGTCAGCAGTAGATACACCAATGTGGGGCTTTGCTAAAACAACCCAACAAGAAGGCGGAGTCTTTATATGTTCAATTTCTTCTCCTCTTCCAGTGGCAATAGCAGTTCCACCATATACACAGAACGATACATCTGATCCAATTTCTGCGCCAAGCTTTGCTAATTCATCGATTGTTAGCCCTAAATTCCATAACTTATTAAGGCCACGTAATGTCGCTGCTGCATCACTACTTCCACCTGCTAATCCAGCGGCTACTGGAATCGTTTTTTCAATAGTAATAGACACACCTTTTTTTACATTAAACTTCACTTTTAATAATTTCGCTGCTTGATAAGCTAAATTGCGTTGGTCGTCTGGGACATACCGATTATGGGACAAAATTTCAATACGGTCTTCTGCTAATTCCGTTAGCTCTAAACGATCTGCCAAGTCGATTGTTGTCATAATCATTTTCACTTCATGATATCCATCTTGTCTTTTTCCCAGTACATCTAACGACAGATTAATCTTTGCTGGTGCTTTCACTAGTAGCTTCAATCTATTCACCCACTCTATGTACTCAATCTTTTATCGTTTATTTTACCATAAATTTATAGTAAGACGATGACACTTCCCTAATTATATCGAAAAGCATTCAGAATGAAACTACTTATGTCAAATGATGGCACCTTTTAGCGTGCAAAAAGCCGAGGAATCTCTCCTCGGCTACCGTAGCATAGAAAGTATCTTACAACTACTGGTTTCGTTTCATTAATTGCTGTTCTGCAATTTCTATAGCACGTTTCACCATATTACCAGCATCTTTCGCACGAATTCCGCCCCATCCTTCTTTCTGAACAACATCATAAAATCCAAGCTCTTTTGCAAGCTCTTCTTTAAATTGATTTGACATGACTCCTCTTCGTCTACTCAATGCAGAGTCCCTCCTTATTTTGCTACGGTATAATTAGTATGCAAAATAATATAGCTTTTCATTTATGGGAATATATGTAACGAAAAATACATTAATTATAAAATACTTCATTTTGAGATTCATCGTAAAATGTTAGCTCTACTGTCTCTGTTAAAACATCTGCATAACTATAAGATACACGTTGCAATGCATCTTCTTGCTGGTCTAATTGTACAACAAACACAGAACGATACGTTTCTGCAAGTACACCTGATTGCTCCACAGTTTTTCTTCTCCCACTATTTGCCTTTAACATAAGTCGCTGTCCAAGATGGTGATCTAATTCGCTTTTAATTTCATCTAAACGTTTTGACATATACTTTGCTACACCTCGCTGTAATTTAGATTGAACACTTAAAACACGATATATCTATCCCAATTATTAACCGCAATTCACAGACAATATCATTATAAAAGCATCATGCGTTCAAATAGATAGAAGAAATACTATATTCTAAAAGTATCATTGTATAGTCTGCACGTTCTTGCCGCTTTTTATCCAGACTCATTTAAATCATTTCCACATAAAAAAGCAAGATACGTATGTACCTTGCTCATTCGTCATAATGTTGAAAGGGCAATCCCGTTCGTAAAATCCCTCTTGTTTCAATTCCGCCTAGTCCCTTTTCGCCAGTAATTGTATTACGCACAACGTCCCATACATTTACTCTTTCCATAAATGAAGTGAAACTAATTTTGCCAACTACATATACAGGATCTAGAGCATGAATATTAATTCTAGACGGTGAACTAGCAAAATTAGCACCTGCCCGAATCAACGCCTCAAAGTGTGATTGACAAGCCCCAGCAAAAATAACGAGTTGATCTAACGATGGATACTTTTTCCGCACTTCTCGAACGGCCTGTACAAAATGTCTAGAATGTCTATATGCTGCTAAATCTCCCATAACTCCTTTTGACTTTGTATATGCATCATGTCCTGTAATAACTAAAATGTCTGGGCGAAAATGATCTATTAAGTCTACTACCTTTTCATGCATCTCCGTTTCCTTACAATGAATACCTTGAACAGGAACGCCTATTTTATTATATAAATCTAAGCACTTGCGCAAATATAAAGGATCTCCATCTATATGCAATACACGTCCTGGCATTTGAAAATAATTCACTTCACTTGTATATCCACCAGTTGAATTATGTTCATGTCTTTGTTTCATCAACACGTAATCTTGCTGAAACAACCGGTAAGTACGCTCCATCGTTTCTTTTTCACGCTTCACTCTATTTTTATGTTCTCGTTGATCTATACTAACTAAATCTGCAAGTGGTGCATCCGCCACAAGTCTAATTTCCTCTCCAAATAGTATTGCCATATCGCCTTTTATTTCTATAATACGAAAAAGAATATCCCTATTATGAGAATATCGTTCAACTAATTCTCCAACATGTAAATCCATTCTCCTACCTCCAAACTCCAAACTCGTTAGGCCATCTTACCTGTTTTTAAAGTATGAATTTAGGAAAGGAAAGGTGACAAAAGGGACAGCTCAAGTTGAACTGTCCCTTTCATATTCTTATGACAATTTATGAAGAATTAATGCATTACTTAATGTTGCAAACTCTTCGATAGATAGCGTTTCGCCTCTTCGCTTCGGATCAATTCCTACTTCTGTCAAAATTCGATCCAACAGCTCTTTATCTTTCGGGAAACCATTTAAATTATTTGATAAATTATTCATTAAAGTTTTACGACGCTGTGCGAAACTTGCTCGTACTACTTCAAAGAAGAAAGTTTCATCTGTCACTTCTACAACTGGTTTAGGACGCTTTAGAAGACGGATAATCGCAGAATCAACATTTGGTTGTGGCACAAACACTGTACGCGGTACAGTCATAACTGTTTCTACCTCTGTATAATACTGAATGGCAATTGATAAAGAACCATACTCTTTCGTTCCTGGTTTAGCAGCTAAACGATCCCCAACTTCTTTTTGCATCATAACAACAAATCCACGAACCGGTAATTTTTCTTCAAGCAATTTAAATAAAATTGGCGTTGTAATATAGTATGGTAAGTTAGCTACTACCATTACATCTTGCCCTTCTTCAAATTGCTCACTAAACACTTCATGTACATCTGCTTTTAGTACATCTTTATTTATAACTGTAACGTTGCTATATGGAGCTAACGTCTCGTCTAAAATTGGTAATAATCTCTGATCAATTTCAAAAGCCACTACTTTTTTAGCACGCTTTGCCAATTGCTCTGTTAACGCACCGATACCTGGTCCAATTTCAATTGCGCCACTTTCTGAACCGATTTCTGCGTGATCAACGATACGATTTAATACATTCGTATCAATTAAAAAATTTTGTCCTAAACTTTTTTTGAATGAAAATCCATACTTTTCAACAATGTCTTTCGTACGATTTGGTGTTGCGATATCCTTCATTTTTTTTCCTCCTGTATTACTTGCTTATAAGCTTCTGCAAATGATTCCTTTGAAACCTGAAACATTTGTAAACGTTTATGTAACTGTTTTGCGTTTGTATAACCAATCTTTAATAGCTTACCCACTCTTTCTCTGCGACTCTTTGCCATTTCTCCGCCCACTAAGCCCGCATCGACTAGATCACTCCAACTAATTTCACTTGTGTAAGCTTCCATTTCTTCATGTATATTCTCTAAAGCACGGCGAATCGACTCATTAGAAGCATGTTCGATTCCAACACCTTTTTTCCTTTTAGCAAGTGCTTCTTCCTTCGTTAAAAAAGCATGCTTACATCCAGGAACCTTGTCAGAAATAATTTTTCGAATACGCTCTCCAGGATAATCCGGATCTGTGAAAATAATAACGCCTCGTTTTTGCTGCGCTAATTTAACTTGCTCAATAACGTGATCACCGATTGCTGAACCGTTCGTTTCGATTGTATCTGCATCAACAGCACGTTTAATCGCAACTGTATCATCTTTACCTTCTACAACGATAATCTCTTTAATTTTCATGCTTGCCTCCACACTCTTTTCATCTCTACTTAGTAAAACAAAAAAATGACGACTTTTCCATTATTATTTTCCCAATCGTACATTTTAAAAAGTAGAAGAGAAAAATCTTTGTACACTATCCTTATTGTAACACTTCTATCTCCATCTTAATTTATCCGCAATATTTCTACACTTATGTTATGAGTAAATAGTGGGTTCTTATCACTTCTACTGTCTCTCTTCTCAAAAAACAAAAAAAGAATGGGACTCCCCATTCTTTTTTATTCAACACCAAATAAGGATTTGGCATTCTTTGTTGTTACTTGTGCTACTTCGTCATAAGAAATTCCTTTTAAATTCGCAATTTCTTCTGCTACCAGTTTTACATAACTAGGTTCATTTCGTTTCCCTCGAAATGGGTGTGGTGTTAAATACGGGCAATCTGTCTCTATCAATAATTTTTCTAACGGAATCTCCATAGCAACTTCTTTCGGTTTCTTGGCATTTTTAAATGTTACTGGCCCACCTAATGAAATTAAAAAGTTCATATCGACACATCGCTGCGCTACTTCTACACTACCGCTAAAGCAATGCATAATGCCCCCTACTTCAGCTGCATTCTCTTCCTCTAGGATATCAACAATATCTTGAGTTGCATCGCGGTTATGTATAATAATCGGTAATTTCACCTTTTTCGCTAATGCAATTTGTTTACGGAATACTTCCTTCTGTATTTCTTTTGGAGACTTATCCCAGTGATAATCTAATCCCATTTCCCCAATTGCAACTACTTTAGGATGAGCCGCTAATTCTTCTAACCAAGCTAAATGTTCTTCTTTCATATCGATTGCATCAACAGGATGCCATCCAACTGCAGCGTAAATAAAATCATAAGCCTCTGCTAATTCAATTGCTTTCTTTATCGTTACTTCATCAAATCCAACAACAACTGTATATGTAACTCCCGCTTCTTTCATTCTCGTGATAACTTCTTGTAAATCTTCTTCAAATTGCTCTGCATTTAAATGTGAATGTGTATCAAACAACATAATAAATAACTCCTTTTATATTGAAATCAATTCTCTCATAGAAAAACTACACTCTTTCTAACTTAACGATAACAATACTTCAATTTTAATGCAAAAAACGGAATGTAAAAAGAAAAAAGACGCTTCACCAATGTTACACGTGAAACATCTCTTTTCTTGTCTCAATTACTTGATTTTTGTACCATTTGGTAAATTCTGGTCAATTGATGCTAATGACAATACGCCATTCTCTTCACCTGCTAAAATCATACCTTGTGATAATTCACCACGTAATTTTACAGGTTTTAAATTCGTTACACAAATAACCTTTTTACCTTTTAGTTCTTCTGGGGAATAGAATTTAGCAATCCCAGAAACCACTTGGCGCTTCTCTGTACCTAAATCAAGCTGAATTTTTAACAACTTATCTGCTTTTTTCACAGGTTCAGCGGATATTACTTCAGCTACTCGTAATTCTACTTTAAAGAAATCATCAATTGTAATTTCTTCTGCCTTTGGTTCTTCTGCTTTTTTCTCTTCTACTTTAGGAGCAGAACCTTGCATTTGTTCTTTAATATACCCCACTTCTACTTCCATTTCCAAACGAGGGAAGATTGGGTTTCCCTTTTCTACTTTTGTTCCAGCTGGAATACATCCAATTGTAGATAGGCTTTCCCAAGATTTATGCGCCTCTTCAGTAAGTCCAAGTTGAGCAAACATCTTACTTGGTGCTACTGTTAGGAATGGCATAAGCATAATACCTGTTTGACGAAGTACCTCAGCTAAGTGGGCCATTACAGACGCAAGTTTTTCGCGATCATTCTCATCCTTCGCTAATACCCACGGCTGCGTTTCATCAATATATTTGTTCGTACGGCTAACTAATTGCCAAATGGAACTTAGCGCTACAGAGAATTCCATATTCTCCATTGCCTCTTCTACTTTTTTCAATGTATCTTTGGCAAATGTCACTAAAGTTTCATCGAACTCAGTTACATTTTCTTTAAATGCAGGGATTTCCCCGTTAAAGTATTTATCAATCATAGCTACTGTACGATTTAATAAGTTACCTAAATCATTCGCTAAATCAAAGTTGATTCGTTCAACAAATCCTTCTGGTGTGAATACTCCATCAGATCCAAATGGAACTTCGCGAAGTAAGTAGTAACGCAATGCATCTAATCCGTAACGATCAATTAGTGTAACTGGATCTACTACGTTTCCTTTTGACTTACTCATTTTCCCATCCTTCATTAAAATCCAGCCATGAGCAAAGACTTTCTTCGGAAGTGGTAAATCTAAAGCCATTAAAATAATTGGCCAATAAATTGTGTGGAAACGAACGATTTCTTTCCCAACTAAATGGACATCTGCTGGCCAGAATTTTTTATACTTCTCTTCATTTTCTGTTCCGTATCCTAATGCAGTAATGTAATTAGACAACGCATCTACCCATACGTAAATAACGTGTTTTGGGTTACCTGGAACACGAACTCCCCAGTCAAATGAAGTACGAGAAACAGCTAAATCTTCTAATCCTGGTTTAATGAAGTTATTAATCATTTCATTTTTACGGGACTCCGGCTGAATGAAATGTGGGTTATCTTCATAGAACTTTAATAGTCGGTCTACATATTTACCCATTCTAAAGAAATAAGACTCTTCGCGAACAAGTTCTACAGCGTGACCACTATCTGGGCTTTTTCCACCAACTACTTTGTCACCTTCCATAATTGGATCTACTAATTGATGCGCTGTATAGAATGTTTCATCTTGTACAGAATACCAACCTTCATATTCATCAAGATAAATATCGCCTTGATCTACTAGCTGCTTGAAGATTTTCTCAACAACATCTTTATGACGATCTTCAGTTGTACGAATAAAATCATCATAAGAGATATCCATCTTCTCCCAAAGTTCTTTAATCCCTGATACAATGTTATCCACATATGCCTGTGGTGTAACATTTAGTTCTTCTGCTTTCTTTTGGATCTTCTGTCCATGCTCATCAGTTCCTGTTAAATAATGAACATTGTATCCTTGCATACGCTTATATCGTGCCATCGCATCTCCTGCTACTGTCGTATAAGCATGTCCAATGTGTAACTTTCCACTTGGATAATAAATTGGGGTAGTAATATAAAAGGACTTATTTTCCTCTTTCATCGTTTTGGACCTCCCGAATAACCTCATATGTATTTATAAACAGTATATCAAAAACTCATATATAAAGTGAAACTTTAATCCGTGGAGAGGGTTCATCCCCCATGGATTATTAGCCCACACCAATCGGGCTTTTACGAGCAGCCTGACTCCCACTTAACTTCTTTGCTCCGGCTAAATTTTAAAGTGGGAGTCTTACTGCTCGCAAATAGCGGGATAAAAACGAGTTAATGCTCGATATCTTTATCATCTATTACTCATATTCAAAAAAATATACAATATATTTCCCGAAAAGTATAAACATTACAAAAAATAATACAAAACAATTGTAGAAATGACTTACATTCTATCATATATAAGAAGTATAAAAATCTATAAATCTTTTTTAAAAATATAGAATTTAATAATTGACGGAAATGTAAATGATTGGTATCATATGTCCATAGGGTATTTTGTCGAAAAATGACGAATCAAAAAAATAGACTCGAAACTTATAAACTATTTATTTAGGAGGAAAAGAATTATGAAATCTACTGGTATCGTTCGTAAAGTTGATGAATTAGGTCGTGTAGTAATTCCAATCGAATTACGCCGTACTTTAGGTATTGCAGAAAAGGATGCTCTTGAAATCTACGTTGATGATGAAAAAATCATCTTAAAGAAATATAAACCAAACATGACTTGCCAAGTAACTGGTGAAGTATCTGATGGTAACCTATCTTTAGCTGAAGGTAAAATTATCTTAAGTAAAGAAGGCGCTGAACAAGTCTTAAACGAACTTCAAGATTATATCGAAACAGCAAAATAAGCTTCTCAATTATGAGAAGCTTATTTTTTATCCACATGATAGATTTGATATACGTCTCGTTTCGACAAATCTCGATCTTTAGCGACTGTTTTTATCGCTTCTTTTGAATTCATACCTTTTTCATTTATATAATGTTCAATATGATTATATACTGAAATAGCTTCCCACCATTGTTCTTCTGGAGTAGGTTCTTCTGTTGAACCTGCTACTAAAATACAAAACTCACCACGAACTTCATTTTGCTTCGTCCACTCAATCGCTTCTTCAATTGTTCCACGAATAAACTCTTCAAATTTTTTCGTTAGCTCACGACATAATACGATTTCCCTATTTCCTAATACTTCTTGCATAGAGATTAAAGTATCATCTAAACGATGTGGCGCCTCATAAAACATCATTGTAGTTGGAATATAGCGTAGTTTTTCTAATTCAAGCTTACGTCCCTTTTTATTTCTTTGCAGGAAACCATAGAAATAAAAATGTTTTGTCTCAAGTCCTGATGCAATCAATGCTGTAAGGGCTGCATTTGCCCCAGGAAGCGGGATAACATGATATTGTTCTGCTACAGCCTCTACAACGATATCATAACCAGGATCTGAAATACATGGCATACCAGCATCGCTCACAATGGCTACAGTCTTACCTTCTTCTAACTTATCTAAAATTTTCCGTCCACTTACTCCTTTATTATGCTCATGATAACTCATAACTGGTGTTTCAATTTCAAAGTAATTACAAAGTTTCTTCGTTTGCCTTGTATCTTCCGCTGCAATAATGTCTGCCTCTTTTAAAATTCGGATTGCACGAAATGTCATATCCTCTAAATTTCCGATTGGAGTCGGTACTAAATATAAAACTCCCTTTTCATTTTGCTGAAAGCTTTTTTGCTGCCACATAGCGTTCTCCTTTTTGCATATATTCTTCTTTTTTTTTCCTCGTTAACTGCTTAAAGTGATACTCAGCTTGCATAGCCGTTCGTTTATCCTCGTGATCCTCTACATATTTTAAAACAACTGGAAGTCTAGCGCGTGTATATCTAGCACCTTTTCCACTATTATGGGTCTGAATCCGTTTTTCTATATGATTCGTGTATCCAGCATAATAACTTCCATCAGAACACTCCACCACATAAAAACAATGCTTATTCTTCTCCATATAAAATTGAACGAAGCTCCTTTGTATATTCATTATTTTCTTCATATACAAAAAGAGGTGGTAAGATTTTTAAATCTGCATTTCCATCCTTAATTCCTTCAATTAACAATGTATTCGCTTCTTTACCAGCCTTAGGATAAACAAATCGCACACGTTTCGGTTCAATTTTGTATTTACGCATTAATGTGACGATGTCGAGCAAACGACCTGGACGATGTACAAATGCTACTTTCCCACCCTGTTTCACTAGCTGACTACTTGCGTATACAACATCTTCTAGTGTGCACATAATTTCATGACGAGCTATCGCTAAATGTTCATTCATATTCTTCTCAGAAGTTTGTGGTGTTTGAAAATAAGGAGGATTACATGTTACAACATCATATTGATGACGTCCAAGTTTCTCCGGCATATCTTTCAAATCTCCATGGATTAAATGAATTCTTTCTGCTAAATTATTGTATTGAATGCTTCTTATTCCCATATCATATAAGCGCTCTTGAATTTCTACACCTGTAATTTTCCCTTTTGTCCTTGTACTTAATAAAAGAGGGATAACTGCGTTACCTGTACACAAATCAAGTAAATTACCTTTTTGAATTGGCACCCAAGCAAAATCTGCAAGTAAAACAGCATCCAAAGAAAAATTAAATACTGATGGACTTTGTACAATCTTCATATCTTGCGCTAATAAGTAATCTAAACGCTCATCTTCATATAAATTCATATATTGCTCCCTTTCTTACACTTAACCTACCCTATTTCATCTTCTATTAATGTAAAAATAAATTTCATTCTACTCTCATGTATAAAAAATTACCTTTCCAATTATATTGGAAAGGTAATCTCACTTTTTATTTAAAAATGACAGACAGAATAAACAATCTCCCTCTTTACGTACACTTCCATAATGTAGATTGCAAATATGAAAACCTTCTTGATATAGTCTCGCTAGATTATCGTAGCCTTCACCAATATCTGTCTTCGCTTTCATTTCTTTGCGTTTTTGAGTTTTTTGTTTTTCCTTGTTCTGCACTTCTTCAAAACGATGTCGCAAATTTTCATTTTCCATTTTTATATGTTGGTTTTCTTCCAATAATTCTGCAAGATGTTGTTTTAATTCTCCCAACTGTTTGTATAAATGTCCAATTTGCTCTTCCATACTAGAAACCGATGCAAAAATATCCTTTTTCTCCACAAGCACCCACCTCATTAATCTGTGGTTTGACTCGAAACGACCCCTTTATTCATTAATTCATCTAACGTATATTCTACTATCCGTTCCTTGTCTACTAGTTCCACTTGAATTAATCTTTCTAAAATATTTAATCCGATAACACGGCCAGTACCGTGCGGTGTTTGTATACGTTGATCTAAATCAGGAAGTTGTTCCTTTGCTGCCTCATATTCATCATTCTCATATTTTAAGCAACACATTAAGCGACCACATAAACCAGAGATTTTTGCAGGATTTAATGATAAATTTTGATCCTTTGCCATTTTAATGGATACAGGTTCAAAATCTCCTAAAAAAGTAGAACAACAAAGCATACGACCACATGGACCAATACCACCAAGCATTTTTGCTTCGTCACGAACGCCGATCTGTCTCAGCTCAATTCTTGTCCTAAAAATTGCCGCTAAGTCTTTCACTAGTTCCCGGAAATCAATCCGACCATCCGCAGTAAAGTAAAAAATAATCTTATTACGATCGAACGTATACTCTACATCTACAAGCTTCATATCAAGATTATGTTCTCCTACCTTTTGTTGACAAACTTGATATGCTTCTTTCGCAGCATGCCTATTCTCTTCAACAATGGTACGATCATTTTCATTTGCAATACGAATAACTTTTTTTAGCGGTAATACAACGTCATTTTCATCAACTTGCTTTTTGGTAATAACTACTTTTCCGTACTCAATACCTCTTACCGTTTCTACAATTACAAACTCATTTTCTGAGATATCGAACTGATTCGGATCAAAGTAATATACCTTTCCGGCCTTCTTAAAGCGAACACCTACTACATCATACAAAACGGTCATCCCTCCTGCAACCGCAACACTAACTGTTCGAACACAAGCTGCGCATTTACATTAGCGTTGATTCTATTTTTTGCCTCTAATATATTAAAGAGAGCTGATACAATGCGCTTCTGAGCATAAGAAAAGGATTCAAACATCTCTTTCTGCTCATGAAAAACAAGACGATCTTCTTCTCCAAGTTGAACATATAATAAATCCTTATAAATAAGGAGTAACATATCTAAGCCTTGCTGTAATTGTTCTTTCTCTCCAAAGTGCTTCCCCCATTTTTCTTGTACAAAAAAAATAGAGGCCTTATCTTTTTCGAGCGCTTCACATAATTTTATCACTAAAGCTCTCGCTTGTGCAAACCATTCATCATTACACATTAATAAAGCTTCTTCAAAACTATTTGTAAGCTGCGCAGCAAGTGTAGATAAAGAAACTGTAATACCTTCTTCCTCTAACCTCTTAATTAAAGATTCTGTAGGCAACGGCCTAAACGTAACAACCTGACAACGAGATAAGATTGTATTTAAAATCTGATGACTTTGTTCAGTAAGTAAAATAGCTGTTGTATCACTACTTGGTTCTTCTAAAAACTTTAAGAGCGTATTCGCTGCATTTGCTGTCATACGATCTGCATGCTCAATAATATATACTTTTTTATTTGCTTCTAATCCTGTTTTTGAAAACTCTTCTTGTAAATCATGAATTTGCTGTTTTTTAATAGATAATCCATCTGGTTTTACAATATGTAAGTTTGGGTAGTTACCTGAATCAATTCGGCGACAATTCGTACATACATGACAAGGCTCTACACCATTTCTTTGTGAACAGAGAAAACTTTTTGCCATTTGAATTGCTGTGGCGAACTTCCCAGTCCCTTTCCCTCCCTCTAACAAGTAAGCGTGGGATATACGCTCTTTTGCAATGCTATTCATCAACATTTTGACACCGATGGGCTGTATAGCAGAAAGCTGCTCCCACGTATTTATCATACTGCATACCTCACTTATTTCATTCTTTCCTTCTATTATAACAATTTATCTTCTATAATCTGAACAACTTCTTCTATAAGTTTTTTCATTGGTTGATCAGCATTTACTAATACAATGCGATTAGAGAAACGCTCTACAACTTGTAAATACCCTTCACGCACACGTTTATGGAAAGAGATATCTTCCATATCTAGTCGATTTACTTCACGTCCTGCATCTTTTCCAATTCGTGCTAAACCTACCTCTGGCTCAATATCTAAATAGATTGTTAAACTAGGCATACAATCTTCCGTTGCGAAACGATTAATTTCAAATACTTTATCCATACCTAAGCCTCTTGCATATCCTTGATATGCTAAAGAGCTATCTATAAAACGATCACATAGTACAAGATAGTTTTCCTCAAGTGCTGGCATAACTTTTTCCACTAAATGTTGTCTACGTGCAGCAGCATATAAGAGCGCCTCTGTACGTGCTTCCATCATCGTATACTCTTGTTTATGTAAAATTGTTCTAATATCTTCAGAAATTACAATACCACCCGGTTCTCTGGTCGCCATTACCTTTTGTTCCTTTTGCTCAAAATATGGTAATAAACTTTTAATTAATGTTGTTTTACCCGAACCTTCTGGCCCTTCAATTGTTACAAATAATCCCTTCATCCTAAAACCTACTTTCTATATCATACACGTTCATATATTGCGTACTACCTTGAAAACGAGCCCCTGTTTTCTCTAAATGAGTAATTTGCTTTGTATGTTCTTGAGTAATTCTCTCTCCATACATGATCAATGGAATTCCAGGTGGATACGGAATCACCATTTCTGCAGCTATCATACCAACGGCTTCTTCTATAGATACTAACTTCGTTTCGTATCTCTCTAATTGTTTATACGTATACGGTAAAGGGGAAATCTCCCCTTTATAAGTATAACGAATTGATACTGTCTTGTCTTTTACCTTATATTGCTGCATAGCTAATCGAATGATCTCTATAGCTTTCATATACCCCTCATTTACTTGTAACGGTAATATAAATAGGACGTTATATGGATCTGCCATTTCCGTATATATACCGACTTTTTCAAATACAGACTGTAATTCATACCCCGATAACTGACAGCGAGTTTGCACCGTAACTTTTAATTCATCTTGCAATGGATATTGCAAAATGGCTATTTGTGGGATAGATCGCAATCCTTCTTTAAATCGGCGTAAAAACTCAACGATTTCATCATGACCCTCTTCCTTTATAACTGCTATTGCAAAACGTGCTATATCAAGAGAAGCCATAATTGGATACGATGGGCTACTAGATTGTAGCATACTTAAATAGGAGGAAACTTTCTCTTCGCTCACCAAACGGCTATTTATATGTAAATAAGATCCCATTGTCATCGCAGGTAATGTTTTATGTGCGGAATGAACCACAATATCCGCACCATAAACTAATGCTGACTTCGGGAAGGGGTCCCCTATACAAAAATGCGCCCCATGGGCTTCATCTACTAGAACAGGAATTTTATGTGCATGTGCGTAAGCGATACTTGCCTCTAAATCAATTCCCATACCATAGTAATTAGGATGTGTTAAAATAAGTGCTTTTGCATTTGGATACTTTGTAATTGCCTCCTTAATAATTTCATCATGAACACCTACTGGTACGTTATGTACTTCATCAATCCATGGATTTAAAAAGACCGGATTAGCCCCTGCTAATTTCAAACCATTAATGATCGATTTATGACAATTTCTTTGTACGAGGACAATATCATGTTCGCCGCAGCAAGACAAAATCATTGCTAAATTTCCAACTGTTGAACCATTAATTAAAAAATAACTTTTGTGCACGCCATATACTTCAGCTAATAATTGCTGTGCTTCATCTATACATTCAAACGGGCTATGTAAATCATCTAATCCTGTTAACTCTGTTACATCAATTGATAATATGTCCTTAAACCCCCCTGAAGCTTTCTGAGGGAAGTTTAAACCATTCTTATGACCTGGAACATGAAAAGATAGTAGTCGCCTTTCTTTAAATTCCATTAGCGCCTCATATAAAGGCATACGATTTTGATTCATATATATCTCTTCCTTATTATTCATTCTGTATCTATTATACAGATATTAGGGCAAAAAAAATAATAGGCATAATGCCTATTTAAAAATATGATACTTCTAATTTTCGCAGTTGTTTTAAATAATGTATATACTTCGGGTCAGTTGTCTCAGTATTCACCAGATTCCTTTCGCACTCGTAACATATTAAATTATTATATACATATATTCCTTCCCCTCTTTTTGTCTCACAAACGATGCAAATTTCACTTGGTAATTTCATAATCTTTCCTCCCTTTTTAAATAAACATATTATATACCTCTATTCCTTAACAAATTTCCGGAAAATATACATCAATTTTTTATATAATATGATTTATTCTTGGGCAACGTGTTTGTATTACTTATGTATTCCCTTTACTTCTTTCATGTACTGTTTAAAAACAAAAAAACACAAGTCAAAAGACTTGTGTTTTTATCTTGCTTGGCGACGTCCTACTCTCACAGGGACAAGGTCCCAACTACCATCGGCGCTAGAGAGCTTAACTTCCGTGTTCGGTATGGGAACGGGTGTGACCTCTCTGCCATCATCACCAAACTATGAAGGTATATTCCTTCAAAACTAGATAACATTTGCTTCATATTATATGGTTAAGTCCTCGATCTATTAGTATTCGTCAGCTCCACATGTCACCATGCTTCCACCTCGAACCTATCA
>NZ_JBFUIV010000028.1:0-42031 GCF_056401715.1 Bacillus sp. P4_E1
AACCTAATTACACCAACAAGGTGACGACAAAGCGCGAACGCTTATATGTCGCCATCTTGAGGGAGCTTAGGGTAAAGCACAAGTTCAAAATCATCGAGCCTTTGCCACTTTTCCTTCTTATAAACAGCCTTTTCTAAAACCGACTTTAGGAGGCTGTTTTTCTTTTTTGGATCATCTGTTTTAAAGTACAGATCAAGAACATGCTCTACTTGAGGTATTGTATCTTTCTTCACTTTTTCTTTTTTGACTTCTGTTTTTATTTCTTTCTTTAAGTTTTCCATTGTGGAAGTAATTTCATTGATACGGTCGGAAACGGCTTTTGAACGTTCTAAAAATATATCTACAGTGTAAACACCACGCTCTAATAAATCATGTAAATTATTTTTTTGTTTTTGGACATCCACTAATTCTTTCTCAAGCTTTCGTAATGCAGCTTCATTCATTTGAATAACCTGTGTTTCTTTTAACTTGTCACCTTGCTTATGTTTTTCAAAATCAGCTTTATAATTGATGTACCATTCTTTTAATGCCTCGAGTAAACGCTTCTCAATCAATTCCGTATAGCTTGATTTGTTTTCACAACCACGGTGTTTACAATCCATCGTTTCCTTTCGGTTCTTCGGATAACGCTGGACCATACTATAACCACATTTACTACATTTAATAATACCAGCTAGAGGGTTTTTTATTCCGTTCGTATTGTAAGGAACGTGATATCTTGAGTTTAATTTCTCTTGTGCTTGCTCAAACAAACTTTCAGGTATGATTGGCTCATGCTTACCATCAGCAATAATCCAATCTGATTTATCTTGGCGTGCGCAACTTCTTTTTACAGCGTCAGGACGTTTTACTTCTTTTCGTTTTTGCCAAGTTACTTTTCCGATGTATATATTGTTTTTTAAAATATCCAATATGCTATAAGGATTCCAATCATTCCCTAACTTACTTTTGTAGCCAAGATCATTTAACTTGTTCCTAATTGTACTTGCACCCATATCCTCATTTGCATACCAATCAAATATCATCCTTACGATAGAAGCTTCTTCTGGGTTAATTGTTAACGTACGTTCTCGCTTATTTAAGCGATGGATATCATATCCGAATGGTGCATGTGTACCAAGGTAATTCCCAGCCTCTACACTAGCGACACGACCTCGTTGCATACGGCGTGTAATAATCTTTAACTCCTTACGTGCCATAAACGCTTCAAATTCGCTGTATTCTTCATCCCACTCATCATTAAGGTCATAAGTCTTCCTAGGTGTCATAATCTTCGTATTCGAGCGTTTAAACGTCTCTAAAATGATTCCTTGTTCTTTCATACCGCCACGACCTAAACGGTCCATATCCATACAAAGAACAACATCATATTTATTATCTTCAATTTCTTCAAGCAGCGCTAACATCTCAGGGCGTTTCACTAAGCTCTCACCAGAAACGATCTCCTCACGGACAGATAAAACATTTAAGTTCATTTCCTTGGCAATTTTCAGCAGGGTAGTGCGGTGTTTTGCTAAAGTTTCGCCTTCGCCACGTGCTTCGGCTTCGAGATCGGCACGGGACTTACGTAGATAGATTGCAGTTTTCATGGTTAGGCCTCCTTATTATTTGTTATTATACGAAAAGTAGAGAAATAGAAGAAGTAAATATAGTAGGTGAGAGTGAAAAAGTTCTTCTAAACATAGTTTAAGAAGAACTTTCAATTTTTGTATATTGATACCATTTGTCGCTATCTCGTTTAAATAAATAAATTACATTTTGTTTTTTTAAGTCTTTTTCCTCTACCAGAACCCATTCATTTTCGATTCTTGTGTACAAGTGTATTAATGAAAGATGTTTTATATCCTTATACTCAACTATCTTCATTGAATAATTATAACTTTTAAAGCCACCTTTATTAATATTGTGGAAGTATAAAACCGCCATCAAGAAAAATATTATTATAAATGGTTGAAGGAAAAGATTATTGATTTGTTCTAGATTTAGCTTTAACGCGAATAAGTCTTTTGTTGCAGATAGATAATAAAGTGCTTGTACATATAGAGCTACCAGAAAGAAATAGAAATATAGGAAAAAACCAGTTTTATTGGTGAAAAAAGATAGAATTTTTAGTGGTTTAATCCAATTGTTAGGTATTAAAGATTTTATCCCTGTTAGGGCCAAATAAATAAGTGTAATTAATACAGCAAAAGCAAATGAAACTGATATAAAATTCTTGAAGTTTTTAGACAAAAGAATTTTTATATCTTTTAATCCGTAAGCGAATAAAAGTGAAGCTATTTGGAATATAAGATATGTAGATAATAATAGTAACAATACCTTTGTTATTTTGACTAAAAAGCGTGTTTGTTTTGTTTCAAAAATTAAGTCGAAATTATTTTTTCTAGTATATGTTATTATAACGGCAATGATTGGAGCAAGTGCAGCTAAAAATGGCCAAACACGCCCCGAGAATAAAGATACTATGCTATTGATTTGTTCCATATGGCGTCTCCTTTTTAAAAGTTAATCTCAAAGTGATTGTTGAAAACACACGGCAGAAACAAATATTGCTTCTTGTGCCATGTGTTTGAATTGGTTATTGAACAACAACAAATTTCGTGAAGAACTCCTTACGTTTTGCCTTATTATATACGTATGGATCGTTAAACTTTTTGACCCAAGACTTGTCTTCAACTTTTAAATCTTCAATTTTAAAGCCTAAGTGTGAATTCAATGATTTTCTATCCAAGTTGATATTGTATATTTTTCCTTCAAATGGAAGAGTCATTTTTACAGCATTTAAATCTGGGAATTGTCTTAGTAATCTCGCAGGTTCACTTACAAACATTTTTTCAATAGCATCTCCAGTCGAAAAATATTGTTTATATAGCTCTTCAGTAACGTTGCCATCTGCTTTTGCTGATTTATAAGATGCAAATGAATCGTGGAATGTAATTTCAGCTTCTTTATTATTAAGTTTCATATCCTTAATAAAATTTCTGCCTCTGATGTTTTGGGCATAAGAAGTAAACTCTTTTTGTTTTTCTTCAGCCTTTTTTTGTTCCTCAGCTAATTTCTTCTCTTCAGCTTTTAGTTTATCCTCAGCTTCTTTTTGCTCTTTAGCCTTTTGTTTCTCTTCGGCTTTTAGTTTTTCATCAGCTTCTTTTTGTTCTTTATCTTTTTGTTTTTCTTCGGCCTTTAGCTTATCCTCAGCTTCTTTTTGCTCTTTAGCCTTTTGTTTCTCTTCGGCTTTTAGTTTTTCATCAGCTTCTTTTTGTTCTTTATTTTTTTGTTTCTCTTCGGCCTTTAGCTTATCCTCAGCTTCTTTTTGCTCTTTAGCCTTTTGTTTCTCTTCGGCTTTTAGTTTTTCATCAGCTTCTTTTTGTTCTTTATTTTTTTGTTTCTCTTCAGCTTTTAGCTTTTCTTCAGCTTTTTGTTTAGCGAGAATTTCTTGTTTTTCTTGTGGTGTCATGTTCATGTTAACTACAATTAATGAAATGATAGATAAAACAAAAGCTATACCTGTAAGCTTAAAGTATTTCTTAGTGGTTGGTTTCTTTTTTAAACGAAATACCAATGATGTAATTAGTAAAATGAACGTGGCTATCATTGCTATTGCAAATAGAAATGAGAAAAATATTTTCATCTATGTAACTCCTAACTTATAAAGTTGTATTTTAAATTCATATTAATAGGTTTTTAAACGAGCAAAATTTTCTGGAATCCCATAGATTTCAGCTACTTCTTGAATTGATAGATTAGTATCTTGATATTCAGAAATCATTTCATCAGTTAATAAGAGCTCGACTGCAAATGTATTTGCTTCAATCTCTAACCGATCTACAGAATACAGAGTTTTATTTCTTAAAAATGGAGTATTTGCTTTTGGGTGTAATAGGGCATGTCCAAGTTCATGAGCACACACAAAACGTTGAGTAGTTTCATCAATTTTATTATTAATATGAATGAATTTAAAGCGTTTGTATGTGTTGTAAAAACCAAGAGTATTCCCAAGGTCTTCAAACAACACTATAATATTTTTTCGTCTAGCAATTTCAAACGGATTTGTTGTTTCATGCTTTTCTGCGATTTTGAGTGCGTATTCTTTAATTTCCATTTCTCGCCCCGTTCAATCTTTTTTATACTTGTTTGGAGTGAATTTTTGTTTTGCTAATTGTTTTGCCATGCGCATTGAGTTCTCCAGAGAAATACGAATCATTTCTTTTGTATGGTCGTCTATTGGTTCTCCATCAAACATTAACGCTTCATCACTGTTTTCTAAATCCTTTAATGTTTTTTCTAGGTCACGTGCAATATCACGACTATCTTTTTTTGTTAAGTCAGGAAGTGTATTGGATACTCTTGATTCATCTTCTCTTCCTAATAAATAATCTGTTGTTACTCCTAAAACATTAGCTAAATCTTTTAGCATTTCGTTTGAGGGAGTACTATGACCATTCTCATAGTTACTAATGGTGCCTTTAGTTGTATTTACTTTATTGGCTAATTCTTGTTGAGTGAGTTTACGTGTTTTACGTGTTTCTTTTAATCTTTGTTTCAACATTTTTAGCACCTCCCGTTAATAAAAAGTACAAATATATTGTACATTATATAGATGAAACATCAAACTTTGTACAAGAAAATTGTACAAATGCATTGACGTACAAGAATCTTATACTTATAATAAAAGTACAAATAACTTATACAAGGAGCGAGACAGTGAACAAAAATATCAAGTTAATTAGATCCAGGAAAGAAAGTAAGTTAACGCAACAAAATCTTGCAGGTAGAATGCAAGTTACAAAATCTACAATAAGTAATTGGGAAAATGGCCATAGTAATCCAAATCTTGAAAAAGCTATAAGGTTGGCTGCTATTCTTGGGTGTGATGTAAAAGATTTAATTTGATGTATGTTAGTACAAGAATCTTATACTTTTTGACTAGGAAGTAGGTGAGAAAATGCCATCAACTAACATGGCAGTACCAACAGATCAGCTGCATAAACATATAGAAAGTACTTCAAGAGGTGACACCATGAGCCAACAAGAAGAATATGCAGCGACTTATGAATTTGGAAAAACGAAAGTCTATGTTGTGGCTCCTGAGCCAAAATTGCAAAAGGATATTGATAAACTCCTTCAAGCATATTACAAGGCTGGTTGGGCCATCATCAAAGAAATACAAGTGAAAGAAAACATTGAGGAATAGTTCCTCTCTTTTTACATGAATAATAGACAAGTTACGTATGTACTAAATTCATTGTAACCATTTGAAAACTAAATATGGAGGCGAACAGATATGGGAACAAGCATATACTGCAATTCAGCAATAGGGGAATTATTACAGAATGCTAGAGAATGTTGTGATAATGTTCAGCTGAAAACGAAGAAAGGGTTATCTAAGTATCTTGGTATTACACATGAAAGATTAACCCGTATTGAATCTGGACTTTCTAAACCAGAATTTGAGCTTGCGATGGATTGGTGCCAAGCAACAGAAGCAAAGTTGAATCAACAAGCGATTAAACATATTTATGGTGTTGGATTACCTCCTACAGATCCACGATTAACTCAAGATGTAAATCTACAATTGATGAACTACATTAAACAAGCTGAAGAGGGGATTGTGGCAGCAAAGGAAATCATGAACTTACAAGTTGCAACAAGGTCATGGAAGCTTGATGAAAAAAAGAAACATGAATACGCAGTTCATGCAAAAGAAATCTTCGATACAATCCAAGCTACTCAATGTGTAGTACAAGCTCTTGAGCAGGTTCATTTTGGCATTATGGAACAAATACAAAGAAGTTGGTTGCAAAAGGCTATGGCGGAGAACGTTATTATTCAATCGGTGGATAGCTTAATGACTTTAACAAAGATGCTGTAAAGGAGGAAGAAAAATGACAGTAGATTATAAGAAACCAAGTTTAAGAGAATATAAGGAACTAATACGCTATGATGCAAAACTAACTGGTGAAATTAAAATAGCAAAAACACTTGGTGAGGATTCAAAGTCAGTTGAGTTAAAGCAAGAGAAAAAGTTAGTGGGGATTCGAATCAAAATTATCGAAGCATCATTCATTTTAAAACATAAATGGGCAAAAGAAAAAGCTACCGCCTAGACAACAGTAGCTCTAACAAAAATATTGTAAAGCAATTATAACATTTTATAAATCATTTGGACAAGCACTGTGCTTGTCGTTATGACCAGAAAGGGATTGTTCCTCCCAATACCTCTACAATGTTCCTTTCTGGTTGTAACGATGCGTACAGCATCAATTTAATTAGAAAGGAGATGTAATTCATGAACGATAAAAACAATCATCTTCATGATCTAGTTCTTCCAGGAGATTTTTCATTCGCGAATAAACTTCATAACTGTATGGCTGCATGTATTCATAACATGTTTAATGCAGAATCAACCGAAGAATCAAATCACTGGGAAGAAGAATTGGAGCGATGTATGAAAGAATTTAAAATGCTTCGTGATACAAAAGAAGAACATGAGGCATCGATGAGTTATCGTGTAGTGATTAAAGATTTAAGAGCAAGAGGAGTTAACGCCTCTTTAGTAACACGTAGAAAATAAAAAATCTATCACTTGGCAGAGTGATAGATAAATGGTTTTGCAAAAGATCTTAGGATTAATTATATCAAATTAGCATTCGTATAACAACGGAGTGTGTTGCATGATTCTAGACAAAACGTTACATAGAGTGTTGCTGAACCCTAAGGTATTTCAGCAAGCGACATCAGAGCAACACCTAATTTACTTAGTAAACCAATATCTCAAAACAGGATACAAGAATTATCGCTTATTACGTGTAGAGGACGGATTCGCGATATGTAAACGGGAGGATGAATAATATGGCAGTTTATAGACCAGTACACGTTTCATTTTGGCAGGATTCATTTGTTTTAGATCTTACACCGGAGGAGAAGTATTTCTACTTATATTTGATGACAAACAGTAAGACGTCTCAATCAGGAATCTATGAGCTTCCACTTCGTATTATTGAAACCGATACAGGATATAACCGTGAAACTGTTATGAAGCTATTAGAACGTTTTGTTGAGTATGGAAAAATTAATTACAACCAAAAAACAAAAGAGTTGTTCTTAATCAACTGGTTGAAATTCAATCCAATTAAAAATGTAAACATTGAAAAGTGTGTTTTAAAAGAAATTCAATCTGTAAAAGATCAAGATTTTCTGGTTGATTTTTATGAAACATGTTTGCAATTAGAAAAAGAGCAAGATTTTAAAATTCCTCGTATTAAGGAGTATTTATCAGTCCGTTTGGAGGGGCTTATAAGGGGCTTCCAAGACCCTAGCAAGGAAGAAGAAAAAGAAGAAGAAAAAGAAAAAGAACAACAACAAGAAAAACGCGCAAGCGCGGAAGAAGTTGTTGAGGTTAATCCGATTTCTTTTTACGAACAAAACTTCGGACTGATTACACCTTTTATTGCAGATGGTATTCACGCTTGGATAGATGATTTAAATGCAGAGCTCGTTGTGAAAGCTATGGAAATTGCTTTAGAGAAGAATACAAGAAACATGAATTACGTAAATACAATTTTACGAGATTGGCACCTTAAGGGATTGAAAACAGTAGCAGACGTTGAAGCCGCTGATAAAGCATTCCGTGCTCAACGATTAGCAAAACCGCAACAATCAACACAAGTACCTTATCAACAAAAAGGCTTATCGGAATCTACTAAAAACGTAATACAACAGCAAGAATCATGGGAACAAAACATTCCAACGGATGAAGAACTTGCAGCGCTTAATCAAAAAAGTGGGTGGATGGTTCAATGAGTAACGATATGATTCGTAACACAGAAGCTGAACAAAGTGTTTTAGGTAGCATTATCCAAGAAGGCGATTTAATTAAAGATTGCCAGCTAAAGGAAAAACAGTTTTCTTTACCAACACACCAAGTGATTTTTAAAGCGATGAGAGAGTTAGAGGATGCTGAGGTTCCAATAGACCTTGTCGCTCTCATGGGGAAATTCGATGAAAGCTTTATGAATCAGATTGGCGGAATTGAATTCTTTGTAAACCTGACAGAAGTTGTAACAACAACTAAAAACTTCTCGTATCATGAAGGTTTAGTGATTGAAGCTTGGAAGATGCGACATGCTCAAGAGGTTGCTGGTAATTTATATAACCGTCTTCAGCAAGATAGGGATATGAGTGCTATTAGTACATCAATTGATGAACTAAGTGCCATTGAAGAAACAGGTTATTCAGATGAATTTAACTTGAAAGACACACTTGTTGATTTGTATAAGAATATGCAAATTGATGTAGGAGATTTAACCGGTATACCAACTGGTTATGACGACTTAAACAGAATGACAGCAGGACTACAAGAAGGCGATTTAATTATTGTCGGTGCCCGTCCTTCGATGGGGAAAACAGCATTTGTATTAAACATTGCTTTCCATGCAGCGAGTGCTCATACAGCAACAGGCGTCTTTTCGCTAGAGATGGGAGAAGAACAGTTGCTTAAGCGGATGATCTCAAGTACCGGAAATATAGATGCTACAAAATTAAAGAATCCTAAAAAACTATGTAATTTAAAGGATTGGGAAAAGATTAGCCAAGCAATGGGGTTAATAAATGATTTGCCGTTAGAAATATACGATAAAGCCAATGTAACGATGCAAGAGATTTACGCAAAGACTAGGAAACTAAAGCGCAAATATCCAGACAAAAAGGTGCTAGTCGCAATAGATTACCTGCAGCTTATTGTAGGTGACACAAAACATAGAGGAAATCGTATGCAAGAGATTGGTGAGATTAGTCGTAAGCTAAAACTTATGGCAAGAGAGCTAAATGTATGTGTGGTTGCATTATCGCAGTTAAGTCGTGCTGTTGAAAGTAGGCAAGATAAAAGGCCGCTACTCTCAGACCTACGTGAGAATGGTCAAATTGAGCAAGATGCGGATTTGATTGCATTCTTATATCGTGAAGATTATTACGACCGCGAAACAGAAAATAAAAACATAACGGAAATTATTTTAGCGAAACAGAGGAATGGCCCAGTTGGTGTTGTTGAACTAGCATTCATTAAAGAATTTAGTAAGTTTGTAAATTTAGAGAGAAAGTTCAATCATCAACAGGAGGCTTAATCATGTTGTTACGTCAGGAAGTAGAACATAGAAAACTAGCAATCATTCGTAAACTATTGGGATTAGGATTAACTGAAATTAACGGACAAACATTAGATCAACTAACGTTAACGCAGCTTGAAGGAATCTTAATTGCAAGCTTGCAGGTATTGGAGGGGAAAAACAATGCCAAAGCAATTAACAATTTTTGAAGTGGAACCAGTTGTATCATTTGATCCTAAGAAAGCTCATATTCACCGTTTGAATTCAAAATTACGGTATGCAGATGTGGTTGTGCAAATACCACGTCAAGCCAAAGCGATTGATGAATTAAAACCAACGGCAGCGCCTGATGAGCGTTATGAGTTATTTGAAGATTACACAATTGGAATTTGGCGTTATAAGCGAGTGGAGGATAAACAATTTGATTGGGAAGAAGCAGAAGAAATGTGTAAGCGAGCAAGGGATAGCAAAGAGCCGATTCCAATACGGCTTCATTTATCACTTGAACAATCATTTGTTCCAGAAAATGTTGTGCGATATTTGTAGACAAACAAAAAAGCCGAGACTGCTCCCGACTCACTTCGACAAAGTAATTATAACATATGGGAGTGATCTTGGTGGGAATTAGAAAAGAAAATCTTGTAGAAATGACAGCTGAAATAGATTTGAAAATAAACGGAATATATGTCGTTAAAAATGGTCAAGTCCAACTAATAGAACCACCTCAAGGTGGATTTGGTGAACAATCATTTGTATATCAAAGTGGAAAAGTAATTCGTATGGAAGAACGAAAAACACAGTTACTTTAATCAAATTTGAATTTTGTATAAAACGAGGTGATAAAGATGGATCAAGAATCAGTAATTTTGAAAGAAATCTCTGATTATGAATTTATTGAGATTGTACAAAACGTAGCCGAGCATCATCTGGAAGATAAATATTTTGATAAAGATATAAAAAATCAATATGGACCATCAATAGAAAAATCATTGTTAATGTTTGCTTGGACAAAAGGTTTTTAACCAAAGCGTTATTTGAATAGAAAATGGCAGCTGAAAAGTCAAGGATGAATCAGCTGCCAATAGAGTAGTTATTAAATCTTATTATTAAGCTTTTAATTTGGGTTTTTGCTCTTATTCCAAGAAGAAATTGTACCAAAAATCGCACCAGACATTGCACCGATTAAAGTCATGAAAATTGCACTCCATGCTGCAAATGACATAATTACACCTCCTAATAATAAAATGTTGTAACTATGTAGTTTATTATATCTTATTTTAACGATGTAATGTAGGGGAAGGCCAGAAAATCAAACAAAATAGTTATTGTATGAAAAATAAATAAAAGAACCCGTTAGTCATAAACGGATTCTTTCCACAAGGTTCACAAGGAATACAAGGTAACTGGTCCAGAGAAACCTATGAAATTCCATGTGATAGTAATGTATGTAAATGAATCAAAACGGTTAATGGAAATTAAACAAAATCCTTATTTAAAACAAGAAGCCTTAGAGTTAGGGTTCTAGGGCTTCTTGTTTTGGTATATCTCACACGATTTTATAAAAAGGATCGAACGTATTGAAGATAACATGTGAATGTTTCATAAATGTATCGAAAAAGTGAACAAAATTGCTATTGCAGAAGAAGCAGAAATGAAGTTTCTAATAGGTAAGTACGTAAAAGGTATTATTTCCAGTGGATAAAATGCACTTAGGGCACCTAATCATTATTTTATCGGAGGAAAAGAATATGTTATGAACTTGGTTGAATGAAAAAATGAATATTTTACTATAATCGAAGTTAATGAAATATATTTTTGGGGTTATATCAATGATTGTTATCTCGATGGACACTTTAACTTTATAAAAGTCCTAGAAGAAAAACACAACTATGAGGAATAGCAAGCTATAAAAGTGAACAAAATCGTTATTTAAATAAAAGAAACCCCGATTGTCTGCGGGGCTTCTAAGGGTAATCGTCAAGTAATGACGTACTCGACTAAATAACCATATCATGAATTTTTTGGTAAAAATACTGGTAAATGTGTCCAAATGGATAAGGTCATCATTTGGAATAAAAATGCTATTTAAAAAGAAAAGAGTATTAAATTCTTAAAAATAAATATGCCCTAGCATGGTGCAAGACTAGGGCATAAAAATTAGTTGATAAGTATCTTAGTATTAATACTAAGATACTATTTATACGTAATGTTAGGAAATGTGGATATTTTTCGAAAAACAATATAGAAATTTCATTTTGTAGAAAAGGGGAATGGATATGAGTAAAGTTAAAGATTTTACAGGCAAGGTTGGAACAGAGTTTATGAGCTTCTTAATTGAAGGTGATAAATTGCATAGTGCCTATTATTCAAAAGTGGAGGTCATTATGGAAGATGGTACAAAGAAGATGATCTGCATTAAGGATGATACAGCGTTGAAAGGGATAGCTGAAGGACAGACAAGAGCCGAAGCGATTAAGAACGCAAAGGATTTCCTAAAGAGACAGGACGAAAAACAAAGAGCAGCTAGCAAAAGCTAACTGCTCAGTCTTGAAGGAAATCTAAATGGTTACAGCACATTAAAGATGGGTTATCTATAGTATGAACGGAATATTGAGTTTTATTCAGGAGGTAGAGGGAAATGAGACCACGTAGATTTGAGTATTTAATTTCTTATAAGTACTACCAAAATAACGGTAATGCTGATTGTACGTATTTATTTAATAGTCGTTCGAAACTAAATAGTAGAAAAAATGTCCTGGATTTAATGGATCTGTTAAAAGAAAAATGCAATGCTCATACGGTTGTAATTAATAACATTCAGTTACTAAGAGAGAAAAGAGCGTTATAAAACTTAACAAAATAATCTTTTTGTATATAGAAAAATAAGATATTATGCTCCATTGATTAGGAATCTTTTCCAATGTATTCTTAAGGGTACGGGAATAGAAGGAATATCTTCAAGAGGAGAGTGATTAATTTATGTTAGGAAAGTGGATGAATAAATTAAAAGAACCTAAATGTATACATAGATATAAACTTATTAAAAGCCAAGACAGTGAAGATTTTAAAACTGGTAAGATGGGGATAGTTAGTTATTATAAATGTGAAAAGTGTGGAAAAGAGAAGGAAATCAGTAAATATACTAATGACGTTAATAGTGACTATTGGGATATTTAAAATAACATTCGAATTAAGTCCGGCTAGAAAACTAGAGGACACCAATTCTTTAGAGCAGCAATTAAAGCTGTTTTAGGAATAGGTGTCCTTTTTATTTTGAAAAGGGAGATGGGGAAATGAAGGGGCTAAGGGATCAATTGCGTGAGTGAAATAAGCAATCAAAACAAGCGGAAAAGAAAAACAAGAAAAAACAAAAAGAGAAATTAAGCACTCGTGAAATTGAAGATTTAATGGGGATTCGTGGACCACGTTATGAACGTAGACGTGGAGCTTTAAGACAAAAGTAATTAAAAAATAAAAAGGAGTGGTCTTACATGACTAAACAATTATCTTTCTTACCAAAAATCGATAGAACAGCAACGCAAGAGAAGTTAGAGGGTGTTCTTGAAAGTGTACGTATATATAGACAGTTCGGGATGATGCGTAAAGAAATGAAAGTCACTCCTTCTTATGAAATGCGTGAGCACGGTCCTACACATGCAGTTGGTAAGCCGTTAGAAGATGTTGCCATAGCGAATATTCAACAAAGTAAACGAGAAGAGTGGCTTGAAAGAATGTCATTACGTATTGATCAGTTTCTAAACCGATTAGGAAATGGACGTGCAGGAAGTATCCAAAGAGATATTATTTATAAACGTTATTTAGAAGAAGAGGATGTATGTGATTACATGGTTTATAACGAAATAGGAATGTCGGAGCGTACTTATCGACGTTGGAAGTCTAAAGCGTTTTATAAACTTGCTTTTGCACTTGGATTAGAAGTTTACGAGACAGAAGAGACTGGAGGTAATGAATAATGAATTTTGTTCAGCCAATACGTGATCCAGAAGAAATACGGCAGCTAAAAGAGTATTTTAAGGAGAAGAGCTTACGTAATTACATTCTCTTCATTATGGGCATTAATACAGGTCTCAGAATATCCGATATTTTGAAATTAAAAGTAGGGGATGTTAAAGGTAGTCATATATCTATGAGGGAAAAGAAAACAGGGAAACAGAAACGAATACAAATTACTGCAGCACTGAAAAGAGAACTCAAATGGTTTATTGTAGAAAGAGAAGACAATGAGTATTTATTGCAAAGCAGACAAGGTAAGAATCGTCCGATTGGTCGTAGCATGGCATATAAGATATTAAGCGGAGCAGCGGCAGAGTTCGGGTTAGATGAAATAGGAACACATACGTTAAGAAAAACATACGGGTATCACATGTACATGCAAACGAAAAACATAGCATTACTCATGGAGATATTCAATCACTCATCAGAGAAGGTCACACTACGTTATATAGGGGTAAATCAAGATGCAATGGATAGAGCAATGACTAGGTTTAAAATCTAATTACTGCTTATTTCTTTTTAAATCTAGGGGTATTGCAGCATTTTGGAAAAAACTCACGCTAAAAGTATGAAAGATTTTATACAGTTCTAGTAACAAACAAGAACCCTAAAACCGCGCTAGGATAGGAATGTATAAAAAAATACATAGATCCATAGAACAAAAAAAGAAGGTCCCTTGGTGAGAGTACGGTTTCCTCTCTTTTCCTTGCTACCGATAATGAGACGTTATGTTAACCAAACGTGTATAGAGTATACAGTCAAAAAAGTACAATACATCGCTTCTTCCAAATGGTACAATTAGGAAAAAAGGGGGAGAGAATATGTATGATTACAAATTTGTGAAAGTCGAAATTGATGGATGGAAAGGGCAACCCAAAGAAGATTATAAGCGTATTATTATCGAACATGCTGAGGATGGTTGGGAATTTGTTCAAGTCCTTACTCTAACAATCTCAGGATACACGAATTCTTTGGAGATTATCTTCAAACGAACCAAAGAACTTCTTTAAAAGATGAAAGAGGTTTGCCTTAAATAACATACAAAAAGAACTGAAATATTTGGGGATCTAATTGTTCTCGATTTAACTTATAAGACAAATAAGCTAATATTAATCAACTTCCAATAACGTTATATTATGTGAACACTGGAGTCCTCCAGTTAAACAATCTGGAGGACTTTTAATAGTCTTCTAAATACGTTGAATCCCGATAATGAGACGTTATGTCAACCGAACATGAATACAATATGCATTATTCCTTATTCAACTAATCGCAGATAACTCTATTCTTGGGTGCAATATCAGGAAATTACTTACAACAAAAAAGGTGGAATAATATAGAAAACATTAAAGCTATATTCGTAAAATAAGTTATACTAATAATAATCAAATTAAAACATAAGGAGAAATGTAAAATGATGAAAAAAGCTTTAATATTAACTTCTGCACTAACACTATCTATAATTGCTGGTTGTAGCAATCAAGACGAAGGAACAAAAAATGGTTCTAATTCTGCAAATAAAGAAGCAACTACAGAAAATACAAATGAAAAAAAAGAGACGAATAATAAAGTTTATTTCAAAGATAATGAAGCAAAATTAAATGACTTAAAAATTAAAATTACAGAAACTAAAGTTATTCAAGTTGGTGAAAAAGGAAATGAATATGGTAAAAAACCTGTATTTGCGATTTGGTATGAAACAACTAATTTAAGTGATAAAGAAATTAACCCTACTACTGGATGGATGGCAGTATTTAAAGCAGTACAAGACAATAATCCTAATGCAGTCAATACTCTTGAAGTTGGTGGACTTCCAGATGACCAATTTCTCGATTCTCAATTAGAAACAATTAAAAAAGATGGTACAGTTAAAAATGCAATAGCTTATGAATTAGATGATTTAGAAACACCTGTAAAATTAATTGCTACACAAGGCATTGGTGGCGATAAATTAAGTGAACAAACTTTTAATATTAAATAAACGTTTTTTTAACTTCCGGTTTCGATAATTATGTAAATAAGCTGTCCACATGGGCAGCTTATTTTATTTTTCCGCATAGCGTAGGTTATTTTGCAAAATGCTGGTGGTATCCCTATACAGTTACTCATAATTTTCGTACTGTGTAACCCAAAAGAGAAAGTTAAATGAAATCAATGATACCAAGGGATTCAGCGAAGGGGGCAGTTACACACAATATAAGATATGGATAACTAGTTGTTAATCTTAAAAACTATAGGAAAAGGTGATTAAGAATGAAGTTTACATTTGCAGAGGAAATAGAGATATTTATGGAATCTATGGCCACAATGAGGTTATGGAAAAAGAAAAAAGGTGGCAGAGCCGTGACCGTTTTCTGGCCGTAAATGTGCCGGTTGTTTTGGATTCATCGTGATATATTTGTATTGTGAATAGTGACAGAAAAGCTACTTACGAGGATAACCTTATAATTCTAAACAGTTCCATATTAACGGCGCGCTTAGAAAGTGAAATACGTAACCAGTTCTGATGGTGCTGATTGAATGAGCCTGTTAATAGTAGGAGAGCTTTTGCTCTTCTTTGAACTGATGGCAGTAGCACATTACTATGTATTTTCAGTTGAAAGAGGCGTGAAAACCTTAATCAAAATTGAAGAAGTATGAAGTGTACATGACTTGTCTATTTGCCAAAAGCTGTTATCCAATTGGGTAGCGGTTTTTACTTTGTTTAATAATAGTATACGAATAAAACTTCATGTACCGTATGTTAATTATAGAAAAGAATAGTAGAAGAGCTTATCATGAGGTAAGTGTAGGAAGTGTAGGAAGTGTAGGGAGTCGTATTACAATCTCAAACATGGTCTGTGTCAAAGGTGTCAAAGCACAGGTAAGATAGTCTATTATAAAGAGTACATAACACCTGGGAGCATTAATAATCCAGAGGTTACACTTAGCTTTAGTAACTTAGAACTATTATGCCAGGAGTGTTATAGGAAAAATTCTCCTTACACTTCAGACGAAATAGACACATATTACACTTTTTGATATCTTTTTACCTGTTTTGCTATAATGGGGATGTGCGAGTGCTAGAAAACACTTGTACTCATAATTCGACAAGGACAAGAGTATCGAAGCTCTTGTTTTTTTGGTCATTGGAAACAATGAGACGAAAAGGGTTAGAGATTGGGATAATACTTTATGTTTGTGGTTATTGAATAAAAAGCCAAATGTTTCTTAAAATAAGGATGTGGTTGGTCTGAAAACGTAAAGAATAAAATATAACATTATTAAGAGCAGTTATTCTTCTTATCGATTTCCATGTACGTAATATATTTCGTGTAGAAAGATGGTGAACGTATTGGTGGATGAAATAAAAATAAAGGAACTAATAAATCAGTTAGTAAACCGAGCTGTTAACAGAAAAAATGCTGCAGATAGCAGAGGAGACTATAATGATTGGTTTTTCTACGATGGACAATTAAAAGTTCTTGACGAAGTAAAAAAGTGGATTGAAAAACAATAAAAATATTACTTAGCCTGTGTTATAATTTGATTAATTATTCCAATACATCGGAAGTACATAGATGGAGGAAAGAAATGATAAATTCAGTTAGTATAAAAAACTTCAAAGGGCTAAGTGCTTTTAATTTAAAAGACATGGCAAGGATTAACCTGTTAGGAGGTAGGAATAACGCCGGGAAAACAACTACTCTAGAAGCATTGTTTATGTTTTATGACAGGTTGAATCCTAGCATGTTATTGAGGCAGTACACATGGCGTGGGGTAAATGAAATGGCTTTATCACCAGAAACAATCTTTTCACCGATATTCAATAATTTTGATCTCAGAAAAAAAATAGAAATAGAAGTAACCAACCAAAGAAGTATTAGTGAAACAATGGTTATTAGGTATATAGAGGAAGGAAAAAGATCTGTCACAATGAAAAGTACTGATGGACAAATCCGAACTGATGATAACCCTATGAATGCACATTCTTTAGAAATAAATTACAAGGGTGGTGCTTATAAACAACAACGTGTGAGTTTAGTAATAGAGGACAATAATCTTAGGATGGATGTTGAGAACGGAAGATCAAATCAAATCAACGCGTCTTTCCTAGCCTCTAAAACCCATGCTCATCCTAGTGAAAATGCTATTCGATTTGGCGAATTAGATGTTAAGGGACAAGCGGATGCTATCGTTGAATTCTTACGGACAATTGAACCTAGATTAACGAGTATTTCATCCATAGCCCTTCCTAACGGAGTATCGATGCTATATGCTAATATTGGTATAGGTACAAAAGTACCAATAAATTATATGGGTGACGGGGTATCCAGACTGTTAACAATTTTACTTGCTATTGTATCTTGTGAAAATGGTATTGTATTTATAGATGAGATAGAAAACGGCATTCATTACTCTGTACAAGCCGATATTTGGAGAATTATAAGCAAGGCGGCCAAGGATTATAATTGTCAAATTTTTGCTACAACACATAGCTATGAATGTTTAAATGCAGCTATTAATGGTATAGAAGAAGAGATGCAAGATGAATTTAGGTATTTTAGAATAGAACGCTCTAAAATTGATGACAAACTGGTTTCAAAAACATTTAATTTTGAAGTGCTGCATTCTGCAATAAGCAGAGGATGGGAGGTTCGATAATGCCAACTATCCCAGGAATTATACAAAGTGATTGTCAGAATGATAGCCAAGGAGAAATTAAAAAATCAAAGCTGTTATTAGTGGAAGGCCGAGATGAGGTAATTTTCTTTGAATATTTGTTCAAAAAAAATGAAACTTTAAAAGGTAAATTTGACGATGTTCAGATTATTGATATTGGTGGAGTAGATAACTTCAAAAATGAATTACCAGCTTTAATGAACAGAACAGGATTTGCGGATACTGTAAATTCACTTGCAATCGTTAGAGATGCTGATAAAAGTTTTGAATCTGCATTTCAAAGTGTGTGCAATATATTGAGTAAAAATAGTTTATGTTCGCCTTCTAGTCCAAATACGTTTTCTGAACAAGGTCCTATAAAAGTTGGAGTGTTTATAATGCCAGGAGATTCTGAATCAGGAACTATGTTAGAAGATCTGTGTTTGAAAACAAAAGCTAATCATCCGGCTATGGAATATGTAAATTCCTTTTTTGACTCCTTAGAAGCTGCCGAGATTGAAAAGCCACGCAACCCATCTAAAGCAAAAGTTCAAGTTTTTTTAGCTGCTATGCCTAAAATCGTGAATAGTTTAGGTTTAGGCGCTGCGAAAGGTTATTGGGATTTAAATCACGACAGTTTAACAGGTTTGAATAATTTTTTAATAGAGTTATAAAAAAATATAGCAAAGTTCAAAGCATTCCTTATGGAGTGCTTTTTATTATGCAAAAATTACATAGGTGGTGTGAATGATGGAAAATAAGAACGTATTGTCTTCTCAAATCATTATCGATACGAAAGAAGCGCAAAAAAATATAAAAGAACTAACAAAGGCTACTGATGAATGTATGGCTGCATTATCGAAGTTAGAACAGGTTATGGGTAAGTTTACAGGTCAAACCAGCACAGTTGAATTATATTGTAATGGTGAATTATTAGCACAATCCTTAGTTAAGTACACAGCTGATGCTATCAAGATTTCAGCAAATAATATCAATGGAGTGAGAACAAATGAAACTAACTAAACAAGAACAAGCGGTTATGATTGGAACCTTCATTTCAATGTTAGGACAAGACCTTGTAAATGAGCGTATCGATAAACAGAAATTAGAAAGTGCAATTCCTATCTTTAATGAGTTGGAAGATAATACAACGCCAAAGCAAAAGAGAGAAGCGATGATTAGTTTGCTTGGTAAGGTAATGGATGAATTCATTGATAGTAAGGAGTGAGGGTAGATGCAATTAACTAAACTTGAGAAAGCAATTGCTCTTGGAACAATCCTTAATGCTATTGATGAGGATAAGCTTGAAGATTATGTGGAATTAGAATCATTACGACCAGTAGTTCAAGTTCTAAGTAAATTACATAAGAGAATGAAACCTGAAGAAAAGAAAGAAGCCGTAATGAACTTAATTAGTAAGTTGATGGATGATCTAATAAACGATAAGGAGTGAAGGTAAATGGAACTAACTAAACTAGAGGTGGCGATTGCTCTTAGTGCATTCATCCAAGGGTTAGGTGAGGAAGAACTTGATAAAGGTAATGATTTTTTAAAACAAATAGAGAATGAATTAGATAACATAGTCAGTAACTCAACATTAAATCAAATGAAGGAAGCTGGTGAAAGTGTTGTAAGTAAATTCATTCATAAGATATTAGAAGATGAAGAGCGGTGAAGCAATACAAAACAAAACAACAGAAGCGTAAGTTCTATGACAGTGGTGAATGGAAGGGTATACGCGAACAAGTAAAGAAGCGAGACAACTATGAATGTCAAGAGTGTAAGCGTAATGGTAGTGTTCGTGTGGACACCAATGAATACAGTGAGAGTGCAAAGCGCAAGAAGATTCAACTGGTTGTCCATCATATAAAAGAACTAGAACAGCATCCAGAACTTGCATTAGAAATAGACAATCTCGAAACAGTCTGTGTGGATTGCCATAATAAAGAACACGGTAGAACATTCAAAAAGAAAATCAACAAATGGGAACACGATGAAAAGTGGTAAAAATGATTCAGAAACAGTCCCCCCCTTAAAATATTTCATCAAAAAATGCTCTAAGGGGCACCGGAGGAGGGGGTTAACTGTCAGGTTTTTTTCGAAATTACGCACGTAAGGGGGGGTGGGTAGATGGCTGTTAGTATTGTAAGGTTAAAAGAACAGCTCATGAATAGTATTGATATTACAGATTTAGTAGAAGTTGAGAAGGTAGAAAGATATATTGATCTTGTCAAAGCATTTAGAAAAATAAATAAAACTATTAATAAAGAAGGCGAGTCCGTAACAGTAAAAAACGGTTCTCAAGTTTTTGTTAAAGCCCACCCTCTTATAGGTGAGAGGAATAAAATTAACAGTTCTTTAATTGCATTAGGGAGAGATATAAAGTTTGTTGTTAAGAACACTATCCCTAATGCAGGTTATAGCAAAAGTGATCTTACATGATTAAGCAAAAGTATGTGGAAGAATATATTGAACTTTATCGAAGTGGGAAAGTAAAGTTCAATAAAGAAAGAGAACGGTTAATTGAATATCTAGAAAAATATGTTTTAAACAGAGACGATTTGTATTTTGATGATGAAATGATTGAGGATTGTATCAACTTCGGCGAGAAGTGGTATTTTCCATTGCAGCCATTTCAAAAATTCTTAATAGCATTCGTCTTTTTATTTTATAAGAAAAATGGACGTGTATTTTATCGTAAATTCCTATGGATGTTAGGACGTGGTGGCGGTAAAAACGGCCTGATTTCTGTTATAATTCACTTTTTAATTAGTGAATTACATGGCATTCCAGAGTATAACATTTCAGTTGTAGCGAATAGTGAAGAACAAGCAAAAACAAGCCCTGACGAAGTTCATAAATGTGTGAAGAAGAATGAGGTCTTGAAAAGAGCCTTTAAAACAACGTTAACTCAAACAGTTTCAAAGGCTACTGAAAGTGTACTGAAGTTTAGAACTTCAAATGGAGATACAAAAGATGGTTTGCGTGATGGTGCGGTTGTATTTGATGAAATACATCAATACGAAAGCAATAAAGATGTCCGTGTTCATATCAGTGGTTTAGGGAAAAAGAAAAACCCACGTGAATTTTACATTGGTACAGATGGATATGTTCGTGACGGTTTCTTAGATAAACAAAAAGAAAAGGCAATGAAGGTATTAAACGGCGAAGCACGTCCGAATGCTGTCTTTCCTTTTATTTGTAAATTGAATGACGAAACTGAAGTAGATGATCTTGATAATTGGGAGCTTGCGAATCCCATGTTATCTAAGCCTTTAAGTGAGTATGCTGAAGGGTTACTTGAAACAATTAAGGAAGAATATGAAGATTTAGAAGACGACCCTAGTAATAGAGAGGAGTTCATGACAAAGCGTATGAACTTACCTGTTACTAATTTAGAACGCTCTGTTGCAAAATGGTCAGAAATTCTTGCTACAGACCGACCGTTTCCAGATTTACACGGACAAGAATGCATTGGTTCATTAGACTTTGCAAGTATCCGAGATTTCGCAGCGTGTGGTCTTTTATTTAGACAATCTGGTGAGTATCTTTTCAAAACACATTCCTTTGTACGAAAAGAATTTGTTGATATTTATTATGGATATTCCAAAAAAGCAGGCGAGTTCAAAAAACAGAAGTTTGCGCCAATAAAAGAATGGGAAGAGCACGGTTTACTAACTGTTGTGGACGAGCCGACCATCAATCCTCAACACATCGTTAATTGGTTTGTAAAAATGCGTGAACAATATGGTATTAAGAAAATTATAGCTGATAACTTCCGGATGGAAGCAATCAGACCTTTATTAGTTGCGGAAGGATTCGAAATAGAAGTTATAAGAAATCCTAAAGCAATTCATAGTTTATTAGCACCACGGATTGAAATGGCATTTGCAAATGAGCAGATTATTTTCGGCGATAACCCTCTTATGCGTTGGTACACGCAAAACGTATTGGTTGTTATCAAAGGTGACGGAAATAAAATATATGAAAAGAAAGAACCGGTGCGAAGAAAAACTGATGGATTCCAAAGTTTTGTTCATGCTCTTTATCGAGCAGATGAAATACGAGAAGTAGCAGATTTCATATTAAGCGATATTAAATTTTAATAAAGGGGGTGGTAACCATTGGATGGTTAGGTTCAGTATTTAAAAGAAATAAAGAGCTAGAATTTATGCTAGATCTGGATTTGATTGCCGATACAGCAAACAGGCTTCATATGAAACGATTAGCACTTGATACATGCGTATCTTTTCTAGGAAGAACGATTAGTCAATCTGAATTCAGAGTAAGAAACGGTAAAGTATTTGAAAAGAATGAGCTATATTATCGATTAAACGTTAGACCGAACAAAAACATGACAGCAAGCACTTTCTGGGAAAGATTTATTCGTAAACTTATTTATGATAATGAATGTTTAGTCATACAAGCTGATGATGGTGATTTACTTATTGCCGATGGATTTCGACATAATGAGTATGCTGTGTTTGAAGATACTTTTACCGATGTAATAGTAAAAGATTACACGTTTAAGAGAAATTTTAAACAAAGCGAAGTAATTCACTTAAAGTATCGGAACGATAAATTATCTCCACTTATCGATGGGTTATTTGCGGATTACGGAGATTTATTTGGTAGGATATTAAACTCACAGAAGCGTAAAAATCAAGTTCGTGGCACAGTTGATATGGATATGATTAGTGCCAAAACAGAAGAACAAATAGCGAAGTTACAAGAGTTTATAGACAACATGTATAAGTCAATTGGTTCAAAAGATATAGCTATTGTTCCGCAACAAAAGGGTATTAATTATAACGAAATATATAATGGTGTTGCGAATGGACCAAGTGTGGAAGAAATCAACAAAGTAACCAGTGGCTTTTTAAATCAAGTAGCAATGGCTATCGGTATTCCAACAGCTTTATTATATGGGGAAATGGCTGATGTAGAGAAGCAAACGAAAAATTACATGCTTTTCACAGTAAGGCCATTATTAAAAAAGCTATCTGATGAAGCAAATGTTAAATTCTTTGAAATGAATGAATATCTTTCAGGACAAAAGATTGAAGTTAAGGCTGTTTCTTACCAAAGTATATTTGATCTTGCAACAAGTATTGATAAACTCATTTCTTCAAGTGCATTTACAGGAAATGAGATTAGATCAGAAGTAGATTATGAAGATTCGGATGATCCGAACTTAAATGTTCATCACATTACGAAAAACTATACAAGATTAGATGAATCTGAAGGAGGTGAGAAATGATGGAACATGTGAATATGAATAAGCTTTTAAATTTAAAACGAGATATTCGTTTTGAAGCTAAAAGAGAAAATGAGTATAAATTAACTGTTTATGGATCAATTGGTGGATGGTTTAGTGAAAATAATGCTGAAGCAGTAAGAAGAAAAATTCAAGATGTTAAAGCAGAAAAAATTCACGTTCATATTAATTCGGGTGGAGGTTCCGCGTTCGATGGTGTAGCAATTTGTAATCAGTTAAAGCAGCACAATGCAGAAATTATAGTTCATATTGATGGTTGGGCAGCTAGTGCCGCATCTGTAATTGCTATGGCAGGTGATAAAATCATTATGCCTAGCAATACCATGATGATGATTCATCAAGCCAGTACCTTTGAATATGGAAATGCAGATTTTTTTGAAAAAACAGCACGAGATTTACGAAAGATTGATTCAGCTTTAGCGGCATCTTATAAAAAACGTTTTGTTGGAACAGACGAAGAATTAAAACAGCTTTTAAAAGATGAAACTTGGCTAACAGCAGAGGAAGCAGTTGCTCTTGGTTTAGCTGATGAAATTGCTGATGAAATTGAAATTGATGATACGCAAGAAGATGAAGAAGAGGAAATTGTAGAAAATTTCAAAGAAGATTTAATAGCAAAGTATACGAAACAACCAAATAATCAAAATCCAAAAGAGCCTATTCAAGAGCCTGTTAATACAAAACAGAATCTGAGTACGCTCTTTTTAAATCTAGGAGGAAAATAAAACATGGTGATTAAATTTAATAATTTTGAAGATAAGAAAATAGCATTTGCGAAAGCAACACAGGATGGTACAGCGGAAGAACAATCGGCAGCATTGAACTCCATGATTGAGGCACTTGCTACAGATGTCCGCTCAGATATCTTGAATCAAGTCAATGAATCTATTGTAGACCGTTCTATTATGCAGTCTCGTGGTTCTAATGTATTAACAAGTGAGGAAATGAAATTCTTTAATGCAGTTGTTCAAGATGGTGGATTTAAAGATACTGAAACATTACCTAAGACAACACAAGAACGGATTTTTGATGATTTAGTTCAAGGTCATCCGTTGTTAGAACATATCGGATTAGAAAACTTAGGTGCTGTGACAGAATTTATCTATGGAGATCCAGAAGGTGCAGCTGTATGGGGACCATTATTCGGTGATATTAAAGGGCAACTAAATGCTACATTCCGAAAAGAGTCTATCTCTCAACTTAAATTAACGGCATTTATCCCATTGGCGAATGACATGCTTAAACTTGGTCCAGTGTGGGTGGAACGCTATGTTCGTACAATGATTTCAGAAGCTATGTCTGTAGGTTTAGAACGTGGATTTGTAATTGGTACAGGTAAAGATGAACCTATCGGATTGTTAAAAGATCCAAGTGGGAGTGTTGTTGGAGGAGTATATCCAGATAAAAAAACAGCAGGGACTTTAACATTTGAACCAGGTCGAAAAACAATCAATGAATTAAAAGGAGTTGTTAAATTACTGGCTAAAAAGCTAAATCCTGATGCTAAAACTGATGCAGACAGACCAAAAAATATTGCTGGGAAAGTAGTTATGGTAACAAATCCGTTTGATACTTTTGATATCCAAGCAAATGCAACAATTCAAAATGCAGCTGGAGTGTATGTGACAAGCTTACCGTTCAATCCAACTCCTACAGAATCAGTGTTTGTACCTCAAGGTAAGGTGCTGTTTTTTATTAAAGGAGAGTATATTGCAGCGATGGGTGGAGCTGAACCAATTAAAAAGTATGAAGAAACATTAGCTTTAGAAGATGCAACACTTTATATTGCAAAACAATATGCTACGGGTAAGCCGAAGGACAAATATACTTCACAAGTTTACACATTAAGCCTTGAGGAAACACCACCAGCAACTAAATAAGGAATGATGTGAATGGAAACAGTAATTTCAAATGAAATATTACAGCAATTCAAAGATAGGATGCGATTAGGCGATGATGAAGACGACAACCTAAGACGCATCTTATTTGCATCTAATAAAGATTTAATTAGGGTTTGTGGTAATTACGACCTTAATAAAGACGAGGTGTTCAAGGAATTAGTCTTTGAACGCTCTCGTTATGTTTATAACGATGCTCTAGAGTATTTTGACAAGAATTTTTTAAGTCAGATTAATAGTTTAAGCATTGAAAAGGCTTTAGAAGAAATTAAGTTGGGCGGTGAATAAAATGCGTCCTTTTCAGTATAAAAAGCCACTGAATACAGGTGATTTTAGAAATCGAATTATTTTTGAGCAGCCTGAAGTAATAAAAGATGAATTAAATCAAGAAATTGAAACTGGTAATTGGCAAGAAGTTAAAACAGTATGGGCGATGATAAAAACGATAAAAGGTTCAGAGTACATTGAAGCTTCGGCTTCACAGTCCACGCGAATTTATCGGTTTGTAATTCCTTACACAGCGGGAATTACAGAATTAATGAGAATTATTTTGAAGGATAAAACAGGACATAGAACCTTCGATATAATCGAACCGCCAATGAATGATGATGAAATGTATCAAACATTGACCATTATCGCAAAGGAGCATACTTAATATGAATGATTTTACTAGTGAGATTGCTAGAGAATTACAAAGGTATGCAAATGTTGTGGAAGAAAACTTAGAAAATGAAATTGATGAAGTGGGCGATATTGCTGTAGGTAAATTAAAGCAAAATAGTCCTAAAAAAACAGGTGCTTATCGTAAAGGATGGCGTAAGAAAAAAGAAGGTAATGGTGTTGTCCTTCATAATACGCAAGGACAATTAACGCATCTTTTAGAAAAGGGACATGCGAAAGTCGGTGGTGGTCGAGTTCCAGCACAAGTTCATATTCGTCCAGTTGAAGAGTATGTAATTGATGAATTGCCAAAACGTATCGAAAGGGCGGTTCAACAATGACATTAGGAGAACTAACAAAAATTCTTGAAGCTACAGGTTATCCTGTGGCTTATTCGCATTTCACAGCAACACCAACTAATCCTGTTCCAGCACCACCTTATATTTGCTTTCTTGTGGACGGTTCAGCCAATCTCATGGCTGATAATAAGGTCTATCACAAGATAAATGATTTAAATATAGAGCTTTATACAAATAGAAAAGATTCAGTTGCAGAAGCCAAGCTTGAACAAGTCCTGGACGATCATGAAATACCATATGATTCGCCATTCGAAGGGATTATTGAAACAGAAAAAATATATCAAAAATTTTATGAAACGAGGTTGATGTAAATGAACGAAAATAAGGTAACATTCGGTTTGAAAAATGTACATTATGTGCCATTAGATACTAAGGATTTTTTAGTTAAATTCGGGACACCAATTCCATTACCCGGTGGAGTTGAACTAACTTTTGAGCCACGCGGTGATTTAATTGAATTCTATGCAGATGACATGCTTTATTACGCGGCAAGTAATAACCAAGGTTACGATGGAGCATTAAATATTGCTACTATTCCAGAGCAATTTGCTATTGATGCACTTGGTGAGGAATTAGACGAAACAGATGGCGTATTAAATGAATTAGCTGATGCAAAAGGAAAACCATTCGCCTTATTATTTGAGTTTGATGGTGATGTGAACGCAACCCGTCATGTTATGTATAACTGTTCAGCAAGTCGTCCAACGATTGCATCTAAAACAAAAACAAGTTCTGCTGAACCAAATACAAATGAACTGAAGTTTGTTTCTAGTCCAATTGTTTTAGCGCCTGGTGGAAGACCAATGGTTAAAACGAAAACGACTGCTAAAACAACACAAGCAATTTATAACGACTGGTACAAAAAAGTATATGTAAAAACACCGGCAGCACCAAAAGGAGCGTAATTATAAATGGAAAAGACAATTACTATAGATGGAAAACAAGTTCGATTAAAAAGCACAGCGGCAACAGTTAAACGATATAAAGCACAATTCAGACGTAATTTATTTGCAGATATGATGGGGTTAGGAGCAATTAATGCGTTAACTACGCCAGATGGATCAGAACAACCTATTGATATGTCTAATGTTGATATAAGTAAAGTGGACTTTGAACTTATTTATGACTTGACTTGGTTATTCGCTAAAACGGCTGATTCAAATATTTCTGATCCTATGACGTGGTTGGATGAATTTGAAGAATTCCCAATTGAAGAAATCATGCCAGAAATCATGGAATTAGTTCAAGTCACTATGGGAGCAAAAAAAAAATAACAGGAAATGATGAAAAGCAAGGGACATTCAGTGATGAAGAATTAACCACTGATTTGTTCCTTGCTCTTTGTTATAAAGCAAAATTAACGTATTGGGATTTAGAAACCATGACAATCGGCGATTGCTTTGATTATATTGCTGAATTTGCTGAAATGGAAAATCCAGATAAAGAAAAAGTAAGAAAAGCGAATCAAAAAGATTACGATTCTTTCTAAGAAATGAGGTGAAAATATGGCAGGAAGAATTAAAGGGATTACGATAGAAATCGGTGGGAATACTCAACCGTTACAAAATGCTCTAAAAGATGTTAATAAGCAAAGTGATTCTTTGGCAAAAGAACTAAAAGATGTTGAACGGTTGCTAAAGTTTGATCCAGGTAATGTGGAAGCATTAGCGCAAAAACAAAAATTATTAACACAACAAATTGAGAATACAACTGAAAAACTAGATAAGTTAAAGGCTGCTGAACAACAAGTACAGGCCCAATTTCAAAACGGTAAGATTTCTGAAGAACAATATCGTGCGTTTAGGCGTGAAATTGAATTTACAGAAGGGTCACTTAATGGCTTAAAAAACAAACTTGGTAATATGAAAGCCGAACAGGAAAGTGTAGCAAGTTCAACCAGGCAGTTAGAAACTTTATTCCACGCTACAGGGAAAAGCGTTGATGATTTTGCTAGTGCATTAGGTAATCGTCTTGTGAATGCAATTAAAAGTGGAACGGCTACAAGTAGACAGCTAGAACAAGCAATTGGGATTATTGGGCGAGAAGCATTAGGAACAGAAGCTGATATTGAAAAATTACAAAGGGCACTTCGTTCTGTGGATGCTGGAAACTCAATACAACAAGTACGAAATGAGTTAAGAGATTTACAACAAGAAGCCGGAAGAACAGAGAAGAAGTTTGAAGGACTAAAGGTAGGATTAGAAAACGTCATAGGTGGTATGGCTGCCGGTGGTGGTATTGCAACTGCGATTGAAAAAGCAATGGATATGTCAAAGTTGAAAACTAAGATTGATATAACATTCGATGTTCCAGAGTCCTCTAAAAAATCAGTGGAAGAAGCAATAAGAGGCGTAACCGCTTATGGGGTGGATGCTGAAGAATCGCTTGCTGGTGTACGTAGACAATGGGCTTTAAATAAAGACATTAGTGATGAAGCGAATGCATCTATAGTAAAGGGAGCAGCAACAATCGCGCAATCCTATGAAGGAATAGATTTTACAGAATTAATTCAAGAAACATACGAAATAGGTAGTGAATTAGGGATAACTCAAGAAAGTGCTCTTGGTATGGTTGATGCGTTGTTAAAAATGGGATTCCCACCAGAGCAACTAGATATCATTGCCGAATACGGAAGTCAGCTGACTCGTGCAGGTTTTAAAGCTGAAGAAGTCCAAGCGATTATGGAAGCGGGGGTTGAAACGGGTAGTTGGAATATCGACAATATGTTAGATGGGCTGAAGGAGGGGCGAATCCAACTAACTGAATTTGCTCAAGGTGCGGATAAAGCTTTAAAAGAAGCACTTGATGGGTCAGGCATTGCAACTGAACAAATAGAAAAATGGGGTGCAGCTGTCGCTAAAGGTGGAAGTGACGGTTCGAAAGCTATGGTGGAAGTAGCTAAAGCGATAGAAGGAATAGAAGATCCTGTTAAAAAGAATCAAGTAGGGGTTAAAGTTCTAGCCACTATGTTTGAAGACCAAGGACAAAATCTAACTAATACTTTAATAAACGCTTCAGAAAAAACAGTAGACTTCCAGAAGAATCAGGATAAATTAAATGAATCCATAAAAAAAATGGATGCAAGTCCAGCAGTTAAGTTTCAAAAAGCAATGCAAGATTTACAAGTTGCACTCAAACCTGTTCTTAGTGTTATAGCTGATGTTATTTCCAAAGTAGCTGAATGGATTTCTAACAATCCTAAATTAGCAGCCACATTAACAGCTGTTGCAATGGCTATTGGTATAATCTCAGGTGCAATTATGGCACTTGCTCCTATAGTCATGACAGTCATGAGCTTCTTTGAGATTGGAGCTTTAGCAGCAGTTGGACTTGTTGCCGGTATTCCTCTTCTTATAGCAGCTTTAGCAGCTATAGGAATTGCCATTTATAAAAACTGGGACGATATAAAAAATTGGACCATAGAAGCCTGGAATTCTATTAAAGAATATTTGATAGAACTTTGGGATGGGATAGTTCAATCCTCTAGTGAAGCATGGACTTCTTTCTTAGAAACCATGCACTCATTCTTTGATCCAATAGGTCAGTTTTTTAGTGATTTATGGACAGGGATTGGCGAAATATGTAGTAGTACATGGAATTTTATTGTTGAATTCTTTTCAGGTGCTTGGGCTTCATTTACTGAAATGATGCATAGTTTCTTTGATCCAATAGGTGAATTCTTTAGCAGCTTATGGTCTGGAATTGTTGAAACAGCTTCTTCCTGGTGGTCTTCTTTAGTTACAACGGCATCCGAATTGTGGGGAACACTCGTACAAGCTTGGGAAGAAACTTGGAATACTATTCTTACTGTTTTAGATCCAATTATTTCGGCGGTTTCTACTGTTTTAGAAGCTGGTTGGTTACTGATTCAAGCTGGAGTGCAAATTGCTTGGGCGGCAATCAGTCAATATATTATTCAACCAATACAAGAAGCTTACAATTGGGTAAGCGGAAAAATTGGCGAGTTAGTTAACTGGCTTAGTACACAATGGGAAATAGCAAAGGCCGCAGCTCAAATTGGATGGGGTTTATTTAAACAATATATCATTCAACCAGTTCAAGAAACCTGGAATTTAGTGAAAGAAAAGTTCAGTGATTTAGTTTCTTGGTTAAGTTCACAATGGGAGCTGGCTAAGTCTTATACGTTGGCAGGATGGAACCTGGTAAAACAGTATGTTATCCAGCCAGTGCAAGAATTGTGGAATACAACGAAAGAAAAACTTGGAGATTTAGCAAACTGGATATTAGGAAATTGGGAAAAAATAAAATCCTATACACTTTCAGCTTGGAATTTAGTGAAGCAATATGTAGTTCAACCAGCTACAGAGGCTTATAATTCAGCTAAAGAAAAGTTTGAGAGTTTGTATAATTCTGCGCGTGAGAAATTTGATGCTGTAAAGAATGCTGCACAAGAAAAATTTGAAGCAGCGAAAAGATTTATTATGGACCCAATAAGAGATGCGGTTGACGGGGTAAAGGGATTCATCGATAAAATCAAGGGATTCTTTGAAGGTTTAAAGTTGAAAATCCCAAAACCTGAAATGCCACCTCTTCCACACTTTAGCTTACAAACTAGTACGAAAAACGTTTTAGGAAAAGATATTACATTCCCATCTGGACTCAATATTGATTGGCGTGCAAAAGGTGGTATTTTCACTAAACCAACTATATTTGGTATGAATGGCGGAAACTTGCAAGGTGCTGGTGAAGCTGGGGATGAAGCCGTTTTACCTTTAAACAAAAAGACACTTGGAGCTATTGGTGCTGGAATCGTAGCAGCCATGCCACGAGAACAATTTAGTATATCAGGAGACATAAATCAATTAATGGGTGACATGAGTCGCATGATGGCTAGTTCTGTGAGCCAACTATCCGGATTAAAGACTGTTATGAGTGGTGTGTATGGAAGTATGTCAAATAGCAGACAAGCTATGACAAACAGTGCTTCGAATCAAGTATTTAATTATTCGTCAGGAGCATCTAGCGGTGGAATAATTCCAATGCTTGGTGGTGATTTAGTTGTTGAGGTTCCTGTTGTTTTAGAAGGTCGAGACGTGGCGCGCGGTACTTATCGATATACAAAAGAATATCAAGAACGAGAAGAACAAAGAAACTCAACCTTTTAGGTTTGGGTTTCTTTTATTTTATAAAGAAATGAGGTGTTAGCATGAGTTCTTTTACATTTAACAATCAACGTAAGGAATGCATTCAAATAGAAAAAGGATGGAGTCCGCCAACATGGGCACCTTTGAAGCGTAATTTTCTAAAGGTTCCCGGATATCCAGGTGCCAGATTATTAAATACAGATACAGATCCCCGTCCGCTTCCTGTACCTGTTGGAATTATAGTTCCAGATGGAACGGATTTAGAAACATTAAAAGAAGAAATAGCAGAATGGCTTATTACTGAACAAGCAGCCGAGCTAACTTTTGATGCAAAACCAGACAGAACATATATAGCTGTTATTGACGAAGAATTTAATCCCGATGATTTTGTTACCTTAGGCAAAGGTACTTTGAAATTCATTTGTCCGATGCCCTATAAATTAGGAAAAGTACAAACTCATCCATTTGTGCAAAATTGGTCTACAGAAATAACTTCTAATTTTACTAATAAAGGAAGCGTAGAAGCCCCACCAATAATTGAAATGATTGTGAAAAAACCAAGCACTTTTTTAGATGTATGGTTTGGTGCATATCCTTTAGAGCGAAACTATTTCCGTATTGGTTATCCATTAACTGTGGAAGAATCAACTGTACAAGAGCGTGAACGCGTGTTGTGGGATGAAATGTCATCCGTTGTAGGTTGGACTCCTGTTACTGGACAAGTGGAAGAAATGAAGGGTACAGGCGAACTAAAGGTGAAAGATGGAACAGCGATTTATTGTCCATATTACGGTGCAGAAGGTACGAAAGAATTTCATGGCGGTATTGCAAAGAAAAGTATACCTGGTGGACCTATTCAAGATTTCGAAATGGAAGCCAGAGTTCACTTGCAATCTAAAAATATAGATCAAATGGGGCGTGTTGAAGTCCTTCTTTTAGATGAAGCGAGTAATGTTGTAGCTCGTATTAATATGAATGATTTATATACGGATGCTGAAATTACAAAGGCATATATGAGAGTTGGGAATAATGGAACGCCAAATAGTATAAGGAAATTAGTTGATACAACTGGTGCTCATCCTAATACATTTAATAATTTCAATGGAAGATTACGTATTGCAAGACGTGGGAAAGAATGGTCTGTCTATGTGGCACGTTTTAGAGATGGTACAGAAATAGACGATGCTTCACTTGTTGAACGTTGGATTGACGAAACAGGGAATCCGATGACGGAAAGAAAGATTGCACAAGTCATGATTGCCATTTGTCGGTGGGATAGAAATACACCTGTTTATACCATGCAAATTGATGATTTAAAGATTTGGAAGATAAACAAAGTCCCTTCCAATACAAAGCCCTTTATTTTCGATACAGGAGATAAAGTGATTATCGATACAGAACGAAGTTTAGTTACAATCAACGGAATAGATGCGATTAACTTAAAAGATTTTTTTAGTGAGTTTCCTAAGATCATACGTGGAGATAATCGTATTGATATTATGCCACCAGATGTTACAGCGACAATCAGTTACAGGGAGAGATACAGATGAGAACGCCAAGTGGTGAATTGCATGTTGTTGATTTTAAAACAGAACAAATTGTAGCATCTATTCAACCTAAAGATTTTCGGGATGATAAAAGACATTGGGAAATCAAAAATAACATTGATACATTAGAGTTTCGAGTATTTGATAATACAAGGCATTCAGCCACACTTATGCAGCAAAACTTAGTATTAAAAGAAGTGCGTGATGGCCGTATTGTTCCTTATGTAATTACTGAAATTGAAAAGGATTCTGATGATAGATCAGTAATCGCTTATGCATCTGGTGAATGGGTTCAACTTGCTAAAGCTGGTATTATCCCTCCACAAAAACTAGAAGGTAAGACAGTAATTGAAATGGTGGATATCGCTCTTGCAGGTACGAAGTGGAAGAAAGGGAATTTGGAATATGCTAGTTTCCGTTCCATGACTATTGATGAATTTATTGATCCATTGACTCTCCTTAAAAAGATAGCTTCATTGTTTGAATTAGAAATCCAATATCGCGCAGAGGTCATAGGCTCTCAAGTCGTTGGTCGTTATGTTGATATGATTAAGAAGCGTGGTCGAGAAACAGGAAAAGAAGTAACTCTCGGCAAAGATTTGATGGGAATTAAACGGATCGAAAACTCTCAAAATATTTGTACAGCCTTATTGGGTTTCGTGAAAAAAGAAGGCGGAGAGTTTGTTACTATTACAGAAATAAATAACGGTGTCCCTTATCTTGTGGACGGTGATGCTTACCAAAGATGGAATGAGAAAGGACAGCATAAATTCGGTTTCTATAGTCCAGAGACAGAAGACCAAGATATGAATCCAAAACGTTTAATGACTCTTATGAATACAGAGTTAAAAAAGCGTGTAAATACATCAGTTTTGTATGAAGTTGGAGCACAAAGCATCGGGCGAGTATTTGGATTAGCGCATGAACTAATTAATGAAGGCGATACAATCAAAATAAAAGATACAGGCTTTACGCCTAAATTATATCTTGAAGCTCGTGTCATTGCTGGTGATGAATCATTTACTGATCCTACACAAGATAAATATGTGTTTGGTGACTATCGTGAGATTGTTGATCCAAATGAAGAATCAAGAAAGATTTACAATCGGATTCTTAGTTCATTAGGCAATAAGCAAGAAATGATAGATCAGCTAGATAAATTAGTGAAAGAAGCTAATGAAACAGCTAGTAACGCTAAGAAGGAATCGGAAGCAGCAAAGACACTTGCTGAAAAGGTTCAAGAAAACATAAAAAATAACACTGTGGAAATCATTGAAGCAAAGAATCCACCGACAACAGGTCTTAAAGATAGAAAGACATTATGGTTAGATATTTCTAACGGTAAGCCTGGTATTTTAAAACTCTGGAAAGATGGTATTTGGGACCCGGTAGTTCCTGATGTTGAAAAGGTGAAGAAAGAAACATTAGAACAGGTCAACAAAGATATTGAGTCCACAAAAACAGAGTTAAATCAAAAGGTTCAAACTGTAGAAAATAAAGCGAAAGAAATAGCTGGGCAAATAGTTGATGTTCAAAAGCAGGTTAGTGGCAAAGTAGATCAGACATGGATTAATGCCCAATTAAAAGATAAGGCTGATAAATCCGGTGTTTTCACAAAAGATGAAATTAAAGATGGTTTCATAGGTAAACAAATTTATGAAACTGATAAACAAGGGAATGTTCAGAAGTTCAAGGACGTTAATACATCTATTGGTCAAACAAACGAAGCTCTTACACAGAAAGCCGAGACGTCAGAGCTCACGAAAACGAATGACGGTTTGTCTCAACTTGAAAAGAAAACGAATGAGATTAAGACAACGGCAGATGGTACGAAACAGAACCTTACTGATTTAAAAACAAAAGTTGATAATACGGAAATTGGTGTCCGAAATCTATTACTAGATACAGCTATTAAATCGCATTCGGTTAAGACTGGGGAAAACAAGCCACATACCTATTTTGATGTAGCGAAGGATGCAGCTACTTTAATGCAGGGGAAGAATCTTGCTATGAGTTTTCTGTTTACAGGTAAAGTTACTGCATGGGGTACAACAAATAAATGGGCTGGTTTTGAAGTGAAGATTACTTTCACAGACAATACATTTCATTATCCGAGTTGCCGCGTAGAAAGCCGTCTAATACTAGGTAAACAATATAATCAAGAAAGATTCACAGCTACTTCTGTAGTTATGGATAAGACTATTAAAGAAATTTCAGTTTACGCTTTAGCACGTGATTTCACTGGGGACACATTAATTGAAAAGCCTAAATTAGAAATTGGCACAGTACCGACTGCATGGACACCAGCACTAGAAGACCAAGTTGCTATTTCTGATTTCACTAAAAAAACAGTAGAAATTGATACTACTATTAAAGGTATAAATACTTCTGTTTCTAATGTTCAAAATGAACAGGGAAAGCTTACAGAACGTGTTGCCAAATCAGAGCAAACCGCTGATGGATTTAAAACTTCTATTGAATCGTTAACTAAAAAAGATACTGAAATTAGTAATAAATTAAATACGGTTGAAATAACTGTGGAAGGTACAAAAAAGACTATTTCTGATGTGCAGCAAACAACAACTGATCTTAAGAAAACAACAACTGAAGTTAAAGAACAAGCAGGAAAGATTAGTGAAAAATTAACAACTGTAGAAACAAAGGTTAATAGCGATAAAGCTGGTGGACGTAATCTGTTATTAGATTCAAATGCTAAATACGAAAAAACAGATTATTTAATCAATGTATTTTCTCTAACTGAAAATTTTGTTGTAGGTGAGGAATATACTTTTGTAATTAAAGGGAGTGTACCTGCAGGTCAAAAATTTGGGATTTGGCAGAATGGCGGTTCAAGTAATGTTGGATATGCAACAAGTGTTTACGCTAATGGAATAACTTATGTAACCTTCAAAGCTGTTACGGCTACAAGTGGGAACGAACGAAAGTTAAGTTTATATAACTCTCCAAATAGCACCACAAAATCTATTGTGGAATGGGTTGCCTTGTATAAGGGGAACAAACCGCAGGATTGGACGCCAGCCCCAGAAAACCAAGTAACAAATGATGAATTTACGAAGAAAACAAATGAAATTACAAAAAGTGTGGATGGCATCAAAGAAACAATAACAAAAGTAGAAAATAACCAAAGTGGATTCGATAAACGTGTTGCTACTGTAGAAAAAGATGCAACTACCATTAAACAAAATGTTTCTTTATTACAAGATACACAGACAGCGCAAGGAAGACAATTACAAGAAGCAAAGGCGGGATGGGAAAATACTGCAAAAGCACTTGAAGGTAAAGTTGAGATTAAGCAAGTTGAAGATTATGTTGCTGGATTTAAGATTCCTGATTTAAAGAATACGGTTAATAAAAATAAAGAAGATCTACTTGCAGAATTAGCGAACAAACTAGCAACTGAGCAGTTCAATCAGAAAGTGACTCAAATTGATAATCGTTTTATTATCAATGAGAGAGGTATTAATGCAGCAGCCAAAACAACAGAGGTATATACAAAAGAACAAGCGAATGGACAATTTGCTACCTCAGGATATGTAAGAGATATGGAAAGTCGCCTTCAGCTAACTGAAAAGGGCGTTAGCATATCAGTAAAAGAAAATGATGTCATTGCAGCGTTCAATATGAGTAAAGAAAATATTAAGCTAAATGCGGCAAGAATAGATTTAGTTGGCAAAGTTAACGCAGATTGGATTAAAGCTGGGTTGTTAAGTGGTTGCCAAATTAGAACATCAAATACCAATAACTATGTAAGCCTAGACGACCAATTTCTACGTCTATATGAAAGTGGTGTTCCTAGAGCGTTCCTTGGATATTACCGAAGACGGGACGGTGCAGTACAACCCACTTTCATCTTAGGATCAGATGAAAAAACTAGCGCTCCTGAAGGTACTTTATTTATATCTCAAATGGGGACCGGATGGCCTCAGGCTAGTGCGAACATTGGCATTACTGATGACATAGTTGATAGTGAGATAAGAAAATCTGTGTTTTGGGAGCTTAACAGAAACGGAATTAGTGTTCTACACGCAAACGACTATCATGCTCTTTATGCTGGAAATGGAAACTGGCATTTCAGACGAGGAAAAAGTGGTCTATATCAATCTACATTAGCAATCGAAGATAATAGCTCAGATGCAGATTTAAGATTACCTAATATCACATTACGTAATAGCCGTGTAGCAGGATATACCGGAGTTCTCCAAGTTAAGTCATCTGTTACTCAAAACGGATGGGGCGCCGTTCAAGGAAACTTTATGAGTCCTTCGCTACGTGAATATAAATCTAATATTCGTGACGTAGCATTTTCCGCTTTAGAAAAAATTAGAAACCTTAGAATCAGACAATTCAACTACAAGAATGCGGTAAACGAGCTTTACCGTATGAGAGAAGAAAAAGATCCTTATGATCCTCCATTGACAAAGGAAGATATCAAAACGTATTACGGTGCAATTGTAGATGAATCTGATGAAGCATTTGTGGATGAAAGTGGGAAAGGAATTCACTTGTATTCATACGTATCATTAACGATAAAAGCTTTACAAGAGCATGAAGAAAATCAAAATGAGAGAATACAAGAAATGGAGAGAAAGCATAATGAAGAAATTACATTAATGAACAACAAAATAGCAACATTAGAAGAGTTAGTCCAAAAATTAATAAATGAGAAACCAGAGCAGCTATAAGCTGTTTTTATTTTGAACAAAATACGGCTTTGGTATAAAAATGTCCTTCATAAATTCACAACGAATAGGGTTGTCTCATAGGATGTAGAGATTGCTTTATTAAGATTTTTCGAAAAAAGGATGTGAATGTATGGAAGACGTATATGCAAAAATCGACAGCCTAAAAGCAGAACAAAAAGAAATTATGCGAGATATTCGTAACCTAGAAACCCGTACAACTATAAATGAAAAAGATATTTCTACAATCAATAAACAATTAGAAAAAATCAGTCTGAATACCACATGGATTTTACGACTTGTTATTAGCGCTATAGTTATGGCAGTTTTGGGATTGATACTCAAAGGTGGAATTTAGGGTGTGAGTATAAAAGTATTTGCGAAAGAGGGACAAGAGTCTCTCTTTTTATTTTGAAATGAGGTGGTCAAAGTGGAAGGATTACAAGAAGTAAGAAGCGATGTTCAAGAAATCAAGCAAGATATTAAGGACATTCGTTTAGAGATTAAAAGTTTAGAAATGCGAACGACAGGTAATGAAAAAGACATCATCAATATCAATAAGCAGCTAGATAAGATCAGTGCAAATACTACTTGGATTTTGCGACTTATTGTTGGTGGGATTGTAGGAGCTGTTCTTACGTTGTTATTGAAGGGGGGTGGTATGTAATGGTTAGTTTAGCCATGATGATTGGAATTGTAGTAGGTCTTTCACAGATTGTAAAAACAGTTGGATTACAAACAAAATACGTTCCGTTATTAAATTTAACGCTTGGCATTGTGCTAGGCGTTTTATTTTTGGACGGAGATATCAAAGTGAATGTATTTCAAGGAATCATCATTGGACTCTCAGCAAGTGGATTATTTGACCACACCAAAATTATAAAAAAGGATGTTGATGCTAAATGAAAAAGACAATGAAACATATTATCTCATTACTTATGATTCTAGCACTTGCTAGTTCTTTTGCTACAAGTGCTTTTGCTGATAGAACACTTATTATTCCTGATTTACCTAAACAACCATACCGTAATGGTGTAGGTGCTTATGAGGGCGTTGTAGCACATTCTACAGCAACTCCAGAAGCTCCAGCTATTAATATTCAAAAATACGAAACTCGTACATGGAGAAATGCATTTGTTCACTATGCAGTAGACTGGAATGAAACGATTCAAATTGCTGATACTAAATATATTGCTTATGGTGGGGGACCAGGTGCAAACAAACGCTTTGTACACGTAGAGCTTTGCGAAACAGCAGATTACGAGAAATTCAAACGCAGCTATGATAAATACGTGAAGTTACTTGCTAAAATCCTTCGTGACCGTGGTTTATCTGTAGAAAAAGGATTATGGACTCACTACGATGTAACAAAATACCTTGGTGGTACAGATCATGAAGATCCACTTGACTACTTAAAGTCTCATGGCATTTCAGAAGCTCAATTTAGAGCAGATGTACAACGTGCATACAATAATTCCAGTGTAGATGTTTCAGTTCCTGATAAGCCATCTAAGCCAGCAGAAGTTCCGACAGCTGTAACAGATGGTATTGCTTATATAGAAGGTTACAACGTTAATTTACGTAAAGGACCTGGTACAAGCTATTCTAAGATTCGTCAGTTAAATAAACCAGAAGCGTATCAAGTATGGGGAGAAAAGGACGGATGGCTTAACTTAGGTGGTGAGCAATGGATTAAAAACGATCCATCTTATGTGAAGTTTAATAAGAAAAGTACAGTAGATTCATCTATTGTAGGAAAGCGTGTTGTTTCTAAAGTAGATAACCTACGTTTCTATGATTCTGCTTCTTGGCAGGATAAAGATGTTGCTGGTTCTGTGGATGCAGGGTTAGGATTTACAATTGATGCGAAAGTAAGTGTCAATGGATCGTCACAATATAAAGTACACAACAGCCAGGGTAAAACATACTATGTAACAACAAATGAAGCCTATGTGTATGTGAAGTAAAAAAAAGCCGTCCTGTTGGGCGGCTTTTTTGTTTATATACTATTAAAATTTACTTTTAGATAATGCCTTTAATATAGGTTTAAAGATTTTACTTAATATACGAAATCCGTTAAATATAGAGCGCACAACTTTCATAAAGTTAACACACCTACTTTCACACTTTATAAATCAGATATTTTTTTAACTTCTTTTTCCTTCGCTTTAAATTCTCTTTTATATTGCTTGAAATCTTGTTTGCTAACTCTAAATTTTTCACCAGTAGCTACATTCTTTACTAAGTATGTTTTAGTTATTGAGAAATAATAAATTAAAAATAATATACAAGATATTGAAAAGGTAGGGATGCCTAAGATTAATGCCATAATAAACAACATTATATCTAATCCCGTAAACATTCGTTGCAAGACAATTCTCTTTCCAGCGGCAGCTTCTGATTGCTGTAGTTGTTGCATACGTTGTAGCGATGCAATAGTATCATAACTCATGAAATAACCTCCTTGTTATATCGTTAGCTTACTTGATTAATATTCTTTGTCCACTTTTCGTAACTCTGACTGTGTAAGTCCATATGTCTCTGTTGTACAACCTGCTAACAACATAACAGGTAATGCTAAAGCTCCCATTTTACGTTTTATTGTCACATACCCCTTTGAATACTTAATTTTGTGTGTCTCTTATCTCATTTAATGTAGAACCCATCGTGTCAATATACCCAAACATAGCCCCTAAGTTTGCTTCGGCTTTTTCTATATCATTTTCATCTAAACCTACAAATACTTGGTCTATTGACTGTTTAATTACTTTCACGTCGTCTCTTAATTGTGTTCGATAGTAATCATAATCCTTCGGCGGCTCTATAGCTGTTAGTTTGTCAAGCTTTTCCTTGAATACCCCTAATTGTTGCTTTAATTCAACTTGATTTTCTTTTAAAGTTTCATCTTTTGCAAATATTGGTTTTGTAGCTTGTAACTCCTTTGCTACCTCTTTAGCAGTTTCATCTATATTTTCTTGATACTGTTTTAGAGTTACAGGAGGATTAACCTCTCTTATTACTTGTTTGTCTTCACTTGCTCGCTCTTCAGCTAATGTTCTATCGGTTTTTGATTTTTCTTTACTTGTTACCTCTTTACTATCTTCACCAGTTTCTTTCTTACTTACTGACTCTGCATCTTGTGTTTTATCTATTTCTTCATCTACAGTCTTCATGAAATCCTTATCTCGTAGCTCTACTGTCTTAGAGTCCTTCTTATCTTCTGACTCTGCATCTTGTACACTGTCAGTCTTTTTATAATCTTCAACTTTTACATTATCAGTCTTCTTCTCTTCTGAATTGTCTTTAGAACATCCTACCCATGCTACTAGCATAAGTGGAAATGCTAAAAAACATATTAGTTTCTTTGCTTTCATACCTCATACTCCTTTAATATTAATAGTGCTATTATTTATAGCCTATACTTATTATTTAGTTCAAACATACAAGTAGGGTCTTTTATTTCTTTGGTGTATAGTTAATTGACTCGTCTGTTGTGCTTGATGTACCTTCTCCAAATGAATCATGAGCCTTCTTGCTACCATCTTGTTTGGACTTAATTGCTCTTTTTAATGCAGTAGGGTCTTTCTCATTCATATCGGCAAAGAAGGGTTGCCAAGTATAAGTTCCACTATCTAATCCATCTATTGCATCGTCTACTTCTTCTTTTATTTTTTTCTTATCCTTACTAGGATCTTCATACTTATCAATCGCTTTTTCTATCTTAGGTAAAGAGTCTCTCATATTTTCTATACCTTCTTTAATTATGTATTCATAGTCTGCATACTTTTTAGGTATTACAACCCTATCTAACTCGTCTAACCGACCACGAATACTTACTACGGTATCCTTTGGTGAGCCTTCATATCTATCTTCTGAAATTGCCTTTGATTCTTTAATTAAGTCTCTCATTTCGTATTTAAGGTCTATTAATTCTTTAAACATCATATCAGGAAATTCTGTTGCAGAAACATATAACGGTGACTTTAACCCCTTTGAACCATACCCTGCTTGGTTTTCCTTCACGATAGCATTTTCTTCCTTATCATCTACTTCTGTTTCGCTTGTTGATTTCTTGTTAGACTTCTTCTCATTTCTTTGTTCCTCTTCATACTCCAATTGCGCTAATGCACCTCTTAGCTGTTTCTCTATCTCTTCGTCCTTATAGTGCATTTTCTTCATGTGTTCTATCATTTCATCTGCTTTAAATTCCTTGTCCACTTTTCTGAACTCTGACTGTGTAAGTCCATATGTGTCCGTTGTACATCCTACTAATAACATAACAGGTAAAGCTAACGCTATTAGTTTCTTTGCTTTCATTATGTATCCTCCTTTTTAAATGAATCGTAATTAATTAACATATGAAACCATAACATAAATTACATAAATAAGATATACGAATATCGCATCCTTAAGAGGGGTTTTGAGCGTTTTAACAATATGAAAACATGTATTACGGTTGTAGAGAATCCCGCTCCGTATGCTTTTGAAAAAATTACACCGTATCCGATCCTCAACGTTTGGGGGCAGTTTATGCTTTCATAAACTCACTATCGAAATAGAACTTGCCAACCAAATTAATACAATACTGTTGAATTCGTTTATTGTATTAATAAAAAACGTATGATATATATGCTTGGGAATGAAAATAAATTTACAGGATGTGAAATGGCAATATAATAGAAGAAAGAAGAAATATTTATATTGTCATCACCCTGTTGGCGTCAACCT
>NZ_JBFUIV010000029.1:0-39546 GCF_056401715.1 Bacillus sp. P4_E1
GCATTCACTTTTTTGTCTTTTCCTAACTTCTTACGAACACTACRAAACTTACGCTTCCTATATTTRTTTTGCCTACCATTCCCAAAGAAACGAACCTTGTCATCATCTGTGATCGCTACCGCAGGGACTTTGAGACCTAGGTCTACTCCTAAAATTTTCGTCCCTGCTCTTTCATTTGTAGGAACCATAACAGATATTTGAGCAATCCACTTATTCGATTTCTTTGTGATGCGAAGTGTACCTAACTTATGTTTTAGCAAATCCAAATTGCGATTGTTTTTATCGATTAATAAAGCTCGGACCTTTAAACGAGTGGACTTTCCATTTACCTTAAACGGGATTGAAATATGAGTGGCGTCAAACGAATAATTTTGATTGTTCCATATACAAACAGGCCTCTTTAAAATCGGAATGATTTTATAATTGCTTTTCTTTACTTTTGTAGCAAACAAACTTTTTGCGTCTTTGATTGCTTGATTCTTCACCGCACTTGGGATATTTGCTTCGATATCTTTTGTGCTTTTTTTCGTACTTTTCTTTGCTTCAACCATTTCTGATACAAGTATATTTATGACTTTGATATATTCTTGGCTACTTTGTTCYAATAAACGGATTTGTTCTTTTGTTGGAATCAATTTCACTTTCACTGTTAGGGTCTGTGACATACGTTTCATCCCCTTGTTTTTTGATTTTCAACATCGTTCATGTGATACATTTCTAGCAATAGAAACAAAATAAGAACGTGTCCATAAACTTTACAACTACATGAGGTGAGGAGATTTTCCTCTCAAACACTTTGAAACGTACTTCTATCATCATTGATTCTAGTTACAATGTATCATTTACTTTCGAAAAATCACAACAAAAAGACTTGAAGAAACTACCTATACTTTGGATACTTAACCTTTCGATTTTCAGTGGCACTCCGTATCCAACCTCACTTTCATCCCATGCCTAAAGGCGATGGGCTTTCTCGTTCGGAAAGGGCTGTAAGCTTTGTTATCTCGTTATAGGTAAATGTAATATGAATTGTTGTCCAATTGGTCCCATTCTTCTAAACCCTTTATCTTGAAATCCAACTTTCTCATATAACTTTTGTGCCGGAATATTTTTTTCATTTACAGCAAGAATCACTTCATTTTTTACTGGATAATAATATTTTACAAAGTCTTGTAATAACGCCAATGATTTTTTAGCATATCCTTTCTTTTGTTTATTGTGATTAATGGAAAAAGAAGTTAAAAGTATGGCATCCTTATTTTCTGTAAACTCCTGTACCCTATCACCTGTTTGTAATATAAATACACCGACAGGTACTCCGTTATAGTCTAAAATAACAACTACATTTTTCGTTCGATCATTTTTCGCTTTCTCCAGTAATTCACCTGGATTCGCCGTAAATTGAACTTGTTCACTTGGTAAAGTAAATGATTGTATTATCTCTTTATACTGCTCCTTATATGGAACTAATTGTATTTCCCCTGTATGTATGTTCATGCTTAACTCTCCCATTCCTTCAAGTTATTAACTTAAACCTTGCTGTGTTTTAGAATGCACTTTTCCATCCAAAAATGTTATTTTAGCAAATGATTTTGGATCGTTTCCTTTCCAAGCAAAAATTTGCTTAATTCGTGTAGAATGTTCTTCCCCTTCTTCTATGAGTAAATCCCCTTCAAAACCGATTAAATCTTTCACTTCTAAATAAGTCATTCCTTCATTAATATTTGAGAAATGATTTATATTAATGGTCTCTTGCTTTTTATTTTCCGTTATAGTAGAAGACATAGCTGTTTTCTTCTTCACTTCTTTCTTCTGGTCACACGCTGTCATACTAAAACCTATGCATAAACTACCTAATATAAGTGCGCTTTTTTTCATCATAACGGCTGTCCCTCCCCTCATTATTAAACCATATATTCCCTTAAAAATAAACTGAATATTTAATCTTGAAGAAAAACCCCGTACAATTTAGTACGGGGTTTTCACTATTTTTTCAAATGGTTATTTGACTGATCTTCTTGTTCTTTTCGTAGTTCTTGTTCTTCATCTTTTGGTAATTGTTTATCATTATCTTTAATCGGATTCGTTTCTCTATTTTCAATCATATCATTTGGAACTTGCGGCATTACTCGGCCAACAATTGCTGCTAATTCATCAAGTATGCCTTCACCAGTTTTACCTTTTTTAATTTGCTTGCCTATTTGTTTTAGTCTTTCATACGTATCAACATCTGCTACAACGACTGCATTTGCACCGTTCGGGTCATTCTTTAAACTTTCTGCAACAGAATACTTAATTGACTCAACGCGAGTTCGATCAAGTTTCGCTTTCACATCAATACCTACAACAGCATACTTCCCAACTACTACTGCTGTCGCATCGTTTACACCAGGTATACTTGCAGCTAAAGATGCCAGATGATCAGCTGCTTTTTCATTTGGCTTATTTGATTTATTTGTATACGTAACATTTTTCATCGAGACATTTTTTTGTTCTGGCTTTTCATTAGGATTGTCTTTTTTTCCAATACTACATCCAGTAATAACGAAACAAAGCATTAACATATATATAATGATTTTCATTATTTTCACCACTTTATCATTGATGTTTAATCATAAATTTTCTCAACAGCTTGCATCTTCTTCACTTTTTCTTCTGTACCGCTATTTGCGTTAATGAAAATTTGGTACGTATCTTTCCCTAAAGTACCAATATATTCATAACAAAGTACTTCATTATGCAAGTCATTTACTACTACAGCTTTACGTTCTTCCATAACTTTTACATCGGGGTTAATTTTCTTTCTCGCCTCAGCAGCGGTTAGCTTCGCACTCGGAATCGTTCGTTTTTGATGTGATGCTAAATATTCCTTTGCGGAAAAACCAACAATCGACCCATCATCTAAAGCAATTTTCATTTGGATTGCTTCTGGATAAATACGCACTCCATTTTCATTTACAACGTACGTAAACACACCGATATTATCATATTGAGAACTATCAAACAGCTCCATATTTGTAAACTTGTGATCCTTTAAAAATGTTAATCCTTTACTTCCTGCATCATTTAAACTGATTTTTTGCTCTTTAATTTCTCGGTTGTTCATTACCCAAATTGGATATCCACCTTTTCCGGTAATATCCATATAATACTCATTGTTCGTTGCTGGATCTTGAATTTTCACACTGTAGAATGATTCTTTTGCACCTTTTCCACTTTTCTCAACTTCTACTTTTTCATTCCCTTTTAAGTTTAAAAATGATTTCGCGATTTTTTCCGCTTCCGCTTTCGAAATCGCCTTTCCTTTTGCTTCAAATCCGCCTTTTTTATTCTTTTGTGCACTTGTAAAAGTCGGTCCAAAGTTTGTGGACGAGTATGATGTTACATTCTTTTCTACCGTCTTTAATCCATCGATAATTGTGTTATCTGCTGGATCTTGGTTTGACGCAAGAGCCATTTCTACATCCATCCAGCGAAGATTATTTTTCAATACAAGATGCTGCACTTTTCTCAGTTCATCTTGTATATTTGCTGCATTTGAATATAAACCTTGTAACGTTTTATATTCTTGATCATTTAACGGATCTTTTTCTAAATCACGAACCGCTGCACGATAACTAAAATCACCGATATTCGCAAGGAACTCTTCCGTTTTATTAAATGGCATTAATGTTAAAGGTAATTGTCCTACATCAGAACGAGCCTCTGATGTTAAACGCCATACATCTACTAAAGCTGGCGATAATGAGGAACGTGAATTCATCGCCAGTGTTGTTCCAATTTTATCGTGTAATAAATCAACTTCATATGCTAAATCATGAAACGCACGCTGATAACTATTTTCCGCTCGAATTAATACTGCATTTTTCTCTTGATGCTCTTTATAGCCCCAATACCCTGTTCCGACTACACCTACTGTTAACAATACGATGATAATACCTCGTAACATGTTTCCACCTCCGCTCTATTTACAGAAAATATGCTTACCAATTTTTTTAATTTGTGGACGAGTCCAAATCCATTTACTTGTCGCAGTATCCGGGTTGAAATAATATAATGCATTCCCAGTTGGGTCCCATCCATTGATTGCATCTAATACGGCTTTTTTCGCATTTTCATTTGGCGTTAAATATATTTGTCCATCTGCTACTGCTGTAAATGCTCTCGGCTCAAAGATTACTCCTGAAACAGTATTTGGAAATGATGCACTTGTGACACGGTTTAAAATAACCGCAGCTACTGCAACTTGTCCTAAATACGGCTCACCACGGGATTCTCCGTATACAGCGTTTGCCATTAACTGAATGTCATTTTGAGAATAACCGTTTGGAACATTTGTCCCTGTACTTTTTGGCGGCTTATTTTCCTGTGTACCTCCACCACTGTTCCCTTTATTAGTTGTAGTATCTTTATTAGCGGTCGACTTATCATACTTCGTTGCCTTTACAAGCATTTGCTTCGTTTTAGCACCCGCTAAACCATCAACTGGCAATCCGAATTTTTGCTGAAAGTTTCGAAGCGCCCAATATGTACCCCATCCGAAAACACCATCAACTTTCCCAGTATAAAATCCGTTATATTTCAAACGAGTTTGCAGTTCAATGACATCTTCTCCAGATGCCCCTCTTTGAATCACTTGATTAGAAAAGGCTTCCACATTTTTGGTTTGTATACTACTTACCATTAAAGATAGCCCGATAAAGACAAGCAAGATCGCTATCTTAAAAACAGCTTTTTGACGCATGTATTTCCCTCCTTAATTACGGAAATGATTTCATGGTTATGTTTTGTAAAACCCTCGCTTTTATGTAAAGAAGACAAAAAAATCCAAACTTATATGCTTGAAGAAATATGTAAACAATATACAAAAAGAATAAAAGGAGCTTATTATGAAGCGATTCCTCGTACGTACAGCATTTATATTTTTTTTAATAACAATATGTTCAAATATACATACCGACCCATCTATTGTTCACGCACAACCGCCATATGCAAAATGGGGTAAACTAGCCGTTGAAAAAACGAAAGAACAATATCCGAAAGCTGAGATTATCGATTACCTTCATATAGGTAGACAACCAAAAACTGTTCAAATAACAGTTGAAAAGTTTAAATTATGGCTACGTGAGGGTGGAAAAGAGTATGGTGTTTTTGTGGATGTAGAGTTTGATACGAAAACAGAGGAATTTTTAAAGATGTCCTTTCAGAAGACAAGTCGGTAAAACAAAAAAACCTCCGTCTTTACATACAGACAGAGGTTTCTTTATGTACTTCTTCCTTAATAAGGAGGATTATTTTTTATATGCAAAGATCGATTCCCTAACATTTTTACTAATCCGCAAATAGCTCCAATAACAACGGATATCCCTATACTATATAAAAATACTCTCCCATATCCACCTATTCTCGGATCTAAAAACGGATATGGGTACCAATTCACGAATGGCCCGCGTATTAAGCTACAGACAACATATAAAAGCGGGAAAACAACCCCATTGCCGAATTCTTGCCAATCTTCTCCTGTTGTCATCGTTAATAAATGATACAGTGTTAATTCCCTTTTTTTCTCCGGTACATTGGGAATCCATGTTGTGATTGGTGTATGTATATTATTTATAAATCCTTTATCAATTGCGATACCAATTAATATAGATACGATACTTTTTGTAATCGAATTAATTTTAAATAAGTCATTTGCACAGTCTATCGTTTTATAGTACTCAGTCGTTAATTCCCCCTTTTGATAAACAAGAAATGTATTAACCTTTTTCTTTTCAAATTTATTTTGTAATTGCTCGAAATTCAAGAAATCTTCCTCCATCTAAACGGTTATGTAATATTTGTAGTTCATCTCGTTCTCTCTATTAAATCATATTTGTTATTAAAACAAAAAAATAAACTTGCCAGCATTTAATAGCTGACAAGTTTATTTTTATAATTTCGTTCGAACGTTCCAAAGCTCTGGGAAGAAGCATTGATCAAGCACTCGCTTTAAATAAGATACGCCAGAAGAGCCACCTGTTCCCATTTTATGACCAATAATTCGTTCTACCGTTTTCATATGACGGAAACGCCATTGTTGTAGCCAGTCTTCAATATCGATTAATTTCTCTGCAAGCTGATATAAATCCCAATATTTCTGCACGTCCGCATATACCTCTATCCAAGCCGCTTCTACAGTTGCATCCTCTTCGTAAGGCTGCGTAACATCACGATTTAACACATCTTTATGAATTGGAAATCCTTCTTTAACAAGGGCTTGTATCGCCACATCATACAAACTTGGTGCATGAAGTGCTTTATGAAGACGAGCATGTAATTCTGGGTCCTTTTCATAAATTTTTAATGCATGTGGTGTTTTATAACCAAGTGCATATTCAATCATTCGATATTGATACGATTGAAAACCTGAAGCCTGACCAAGTGAATCGCGGAACTCAATATATTCTGATGGCGTTAATGTCGCAAGAATATCCCAAGATTGAATAATTTGCGACTGAATTTTTGATACACGTGCTAACATTTTAAAGGCTGGTGGTAATTTATCTTGTTTAATAGATTCAATCGCTGCATTCAATTCATGTAAAATTAGTTTCATCCAAAGCTCACTCGCTTGATGGATGACGATAAATAACATTTCATCATGATGATCTGATAATCTTTGTTGACTAGATAATAAGCTATCTAGCTGTAAATACTCTCCGTACGTCATATTCTCCTTAAAATCCGTATGAATCCCTTTTTCCATAATTACCTTTTCATTTTCTTTCATATTAGCCAAACGCCCCTTTGTGTTCATTTCTACTTATATTGGTCTAATAACAGCTCGAACTGGACTCCCATCCGCATCTGTTAATGCAAGTGGTAATGCAATAAGTTCGTAATCGCCGTCTACTACGTGATCGAGTACGACATTTTCTAAAATGTGAATTCCATGTTTAAATAATTGATGATGTGCTGCTAGTTCTTTATCATCTAAAGGATCAACAGATGGTACGTCCACCCCGATTAAACGAATTCCCTTTTCAGAAAGAAAGGCTGCAATATCTGCGCGTAAATGCGGGATTACATCTGGGAATTCATTTGCTTTACCATGTGAAGATGTACGTAATAACAATCGTTCCACACCTTCTAAATGAAAGTTTTCTAATTCCTTTTTCCCGATGCTTTCAAGATTAGAAACGTCAATGATTCGCGCTGGGCCAACATAAACTTGAATATCTAAATCCAACACCTTCTTACCGTCATTATCAAAATGAAAAGGTGCATCAATATGAGTACCTGTATGGATACTCATCGTTAACTTTCCGACATTTACTGAACCACTGTTTTCTTTTGACCATGAAACTTCATACGAGAACGGTGTATCCCCTGGCCATGTCGCGATATCATTATTTAGTGGTTGTGAAATATCAATCCACTGCGATGTTCTCATGCTTACGCCACAACCTCTCGCTTATTTTCAAAGTTTTTATATTCTTCATTTTTCATAATTTTCTTTAAGATTTGTACAGAGTTCCATACTTCCTCATACGTATTGTATAAAGCAACAGGCGCAAGTCTAACTCCATTTGGAGCTCTAAAGTCTGGAATAACCCCATTTGCTTTTAACGCTTTACAAATACGCGCCGCCTCAGCATGTTCTAAATAAATATGCCCGCCTCGTTTTTCATCCTCTAATGGATTTCCAATTGTAAATTCAAAGCCTTTTAATTCATGTTCAATTAAATCAAGCATATATCTCGTAATATGTAATGATTTTCCACGTAACTTCTCAATACCAGCTTCTTTAAAAATTTCAAGAGAACCGATTAATGGTGCAGTACTTAATACGTGAGGTGTCCCTATTTGATAAGCTCCAGCATGGTCAGCCGCAGTTAATGAATGCTCCATATCAAATTGCTTATCTTTTCTAGAACTAAACCAACCAGATAATCCTGGGAGTCTATTAAAGTGTTTATTATTTACATAAAGGCCTGCAACACCACCAGGACCTGCATTTAAATATTTATAATTACACCATACAGCGAAATCTACATCCCACTCTTTAAAATGATGCGGAATGGAGCCGATTGAATGACATAAATCAAAACCGATATGAATACCACGTTTATGAGCTTCAGCTGTTAATCGCTTCATATCAAGAATTTGTCCACTCCTATATAGTACAGAAGGCAATAATATTAAAGCGATATCATCGGTCATCGCATGAATAATATCATCTTCAGAAAGTGTTCTTCCATCTCGGCTTTTCACTCGTACTAAATGTTCATCTGGATCTAAGCCTTTTAAACGAATTTGACTCTGAAGTGCATAAATATCTGACGGAAAAGTTAATTCATCCGCAAGAATTTTTGTTCGTATTCCTTTCGGCTCATAAAACGTCGCAATAACTTGATGTATATTCGCAGTCGTGGAACCGGTTACAATCGTTTCTTCCGGTAAAGATCCAATAAGAGGTGCTGTCAATTCACCCAATTTCTCCGAAAGGAAAAACCATGGATGCTCACCTTCAGTCCATCCATCAATCCCAAACTCTTTCCATGAATCTAGCAAGGTAAGTAACGATTTCTCTGCTCTTTTTGAAAGCAACCCTAAAGAGTTACCATCTAAATATATTGTTCCTTCTTTTTTATAAAATTCAGATTGGAAATCTTTCAGTTCATCATGTTTATCACATTCAAGCGCATACTCATAAGTTGGTTGAAATGGTTCTTTATACATGGTGTCACCTTCTTTTAATTTTCTTTTTATTCTAACTAATTGAAATATATCACTTAAATTGATATAACGTCAATGATATTATGTCAGTTGACTTTATATACAAACTTCTTTTACAATACAATTATATTTTCAGATATTTCAGTATAAAGAGGTGATTCCTTGAAAAATTCTACTCTTTCAACAAGAAAACACCGCTCCTTAGAAACAAAAAAGAAACTATTACATTCCGGTTATACTATGTTTATAAAAAACGGATTTCAGAAAACTACAATCACGCAAATTATTAAACATGCAGAAACTGGTTATGGAACAGCATATGTATATTTTAAAAACAAAGATGCTCTCCTCGTCGTTTTGATGGAAGATGTTATGAATCGCTTTTATGATATTGCTGATCGCTCTTTTTCCCCTCAAACAAAGGTCGAAGCACGAGATATGATTCAGAATCAAGTGCGCGCTTTTTTACAGTTAGCACAAGAAGAAAGAGCTATATTACAAGTTGTTGAAGAAGCAATAAGAACCTCAAAAGAAATACGTCAAAAATGGGATGAGATTCGCGAACGCTTTGTAACACGGATTATACAAGACATTACCCATTCCCAGGAAAATGAATTAGTACGAACTGAGTTAAATAAAGAGATTGTCGCATGCGGCTGGTTCTCTATGAATGAAACGTTTCTTTGGACAATCGTGCAAAATGATAAAGAACTAGAATTAGAAGAAATTGTACATACTTTAACGGTAATGTATACGACGGGGTTATATAAATAGCACATTATAACCTCAAAAAACCGTTACTCAATATGCTTAGTAACGGTTTATTTAAAATATTTTATTAACGATACAATAATACAAAATAGCGATGCAAGTAAAAGCAACAACCCCATATTCTTATTCTCTTTTTCATCCTTCTTAACGTTTTGTATCCCCATACCGGCAAGCATAAAACCTAAAAGTAATTGTAAAATGAGCATACTTTGCTTCGAATCATCATTCCAACTGTAAATAGAATAGCCCATTATAATAAAAGCGAGTATGAATGTGATAATTCTAATCATAAAAACACCCCCTGTGTGATTCTATTGTTTTAACCTACTCACCATTCCAACAATAAACTTATACTCAGCTCTACTTTTTCTTACTTTCTTAAAGCCCTCTTTCGTATCAAAAATAAAACACGTTTTCCGAAACCAAATCCGTACATATAAAGACTCAAAATAAATTGGTTTATTAATTCCTCGTTCCTCGAATTCAGTTCCATCTTTATTTTCGGTTTCCGTTCGAATGAACCACCTATTCCCGATTCCACTTTCAATATACTTCACATGCTAACCCCCTTCAGGAAATCTTCTTTCTAATTATTCTATTATTTCCCTGGCAAGCGCACATTCCGACAGAACGTGAGCCCATAAAGAAAAAGCAGATTACAAAAATCTACTTTTATAGCCTAAATTTTTGCATACGTTTATAAAATGTACTGCGTGGCACATCTAATAGTTTTGCAGCTAATGAAACATTTCCGTTCGTCTTTTCTAGCGCTTCAATCATGCTATCACGCTGTATTTTTTCACGGGAATTTAATGTATGCTCCGTTTTATTTTCTGCTTGCAATTCAAGTTGATGTTGATTTCCAATCATTGTTTGTAATAAAAAAGAGATTTGTTTTTCGCATATTTCCCGTCCTTGCGACAAAATGTATATGCGTTCTAATACATTTAATAATTCTCGAATATTTCCGGGCCATGTATGCTGTGAAAATTGATTACAAATACTCTTTGGAAATACAACATTCCAATCCTTTCGTTCACAAAAATGTTGTATGAAGTACGGAATATCCTCTTTTCTTTCTATTAACGACGGAACATATAGCGGATAAACATGTAAACGATAATATAAATCTTGACGGAATTTCCCTTCTTCTACTAATCGTAGTAAATCTTTATGTGTCGCAGTAATAATACGAATATTTACTGGTACCTCTTTTGAACTACCAATTGGGGTTACTGTTCGTTCTTGCAAAACACGCAATAATGCCACTTGCATCTCTGGCGGTACTTCACCAATTTCATCTAAAAATATTGTTCCTCCATCTGCTTGTTCGAATTTCCCTTTATATCCTTGGCGCCGCGCACCTGTAAACGCACCTTCAGCATAACCGAATAATTCACTTTCCATTAATTCTTTCGGTAATGAACCGCAGTTAACAGCTATAAAAGGACCATTTTTTCTTGGACTATTTTCATGAATCGCTCTCGCTACATATTCTTTCCCTACACCTGTTTCTCCACAAACATATACACTAGCGTCAGTTGGTGAAACAAGCTTAATTTCTTCTAAAGTATGTTGAAATACGCTGCTTGTCCCAATAACTCCAGGGAAAGTAATTCCGTTTATAAACGGGTAAGTAGAAAATAAATTTTCTTGTTTATTTTCCTTTAAGTAAATACATTTCCCAATCATTCTATCATTACTATATACCGGTACCTCTAATTTAGGTTTCAATCCATTGTGCAATAAATCTTCAAGTTTCATTCGTGACCAATTACATACTCGTTCACGAACCCTCTTGCTCGCAGAAACGATAACATCACGATGGTTACAAATAACAACTTGTTCATCACTGTCAATTACATCTAAAAAACGATGGATTAAATGCAGTTCATTTTGATGTACTCGAATACTACATTCACGTTCAATCGCATGCGCGATCGAAGTTACCATTCCGAGCATATATGGATGTGAAAACTCAATTGGACAAGAGAAATCTAGAACACCAATTAATTTCCCGTCATCATTATGAATCGGAGAGGCCGCACAGCTCCAGCTATGAGATGCGACAGAATAATGCTCTGTACCACTTATCATAATAGCCTCTTCAATCTGTAACGCTGTTCCTATCGCATTTGTACCAACAGCTGCTTCCGTCCATTTCACACCTTCAATAAAATTAATATGTTTCGCTCGTTTCAACGTTTGCTGATTTCCACTTAATGATAGAACATAACCATCTGGATCAATTAATAATGCCATCATTTGCAGTTCATCAATGGTTTTTCTCATATTTTGTATTTGAGGTATTGCTATATCAAGGAAGATTTCACTCTTTTTCTTTTGATCCTGAAAAATATCAGAAGACAAAATTTTCTGACCTTTATTCATATGAGGATTCACATTTGCTTGTTTACATCGATGCCATGACTCTGAAATTCTTTCGTTTATACGGTTCGAATCAAGGACTCCTTCATCCACAAACTTTTTCCATGTATGTAAGTAAAACGGTGAAGCTAACATTGTATCATCTCCCCTATTAATTGTTTTGGAGATTTATAAAACATACTTTTATTATAAAACTGAATAAAAGCGTTTTCAATACAACTAGAAAGATGACACAAATATGTTAATAATTTGAATATCTTAATGAACTTCTTTATTCTTTTTTAGTAGAACTATATTTTGTATAATGGACGCAAAGAAAATACATAACCAAAACCACTTTTGTGGATTGCCGTTTATAAAGAAAACTATCACCGCTATTGCAAATAAAATGGTGGATGCTAAACTAAAATATAATTTTGTTTTAATTCCCATTATTCCTCACCCCTCTATCACTTTACAGTACATACTAACTCTTCATTTTTTAACTCTAATATGTACTCCTGTAAAACATATTCTTTCCCGCCATGTTTTTCATACCAATCATGTATTCTTTTAACATGTATCTTGTCGCTTCTAATTTTTGATTCAATTTCTTTATACTGTTCATAACTATCATATTCCCATATTGCAAATACTTCAGTCGTACCATCATTATTATCTTTCATCCAGCGTCCTATTAAACGAGAACCATATTTTATTTGATTAGGTAAATTAGTATCATTGAAATGATCATTAAATATTTCTATGAATTCATTTTTTACTACATAGTATTTCCTTCTGTAAAACATACTTCTTCACCTCTTTTATGAAAAGTATTAGTAAACCTTCCCATTACTACCGTATTATAATACTTACCATCTGACAGTTTTTTATCATTTTTTAGAATACCTTCTACCTCCAAACCTAACTTTTTATAAAGCTGAATAGCTTTCTCATTTGTCTCTAACACTTGCAATGATATCTTTTTCACTTCATTTTCATCAGCCCACTGAATAGATTGTTGCAATAGACTCTTACCCATTCCATATCCCCAAAACTCTCTTAAAATACAAACACCCAACTCTACTTTATGGGATAATCTCTTCAAATTTGATCCTTCACATCTCGAAAATCCTACGATTCGGTTGTGCACTTCTGCAACTAAAAAAAGATTCTTCATCTCTTCACTATCTGTTTTTACTATTTTTTGAAACCCTATCTTATCAATAAACCCCTCTCCAGCTTCTCTATCCATATTTTCAGTTTCGCCATCGATCTGAACTCTAATTTCTGATAACTGCTCAGCATCCGTTTGAACTGCAGAACGAACTGTATAAGTTAATCCATTTATATGAAACTCTTGTCCTTTTATAATCATTTCAAACTCCTTTTAAATGAGGTCTATTGACGCTATTACAATTTCTTTACCTTGTTTCTCAAATTGTTGAATCGTTTCTTTACTAGCCCCTTCATCTGTTATTATAAGGTCAATTTCTATCAGTGACTCTCCTTTTATAAAGCAGTCTATTCCAAGTTTATTATGAGGAGCTAAACAAATATTTCTTCTAGCAATTTTACTTACTGTTTTTCCAAAATAAGCAACTTCCGGTGTCGCAGTACTTATACCATTCAATGAAATACCGCCACCTGTAGAGAAATAAAGATCAATAGAGAATCTACTTATCAATTCAGAGGCCAGTGTATCTGTCATATTTCCTGATGGTTTCACTTTTCCACCAATTAAGTACGTATCAATGTTCTTATATTCTCGTAACTTACTAGCAATTTCTAAAGCATTCGTAATAACTGTAAATGATGTTTCAGGTAAATACTTTAACATGGCATAATGAATGGAAGCCCCGCCAATAAAAACGGAATCTCCTTCTTGTATGTAGGATACAGCAACTTTCGCAATCGCATCTTCATCTATTGAACTATCACGATAACGTTTCGATGGTTCGGCAGCTAAGTTTCTCACTCGCGTAAGTTCAACTGCACCTCCGTACGTTCTTTTTAATAAACTCTCTTTCTCCATAATAGATAGATCTCTTCTTATAGAATCAATAGACATATCAAAACTTTCCGCAAGATCCTTTGCGATTACTCTTCCATCTCTCTTAAGTAACTCTAAAATTTTCTCTCTACGCTCTTCAGTGAACATGTTATCACCACCATTATTGAAGATTCAGAAATTTAATCTTTATTTTAATTATATGCATGCTTTTTCTGTATTACAATATTTTCAACTCTTATTTATTCAGCTTTATACAGTTTTTCTCCCTCTTTCTATCCCATTAACTTGAAAACGAAATAAATGTATATTTGCATATTCCACAAACATACTTCCATTTCCCTTCCTACTGATGTAAAATTATTCCTATGTTTTACTTTTTAATACAGAAAGGGATTACTATGAAATCTATAATTAAAGTAACTTGTACAGCATTATTATTTACAGGAATAATGGCAGGATGTAGTGGAAATACTGCACCAAAACAAGAAAAGAGCGCTTTTGAAAAGGATGCAATGCACTATGGGGAAATATTTAAAAACGAATACTATAGAGCAACTGTTGAAAATGCAAAATTCGATAAAATAGACAAAGAGTGGCGTCTCACAGCTCGCGTTACTATAAATAATGCTCGTGCTGACGGACAAACGATAGATCTTTCAGAAATAAAATATTTCATAAAAGATGAAAAAACGGGTGAAAAATACGAAGGTGAATTTATACAAAATGAAAATGCTAAAAAGGTTCCATCTGAGTTTTCTTTAACTACCGACATTGTATTTAATATGAAAACTTCTCCAAAAGATTTAAATAATATGTATTTATACATAGATAGCAAAGCTGCGCCGTTAACAGATACATATTGGAAACTTGATAATTTAGCATCYAAATAAAAAACAGTCATATAAGACTGTTTTTTTGTTTGTAAAGTTATAAAGTTTACTAGTTACCCATCTCAAGCAATACATCTTTTGCACAAATCGTCACTTCTTCAAATGGGCAATCAAATAAAACACCCAATTCGAAGCCTTCATTAGTAAGATCTATTTCATGTCATAACCACCAAGCACCTTCAAAATTTTCCGGAATAGAACATTTCGTTACGCCTGTAAAAGTTACTTCCAGTTTGTCAAATTCACTGAAAGTACCACTGCAATCTAAAGTTATAATTAGCGTATCTTTTGATCTTCTCTCTACTGATTTGACTACACTGTCATGTAGTGAGCAATTATGTAACTTCATAACATTTGTTGGGAGTTTTTTCTTAATCGAATGGAAGTGCTCTAAGTAGAATCGATCTAAATGAGCCCTTCGTTTCTCACAATCCTCTATCCATTCTTTCATAAGTTTTTTCAATTCACTAGAAGGATATTCTGAATTAATTGTGGTGCTATGAATAAATGGATGTATGGATTCAGGAAGAAATTTTAATAAATCTATTTTCCTTTCCTTTATTTCCTCTATTAAACTTTGTATATCCATTTCTGACCATTCTTTTATAGACTCTATAAAACTTACAAATTCTATAATTTGCATTTCTTTATACCAATCTTTATTGAAATACTTCAATGGCTTTCCTCCTAAAACATTTCAACATCCAACAAAAGCGATATATCTATTTATTATATCATTCCAATAACTATTTTTTCTAAAGAATAAATGCAAAACTGTAAATATTCCGCCTATTATTTCTAAAACTTCAGAATATTTACAAAAATGTGAAATTAGAATACATTTTACATGTACAAGTTTTACATGTACAAAAATCTAAACAAAAAGGGATGGTTATATGTTGAAGAAATTAGTAGCAGGGGCATTAGTAGCAGGTTTTGCATTAACTGGAGGATTAGGAGTAGTAAGTGCTGCAGAAAAAGATAATACAATTAAATCATTTGATTATTTAAAAGTTGATGAAAAGAATGTTAATTCATTCACAAAATTAAGCGATCAATCAAAAAAAGACATCCAAATTACTATGGTACTACCTAAGCAAAATGAAAATGGAGATTGGTTAGCTTATGGCTTTACTAGCAGAGAAACATTGAATGCTTTTATTGAAAAGGATAAAAAGGCACTTAAAAATCAAATTAACCCTTTAGGTAGTGGTGCTGGTAGTACCGATTTTTATGAGCATCAAAATAAAGGTGGACAGTATATTTATTGGAGCAGTGGCTTTAAAAACCTACCTTCTAGCTGGAACGACAGAATTTCTTCTGTAAGTACAGCTTCACCTTCTGCAAGTTACTCAACAACGCTATGGGAACATTCTTCAACTCAAGGTTATGGAAAAGGTGTCTCCTTTAGACACTCTGATTGGTATGGTCAAACTGCTAATTTAGCTGCAGATTGGAACGATATAACTTCAGCTATTGAAATTAAATAGTAACAGCGCATTTCAATTAAATAAGTGAAGAAGTTTCAAAATCACTATACTCTCATCGATTAAAAAAACATGAGAGTATAGTGATTTTTCTAGTATCTTTTTATACATATTGCTACTTAAATATTATTTACTAAAAAGACCAGTCATATTAGAATGGTCTTTTTACCTTCAAGCATGTACAGCATGTCCTACTGCCTGCAATAATGCTTCATGGATTGCTTCAGATAAAGTTGGATGTGCTGCAATATAATCTCTCATTATATCAGCGGTTACTTCTGTATGAATCATCACCGTTCCTTGTCCGATTAGTTCGGTTGCACGAGGACCGATAATAGAAATCCCTACAATTTCTTGATATTTAGGTTCCACAATAACTTTTACTTTCCCCGTTTGTTCTCCAATAATAAGCGCTTTTCCGTTCGCTGTAAATGCGAATTCTCCGATGAGGATGTCACCGTATTGCTCTCTTGCTCCTTTTTCTGTTAAACCGACACTAGCAATTTCTGGAGCTGTATAAATACAGCGAGGTACAGCATGATAGTTTACTTTCACATCTTCTCCGCTCGCGTGTAATGCCGCTGTCGTTCCTTCATGGAAGGCAACGTGAGCAAGCTGTATTCCACCAATCACATCCCCCGCTGCGTAAATATGTGATCTGTTTGTTTGCATATGTTCATTCACAGAAATTCCTTTATTTGAAAATTGAATGCCTGCTTTTTCTAAAGCTAATTCTTGTACACGTGGTTTTCGACCTACAGAAACGAGAATGAATTCCGGGTTGGCTTCTTGGATACTTCCTTCATATTCAAATGAAGCCTGCTTCTTATAATTATTTAATCCTTTTAAAGCCGCTCCTGTAAATATTTTTACGCCATCATTTTCTAGTTTCTCCCTTAAAATTTGTGCGATATCTTCATCTTCACCAGGTAATAATTGCGATGCCATTTCAACAATCGTAACTTTTGTTCCAAGACGACTATAAATGCTTGCAAACTCGCAACCTATTACACCACCACCAACGATTAATAATGATTTTGGTATATTTTCTAGGGACATTGCATGACTACTATTTAAAATCCACTTCCCATCAAATGGAGCAAAAGGTAATTCAGTTGGTTCTGATCCTGCCGCTATAATGAACTGTTCTCCATGTACTACATCTTCTTTATCACCGTGTGTAACTCGCATACGGTGATCCGTTTCAAATTTCGCTTTACCTTGTATAACTTTTATTTTATTTTTCTTCATTAAATATTGGATTCCTTGGACGAGCTGCGTTACGATTTGTGATTTTCTCGTCTGTATTTGTTTCCAATCAATTGATATATTCTGCTTATCTACTAATACTCCAAAACGATTCGCATGATTAACAATATCGTATACTTCCGCACTTTCTAACAATGATTTCGTAGGCATACAACCGACATTTAAACAAGTCCCGCCAAGATCAGCTTCATCAATAAGAGTGACATCTTTTCCATTTTGAGCCGCGGTAATTGCCGCTACATAACCAGCAGGTCCGCCCCCAATAACAACTAAATTACTCATTTTCTCACCTTCTCTTTATAAAAGAATTGTTACAGGTTCTTCTAAATAACGTTTAATTGTGCGTAAAAATGCAGCTGCTGGTGCACCGTCTAGTACACGATGATCGAATGTTAAACTTAAAGGTAACATACTTCCTTTTCTTAATTTTTTCCCTTTATATACAGGAACATGTTCAATTGCACCTACACCTAAAATACCAGTTTCAGGTGTATTTAATACTGGCGTAAAATATTCAATACCGAAGCTACCTAAATTACTAATTGTAAATGTTGTCCCTTGCATATCATCACTACTTAAACTGCCTGCTCGTGCCTTTTGTGCCACATTTTTAATCTCTTTAGATAACTCTACTAAAGATAGATTATTAGCAAAGCGAATAGCTGGAACGACTAATCCTTTTTCTAACGCGACCGCCATACCTAAATGAACATGTTCAAATTGATGAATGGCATCATTTATATACGCGCTGTTCATTTCTTTATGCTCTCTTAGCGCTAATACAACGGCACGAGAAACGAAATCAGTAATAGTTAGTTTGTTATCGTATCGTTTTTGTACAACTTCCGCTATTTCTTTATGTAAAGCAACTAAATCTGTAACATCTACTTTCATCGTTAATGTTAATTGCGCACTATTTTGTAAGCTTGCATGCATACGGTTCGCAATTGCTTTTCGCATACCAGTAATAGGAATGACTTTACTTTCTTCTTGTTCAAGTACTTCTGGAATTGCTACTCTTTCTTCAAGCGCCTTTAATACATCTACCTTTGTAATTCTTCCGCCAGGTCCTGTACCAATTAATGATCTAATATCGAGATTTTCAGTTTTTGCAATTTTCTTTGCTACTGGAGATATTTTAACTCTTTGCTTCGTCACATCTATCGCATATGGTTCTGGATGTTGTACCTTTTTAGGTTCTGGATTAGATGCTTTTTCTTCTACAACATGTATGTTTTCATGAACTTCTACTTTTTCGTCCGGTTTACCGATGTAGCAAATTACAGTACCCGGCGGCACTCCCTCATCTTCACTTACAGCTATATCAAGAACAATTCCATCAGCTGGTGCTTCTATTTCAGTTTCGATTTTTTCCGAGTTAATACTAGCAATTAGTTCACCTTTTTCTACATTATCACCTGCTTTAATATTCCAGCTCGTAATAATACCTTCTTTCATCGCCATACCTAACTTCGGCATTACAACTTCTACAGCCATGTTTCTCTCTCCCTTCTCATCGTTTCATTACACACGTAATAAAGATTGGTCTCCGATCATTTCTGATACAGTTTCAATTACTTTCTCCGGCGTTGGTAAATATAACTTTTCAAGTGGTGGCGAAAACGGAACTGGTGTATGTGGTGCTGTAATTCGTTTAATAGGTGCATCTAACAAATCGAATCCTTTATCCGCTACAATTGCCGCAATATCTGTTGCGATACTACATCTTGGATTTGCTTCGTCAATAACAATCAGGCGATTCGTTTTTTCAACAGATGCTAAAATCGTATCTTCATCCAGCGGTGATAAAGAACGTGGATCGATTACTTCTACTTCGAGTCCTTTTTCCGATAATTGCTTTGCAGCCGCAAGTGCTGTATGAACTTGTTTTCCAATTGCAACGATTGTTACATCAGAACCTTCACGTTTAATATCTGCTTTTCCTAAAGGAATTGTATAGTACCCTTCTGGTACTTCGCCTTTCATATTGTAAAGTGTTTTATCTTCAAAGAAGATTACTGGATCGTCATCTTCAATTGCCGCTAATAATAAGCCTTTTGCGTCATAAGGAGTGGAAGGAACGACAACTTTTATACCTGGAATGCTCGTAAATAACGCATATAAACTTTGTGAATGCTGTGCCGCTGCGCTAAATCCAGCACCGTGCATCGTACGTACTGTAACTGGCACTTTCGCTTTTCCACCGAACATATAGCGGAACTTTGCACCTTGGTTTAATACTTGATCAAGACAACTTCCGATAAAATCATTAAACATTAATTCAGCTATCGGACGTAAACCTGTTGCAGCAGCTGCCATCGCCGCTCCCATATAACCCGCTTCTGAAATTGGAGTATCTAAAATACGATTTCGACCAAATTCTTGTACAAGTCCTTTCGTAACACCGAGTACACCGCCCCATGCTTCATCATCTTGCAAGTGATCCACTTGTGCACCGCCTGCAACATCTTCTCCGATTAAAATTACATTTTCATCACGACGCATTGATATTTTCATCGCTTCATTAATTGCAGTTGACATACTTACTGTTCTAGTCATTATTTTTCACCCTCCTCTTATTTGTAAGAAACGTATACATCTTTTAATAATTCTTCATCTTCCGGATATGGACTATTTTCACTAAATTCAATTGATTGTTGCACTGCTTCATCTACTGCCTTTTCCATATCCACAAGTTCGGATTCCGTTAATAAAGCTTCATGAATTAAATGCTTGCGGAAATGCACAATCGCATCTTTTTCATTTAAATGTTCTTCTTTTTCTTCTGAAGTTTTATATGTTTGCGCTTCACCTTCGAAATGACCGTAATTACGATATGTCATACATTCAATTATTGTTGGACCACCGCCATTACGCGCACGTTCTACTGCTTCTTCCGCCGCTTTATACACTGCAAGTAAATCTTTTCCATCTACTTGAACACCTGGAATATTGTAAGCTTTCGCTCGATCTGCAATGGAATCACAACTTGACGCATATTCAAATGTTGTTGCTTCACCGTAACCGTTATTTTCTGCGATAAAAATAACTGGTAACTTCCAAATCGCTGCTAAATTAACCCCTTCATGGAATGTTCCTTCATTATTTGCTCCGTCACCGAAGAAGCAAACACTTACATCTTTCGTTCCTTTATATTTAGCTGTTAATGCTGAACCGCAAGCAAGTGGAAAACCTCCGCCTACAATCCCATTTGCACCAAGCATTCCTTTATCTAAATCGGCAATATGCATTGAACCACCTTTACCTTTACATAACCCTGTCGCTTTCCCAAAAAGTTCGGCCATCATGCCATTTAAATCACAACCTTTTGCGATACAATGGCCGTGACCTCTATGCGTACTTGTAATACTGTCACTATCTGTTAAGTGGGCACATACACCAACTGCTACGGCTTCTTCACCAGCGTATAAATGAACGAAACCTGGCAGAACGCCTTGCGCGAACAATTCATGCACCTTGTCTTCAAACTTACGAATCTCTAACATTTTTTCATACATCCAACGAGCTTGTTCTTTCGTAATTTCATTCCCTTTACTTTCAGTTGTTTTTAACATGTCCAGCCCTCCTATTTTCTTGTTCATCTTTTATATTGCAAGTACTGTGCCAAATTCTAATCCCTGATTTAATAGGTTTTCTCTTTTCTTTCATAATAAAAAAGTGGACAAAATGAGACATCTGTCTCGTTTTGTCCACTTTTGTTCACCTAATTTGAGAATTATTATCTTATTCATTATCAAAACTCTTCTGTAATTTCCGAATGTAAATAATTTGACCAATGTGATACGCGTTATGAGTCGTTACATTAGCTAATACTTCCCACCACTTCGCAGATACAGGAAATCCAATTACATCACTTTCAACCTTGTCTTCATTTATGAGACTTTGCCATTGTAACAGTTTCTCTAATAGTTTTTCTCTTAACTCTTCAAATGTTTGATTATCTGAAAGCATAAAACTTTTGTTATTATCACCAATAGCAGGCACAGCATTAACATTTGATTCTTTGTACCTAGTTTGCCACGTCGTATTCCAATACAGTAAATGTTGTACAATTTCAGCTATACTATTACACTCTTCATTCGGTTTCCAGAAAGCTTCTCTCTCAGATAAATCCTTAACTGCATCTGAAAATGGAATATACCAACTGGGATCATTCGCATTTGCTAATAACTGATCTGCTAATACGTCTTTAACATGGAACACTTTGCTTCCCCCCATTAAAAAGATTCATTTCAAGACAATACTCACTTCTCTATATACGCTGAGTTTGCCAGATCCCCTCTTTTTAGCCTTAATCCCAAACATATGCACATAAAGAAACCAAAAGCACCTAATCCATAAGCTGTTGTATATCCACTTTCCCCGATAATCCATCCTGCAAGTCCTGGTCCAATCATTTGACCAACTGCATAGAAAACGGATATAAAACTAATTGCCATTGAGACATATTTCGGAGATACTTGCTTTGAAGCAGCAACTTGAATTAATAAAAGGATACCTCCGAGGCTGGAACCCCAAATAATTGCCGACATGATAAAGCCAATGGTATGTCCAAATATAATTGGAATCATATCACCTATTACAGCTAATAAAAGTGCAATACATAACGTCTTCTTTATACCAATCCGATCCGAAATCAATCCCCAGACAGGAGCTCCTACGATTGAAAACATTCCTGCAATCGCATAAACAGTTCCCGAAATTGATGCCGAAATACCATTATTAATCATAAAACTAGTTTGATATAAATTTGGAATTAAATAAACAACGCCCACAATAAAATACATCCATGCAATGATGTATAACTCTTTCGTTTTCCATAAAAACGACTTATTATTCCTTTCCCCCTCATCTTCAGTAACTTCTGGATTTTTCAAAACAATTGAGGCAACGAATACAACAATACATGTAATAACGCCAAACAAAAGCCATGAACCACGCCAACTATACTCTGGAAATGTACGTACTATATAAGGAACGATTATTCCACTAAATAGCATGCCTATGCCAGCACCACTTAATAACAGCCCCATTGCAGTTCCTCTTTTTCCTGGAAACCATCCTACTGTTATTGACATGAGTGGTGTATATACAAGAGCACTTCCAGCTCCAGAACATAGCATAAAAATAGCAGCTATCCAAACTGAAGGAACAAATGATAATCCTATTAAACTTATAACGACGAGCCAACTCCCTATTAATAAAACTGATTTTGCTCCAAAACGGATAGTAAGTATTCCAGATGTTCCGACTGTTAATAAATACCCTAAAAAGAGTATAGTTCCTAACATACCTGCTTGAGCTGTAGATAAATGGAGTCCTTCTTGCATAAACGGTAATATAATTCCATATGCCATACGTGCAAAACCCGTCGTTGTTATAATAAGAAACATTCCTGTTAATACAAATATCCAAAAATGACTTTCATTCCGTTCTTTCATTTAAATTCCTCCATAAAAAGTTATTTCCAATTGGATGTTGTTTGTAATTATAATGACCATTACAAAAAGCAACTACCAAATGACGGAGGAATTTACGGTATAGCGGATTATTCCTTTTTTACGTTAATAAATACGTAAAAGTTCTGATGGATTCATTCCATACTTTTTACGAAATAACTCTGAAAAATGACTGACATTATTGTATCCAACTGTAAATGCCGTTTCGGTCACATTACTATTTCCCGAACGCAGTAAATCTATCGCATGTTCCATACGCTTTTCTCGTAAATATGCAAATGTGGACATCCCAAATAATTCTTTAAACCCAATTTTTAATTTATAATCATTTAACTCTACTATTTTAGCTAATTCTAATAATGATGGGGGTGATTCCATTCGTTGAAGTAAAATTTCTTCAGCCTGTTTTATTTTATTCAAATCCTGTTTTGATAATTGACTCCTTTTATTTGCGTCACAATCATTAAACAACACTCTCCCAAAATGTATAGAAAGCAATTCGAGCGCTTTACTTTCTAATTCTAGTTGATTAATACGATCCTTTTGGGGATGCTCTATCATTCTCTTAATAAGACTAGATGTTATAGAGTCAATTGGATTTTGAAACTTTTTAAAAGATTGATTTCCTAATATAGAATGAAAATCAAGACTTTTTTCAATAGCATTATTCATCATGAAATGATTAAACAATTGTACAGGAATCCCAATCGCTAATGAATATAGAGGCGTTTCTTTTTCATATTCAAATACTACATCAAAATCATTCATAAAATATAAATAGCTATTTCCAGTCATTAATTCATACGAAGAATGACCAACTTGCACTTCTCCGAACCCTTGTAAACAAAAATTAAGCTCCACCATTGCTGCATCAGATGCAAACTGGATGCGATGGTTATTATGAAATTGATAATTTGATAACACAATTTCCATACCTGAAAATGAAGTCCATCTTCGTATTTCACCCATACCTATTGTTTTTGGAACATTCATATGTCTTTCCTCTACAACTTGTAAACCATAAAAATATTTATGAAAAATATCATGAAAACCGTTAGTCTCCATGAAACCCACACTCCTTTTATGTAAAAATCAAAATTTAATTGATAATTATTTTCAATTATATCAAATATCTTTATACAATAAATAGATTTTCTCTTTATAACTCGTTATGATAAAAGAAAAAGAAAGCGAGCGAACAATGAATAAAAAAATCGCGATTATTACAGGAGCATCAAGTGGATTCGGACTTTTAACGACACTTGAACTTGCAAAAAAAGACTATTTTGTCATTGCTACAATGCGCAATCTTGAGAAACAAATAGACTTAATATCTCAAGCTACTAAACTCGACTTACAACAAAATATAAAAGTTCAACAATTAGATGTAACAGATCAAGGTTCTATACATAACTTCCAATTATTTTTAAACGAAATAAACAGAATAGACATTCTCATAAATAATGCAGGATATGCAAATGGGGGCTTTATCGAAGAAATCCCAGTGGAGGAATACCGTAAACAATTTGAAACAAATCTTTTTGGAGCTATATCCATCACGCAACTTGTCTTACCATATATGAGAAAGCAGAAAAGCGGAAAAATCATTAATATAAGCAGTATTAGCGGGCAAGTAGGATTCCCTGGTCTATCTCCTTACGTTTCTTCAAAATATGCATTAGAAGGCTGGAGTGAATCCCTTCGCTTAGAAGTAAAGCCTTTCGGAATAGACGTTGCCTTACTTGAACCTGGTTCTTATAACACGAACATATGGGAAGTTGGTAAACAACTAGCTGAAAACCAATCTGATACAACCTCTCCTTACAAAGAATATATGGATAAAATACAAAAGCACATAAACAATGGCAACGATACACTTGGTAATCCGATGGATGTTGCTAATAAAATCGTAGAAATTGCTGAAGCAAGGCGTACTACATTACGATACCCAATTGGGAAAGGTGTAAAATTTATGATCTTTGCGAAGAAGATTTTACCTTGGAGATTGTGGGAGTTTCTTGTTTTGAAGAGTTTTAGGAAGATGTAAGTAACTTTATTGAAAAAATATGTAAGGGGTGCTAATTAAATGCTAGGTTTACCCTATGGTAAAGTGTTTTTAGTTCCGTGGTCCGAAGAGTGGGAATTTGAGTTTTCAAAAGAAAAACAATTAATTGAGGAACACATTGGAAAATATATTTTAGCGATACACCATATTGGAAGTACTTCCATTCCATATTTAAGTGCAAAACCTATTATTGATATTGCGATTGAATTAAAAGATTACAGAAATGGTATAAAATGTATCATAAACCTAGAACAATTAAATTATAAATATAGAAAAGATGTATTACCCAAAAGGTATTATTTCAATAAAGGTGAGCCAAGAACTCATCAAATTCATATGTATGAGCAAGGGAATCCATATTTAATAGAACAATTAAAATTCAGAGATTACTTAATAGACAATAAAACTTCTCGTATGCAGTATGAACAGTTAAAGATTCAACTTTCAACAGCTAACCCAAATGATAAGCATAAATATGCAGAGGATAAAACAAATTTCATTAAATCCATATTAGCTAAAATAAATGATTAAATTGCGAAGACCGAACTTCGTACACATAATAAGAAACCATTCATGTATAGATGAATGGTTTCTTATTAATTAGTTATCTCATTATTTGTACCATCAATAATCATTTTATTATGCAGCAGGTGGAACGAAGTAAAATAGCATCGAAGTCATAAAAATAAATGCAAATAATCCAATTATCGAAAAAATATATTCTTTCGATTCTCTATCATACTTCCATTCCATCCATGTCCTTAGGATCCACGTAACCCCTAAATAAGTGAAAATGATAAACCAAATATTAGTGCTTTCGAATTTAAAGATGTAAATAAAACTAATTATTAAATAAACAAAAAGTAGTCCTATTTCCAATTTTTTATGTAAGCTATTTACATATTTATTATATCCCCAAAACCCGCTCTTTGGCATATTCAATTTTTTTCTTAAAAATCGATCCAAAAAGTAGCCCGCTATACAAAAAACAAAAATTATAATCCAAAATGTATAGGTTCTCAATATCATTCCTCCTATTACTTCATTGAATTGTTTAAAATAAAGTGGACTATATTAACGGTTATTGAACGAGTATTCTTGAATGATCTTCATTAAAAATGATCGATTCTGCACGTAAGAAAGGGTTTTTCATTTCTTCTCTCCCTCTTCCTTTAAATTTATACTATATTAAAGGAAGAAATATAGTATGAACCCTGTTATTATTAATGCTGCAACTCCTAATAATGAAATCAAAAACTCCCGCGATTCCTTATCATATTTCCACTCCATATATGATTGAAATCCATATAACGTAATAAAAAACAAAAGAGGTACATAGCCCATATATATACGATTTGGAAGAAAAGTGCTTATAGCAATAACAACTATATAAGAGGAAATAATAATTCTATTTCCCCATTTATGTGTATCATTCACATATTGGTTATTCCATCCTTTTTGTTTCGGTATATTTAACTGTCTTCTCGCTATTCTTTCAAAAACCAATAAAGATAGCACCCATAAAATTAATAAGGATATTTTTGTAACTGACAGAAAACCCTCTCCTTTTTATTTTTTCACTTTAATTTTCTCCGGTTGATCACTCGGATACGTAGCATATGCATCATTTTCATAATCCCAACTAATAATGGTCGCACTATCTCGTCCTAATTGATGATGAACGTGTTCTAAAATATTGTGAACATTTTCTTTAAGCGCTATATTATTTTTATTCATATCACTGTATAGGTTTAATGGCGTTTCATAACGGCGTTCCCCGCATTCTAATACCCCATCTGTCACCATTACAATTCGATTCTTTCCAGTACGTAGTTCACGAATTCCTGAAGAATAGCAAGGAACGGGTAAACCAAATGTGTTTACATTTCCAATCCATTCGTAAAAGTGGCGTTGATTCAATGTATATTGTCCTAATTTATGTAATTCATCATGAAATACATAAACTAAGCAATCACCTATGGAAAGCCACCATATGTAATTTTCTTTTCTTACGCATATTAAGCAAGCAGTTTCACCTTTTACCCTTTCGCACTTTTCTTTAAATGAGCGGGATTGAAATATCGTAAGTATATGATTTTCAACAGATCGAAATACTGTTTCAATCTGTTCATTCATAATTACTTTTATATTTTCATATTCTGCTTGAATCGTACTTACTACTAAATCAACACTTTCTGCACTATTATGTCCGTCTAATATAACGGTAAATTCCCAATCACCATTCGACCAAACTAATGCACCGTCTTCATTCTTTTTTGCTCCGGCACTTATATTCCCGCCGTATCTACCAAGTACGATATCACCATATTGCTTTACTGAAACTTCGTCTAAACACATTTCCCTACTTCCAACCCATGAATATTGTGTATTATTTGTTGTATGCATACTCATTTACCATATACTTTCGTATTCTTTCGCATAGTTTTTTAATTTTCTCTGAATCTCCATGTGGTGCACCAGTCCAATTTGCTACTTCAGTCGGTGACCAAAACTCTTTTGGTGTATTTGGATAACGTGGAATAATGTGCATATGCAAATGTGGTACACCATTACCTGAAACGAAACTGTAAATATGTTCTGCACCTTTGCTTTCTTTAAGCGCTTTACTTACTCTACTTGTTATCAGTCCGAATGCCTTTGCCTCATCTTCAGTTAATTCAGCGAGACCAGGTACATGTCTCTTTATATCAATCATTACATAACCAAGATATGTTTCTTCTGCATCCAATGGACATGTCCAACGTAAATGAGTTCATCTTCGTAAATAGCTCCACCTGAAACTGTAATGTTCCCTTTATGTTTTTCACAAATGAAGCAGTTTTGTTCTGCTTGATTGTTTATTGGCATATCCATCACCATCCTTTGCATATATAATATCATAAAAAAAKGAAAATAGGTTTTATATTCCGAAAATTCAATCTCTTGAAACAAGAATTTTCACATTAAAATAATTTATAACTCATTATTTCTTCAAAAGCGTAATCCCCATTCCAACTGCAATCCCAATCGCTATTCCGATTGCTATATTATCAGTAAATACACCAGGAATTACACCGATTACAACACCTATAGCGACACCAATTGTCATAGCATCATTTCTTTTTTTATTATTAGCCAAAATAGCATCTCCTCTCATAATTTCTCCCCATATAATATCCATTTACATGAACGTTGCTGTCTCCTAATATATTTGCTATTCCGCTTGAAAATTTCCAGAAAATGTACTTTATTACTTTTCCATTCCCCCTACATAATCCTCTTCGTTTGAAAGAATTTTTAAGTCACCATTACATATACATAGGCATTTACTATAAGAAAGATCAGTAATTTATTGAAGGAGGAACGATTCAAATGTATCCTCATTGGAATCCAAATATAAATCAACAATATGCTTACTCCCCCCATCCAGTAAGGAATACACTGCATTATGATTCGCAATACATGATGCAGCGCATCGCAAGCCTTGAAAGCCAATTAGCTAAATTAATCTCATTAATCGAAGAAAATAATCAATTAATAAAATCAATGGAACAACAGCAAAACCAAGTTTGTGCACCAGCTGGAGGCTCTGTTATTGTTCGGATGTAATTCGAATTCAAAAAACACACTTTGTAGTATAAAGTGTGTTTTTTGAATTATTTTCTTTTTGTATAAAACCCTTGCGTAATTCGGTCTAATATAATCGCAATCACGACGATAGCTAGTCCAGCTTCAAATCCCATTCCGATATTTACTTGTGTTACAGAGCGATATACATCGACGCCAAGTCCTGGCGCTCCTACAAGTGAAGCTGTTACAACCATTGATAACGAAAGCATAATACTTTGATTCACGCCAGCCATGATCGTTCCGGTTGCGAGCGGTAATTGTACTTTAAATAATTTTTGTGATGCGGTAGAGCCAAATGCATTCGCAGCTTCAATTAAATCTTCTGGAACTTGTCTAATTCCTAAGTCTGTAAATCTGATTGTCGGTGGCATAGCAAAAATAACGGAAGCAATAATGCCTGGTACGACGCCTACTCCAAAAAATGTTATCGCGGGAATGAGATAGACGAATGCCGGCATTGTTTGCATAAAATCTAATGTCGGCTTTAAAAATTTTGAGAAACGTTCATTTTGAGATGCTAAAATGCCAATGGGAATTCCGATAATAATTGAAATAATAACTGACGTAAGTACGAGCGCTAATGTTTGCATCGTTTGTGCCCAGTAGTTAATATTTAAAATAAATAATAATCCGATGAGCGTAAAAATGACTAAAGATAATTTCCTCGTTGTGTACCAAATGAGGAAACATAAGATGATAATCATCACTATGGCTGGTATTATTGTTAAAAAATTAGTGAGTAAATCAACAAATCCACCGATAATATAGGAGAATCCTCGGAACAAGCCTTCAAAGTGCTCATATAAACTTGCAACAAATGAATCGACCCATTCGCCTAATGGAATGCGCGGAATATTATTCATCGTCTTTCACCTCTTCCTCAATGTTACCTGCAAGAGCTTGAATGACACTTTCACGTTTAATAATTCCTCTCAACCTTTTCTTTTCATCAATTACGGGTAATGGATATTTCATCTCCGCCATTTTTGCATACGTTTCTTCCAGTAATGTATCTAGATAAACGTGTGGAATATCGTTAAGTAATAAATCAGCAATTGGCCATTGTTTTTTCATTGCTTTACTTGCATCATCCGCTGTTAAAATACCTAAAAACTCATACTTTTTGTTCACAACATATACCGTAGAAACACCTGCATTTCTCATAATTTGCAAAGCTACACGCGGCCCACGATCGATTAATAACGTTTCTGGTCTTTTTAAAATAGATTCTGCCGTAATTACTTTTCCTAAATTCACATCCGCAACGAATTTCTCTACAAATTCATTTGCAGGGCTCATCATAATTTCTTCCGGTGTTCCAATTTGGACAATTTCTCCATCTTTCATTAATGCGATACGATCACCAATTCGAAGAGCTTCATCTAAATCATGTGTAATAAAAATAATTGTTTTTTCCATTTTATCTTGTAACTCTAACAATTCATCTTGCATTTCTTTTCGAATTAGTGGATCTAATGCACTAAATGACTCGTCCATTAGTAATACATCTGGATTATTCGTTAGTGCCCTTGCAATTCCAACACGCTGCTGCATACCACCACTAAGTTGACTGGGGTAATTATCTTTATGATGATCGAGTCCTACTAACTGTAGCGATTCTAACGCCTTATTTTCTCGTTCCTCTACTGGAACTCCTTGAATTTCTAACCCGTACGCAACGTTTTGTATTACCGTACGATGTGGAAATAAAGCAAACTTCTGAAAAACCATACTCATTTTCGTCCTTCTTACTCTTCGCAATTCTTCTTTTCCCATCGTTGCGATGTCTTCACCATCTATGTATATATGCCCCGCTGTCGGTTTAATTAATTGATTTAGCATTCGAACCAATGTAGATTTCCCACTACCAGACAAACCCATAATAACGAAAATTTCTCCAGTGTATACTTCAAACGTTGCCTTTTTCACACCAACGTTCATTCCTGTCTCCTTTAAAATTTCCGATTTGCTTTTTCCTTCTTTTAATAAGGTAAGCGCCCGTTGCGGATGTTTCCCAAAGACTTTTGTTACATTTTCAACACGTACCTTTGTATTATCCATGTCACTACTCCTTTTCTACCCATCTATTTACATAGTGTTGCGATTTTACAGAGAAATATTACATAAAAATGACATATATAAGATTTCTTTAAAAATTCTTGTTTCCGTTCATAATAAGAAGGTTCACTTATAGATTAATTTATAAAAAGCAAAAGCTTCACAGGAGGTTTTGAATGCGAAAAAAAATATGGATTATAAGTCTGTTACTATTTATTAGTATGATTTTCACTTCTTGTAATGCAACAAATGCAAATTCGAAAGGAAAAATTAAACTTGGTGTAACAAGTTGGAAAGAAAATATCGCAACCGCAAATATGTGGAAAGTTTTATTAGAAGAAAAAGGCTATAAAGTTGAACTCATGTATTTAGAAAAAGCTGCGATATGGACTGGCGTCGCACGTGGTGATGTTGATGCGAATCTAGAAGTATGGCTTCCTGTTACGGATAAACCATTAAATGCCCGTTACAAAGATGACTTCGTCTTAAAATCAAAATGGTATGAAGGTACTGGGCTTGGTTTAGTCGTCCCTTCTTATGTGAAAAACGTTAACAGTATTGAAGATTTAAATGCACATAAAGATGAGCTAGATAATAAAATTGTTGGGATTGAACCTGGTAGTAGCCTAATGAATTTAACGAATAAAGCAATGAAGGAATATGATATAAAACTAAAACTTGTCCAATCTTCAGAAGCTGCGATGATGAGCGAACTAAAGAAGGCATATACGAAAAAGAAACCAATCGCTGTTACGCTTTGGAATCCTCATTGGGGCTTTTCAGAATTTGACTTAAAATATTTAAAAGACCCTAAGAAAGTATATGGTGAAAAAGATGACATTTATTACTCCGTTCGTAAAGGTTTCGAAAAAGATCATCCGGATATTGTGAAATACTTTGATCAATGGAAAATGAACGATGAACAACTTGGTACATTAATGGTCATGTTAAATAAAACGAAAGATCCAGAAGAAGCTGCTCGAAAATGGATAAAAAAGAATCAAGCTTTAGTTGATGAATGGATAAAAGAATAAAGAATGACAAAAACAGGCTAGAGAATTTAGTATATTCTCTAGCCTGTTTTACGTTATTTTTTCTCAATAACTGCATCAACAATTCCATATTCCTTCGCTTCTACTGCCGTCATAAAATAATCTCTTTCTGTATCATGAGCTACCTTTTCTACTGGTTGCCCTGTTCGATCAGATATAATTTTGTTAATATCATGTTTTAACTTTAATATTCTTTTTGCTGTAATTTCAATCTCCGTTGCTTGCCCTTTTACACCGCCGAGCGGTTGATGAATCATGATTTCACTGTTAGGGAGCGCAAATCTTTTTCCTTTTGCACCAGCTAATAGTAAAAGCGCACCAAACGATGCCGCAAAGCCCATACAAAGTGTTTGCACATCTGGTTTAATAAGGTTCATCGTATCTAATATTGCAAATCCCGCTGTCGTTGAACCACCCGGACTATTGATATACAGGAATATATCTTTTTCTGCATCTTCCGCTTCTAAAAACAATAATTGTGCTACTACACTGCTGGCAACTTGATCGTTAATTTCTGAACCAATCATAATAATTCGGTCTTTTAATAATCTTGAATATATATCATAGGAGCGTTCTCCTAATTTCGTTTGTTCTATTACGTAAGGAATTACACTCATTATAAATCCCTCCATCTGTTTTATGCCGCATTAAGCATACAACTGTAAGAAGAAGATTGTTTCATACTGAAGAATAACACTGGTTGTATTGATGGTAACTTAGTGAAATCTATTGTTGGGAGAAGTTTCGTCAACAATTCAGGTCTTTCTTCTCGAATAGAAGTTACAACGATTTCAACATCATCCGTGTACTCCACTATTTCAATGCCTTCTTCATTTACAGTTTTCAGCCTATTTCTACTCCTAAATAAAGATGCTTTCACTGCCCCTTCTGATACAGAGCATATTTTTGCAATATCCGCGATACTATACTGAAAAACATCCTTCAATAATAAAATTACGGATTGTTGCACATTTAACGAAGACAATACTTTCCCTACCATTTCATGCAAATCTGCAATTTTTCCATGTGGTTCTTCAAATGTATTTTGCTGTTCTAACTTTTCTTGAACGGATTTTGATTTCATTTGATCTAACCATTGATTTCGAGCAATTTTATACAGAAGCGTTATACAAATTTCCTTCTCACTATACTTTTGAAGAACTTTGCAAATTGCTTCTTGGGCAAGGTCTTCCCCATCCCATTTGTTTTTCGTCAAAAACGTACAGTATCTTTTTACCTCTGCATAATGTGTAATTAAAAAATTTATATTTGAATGATTCATATCGATATGATCCTTTAAAACCTGAGTTACTTTTGTGCACAAAATAACCACTCCTTTTCAGCGCTTACTTAATAAACGATTGAACAAATAAAAAAGTTACGGGGCTTATAATTAATTTTATGTTTATGTTCATGAATACGGGTCATAAATATGTTATATAGCATTTTACATGAGGAGGAATCAATTTGCCAAAATTAACAGTTGAAGGTACCGGAACTTTCGATATTAAAGAAGGAACGAAATTAGTATTAGCACTTGAAGATAACGGTGTACACATTCTTCATCGTTGCGGTGGCAAAGCAAGATGTACAACTTGTAGAGTTGAAGTCATTGCAGGTGATTTTTGTGAGGCGACAAATGATGAAAAACAAGCTATTACGGAAAAAGGAATTGAAGACCACTTACGATTATCGTGCCAAATGCGTGTACATAAAGATATTACCGTTCGCCCTATACTTACAGTTGAAAATTCCGGTTTAGATGCTGGACCACGCCCAGCGGAGTAAAATGATGAATTTAAAACAGCTTGCAGGCGAATATGCTGCTGGCTTTGTAAGAGATGGTATGACGATTGGACTTGGTACGGGTTCAACCGTATATTGGACGATACAAAAGTTAGGTCACCGTGTACAAGAAGGGTTATCTATTCAAGCTGCACCGACATCAAAAGAAACTGAAGTATTAGCAAAACAATTATCTATTCCGCTAATCTCTTTAAATGAAATTGATATACTTGATCTCACAATTGATGGAGCAGATGAAATCAATAATGATTTACAATTAATAAAAGGTGGCGGTGGTGCATTACTTCGCGAAAAGATTGTTGCCACCTCCTCTAAAGAACTTATTATTATTGCAGATGAATCCAAACTCGTTTCACATTTAGGTACCTTTCCACTTCCTATTGAAATTATCCCCTTCTCTTGGAAGCAAACTGAAAAAAGAATTCAATCTTTAGGATGCGAAACGCGTTTACGTATGAAAGATGGCGGACCATTTATAACTGATAACGGCAATTTAATTATTGATTGTATTTTTCCAAACAAAATATTGAATCCAAATGATACACATACAGAGTTAAAGATGATTACCGGTGTAGTTGAAACAGGATTATTTATCAATATAACGAGCAAAACGATCATCGGAACAAAAAACGGTATAAAAGAATATTAAGCATTTTAAAGGCTGACTTTTGCAAGTCAGTTTTTTCTTTTATAGCATTACAGTATGATATACTATGAAAACACATTCATATCACACTAGAAAGGGCTGAACAATTTGCAATCCAAACTCATAACAGAACTTACAGATTTAGAAACTACCTTTCACATTCGAAAAGAAGTCTTTGTAAAAGAACAAGGTGTCCCTCTTGAAGATGAATTCGATACATATGACCAAATTGGCGAGGCATGCAAACATATATTAGTTTATTATAATGAACTTCCTGTAGGAACTGGCCGTATACGATTCGTTGACGGAATGGGTAAACTAGAAAGAATTTGTATTTTAAAAGACTATCGCAAATACGGATTAGGAAAAGTAATCATTCAAAAGTTAGAAGAGATTGCTCGTAACAAAGAAGCAAACAAAGTTAAACTACACGGTCAAACACAAGCTGAAGGGTTTTATGAAAAATTAGGCTATCAAACTTCTTCCGACGTATTTATGGAAGATGGAATTCCACATATTCTTATGACGAAAGTGTTATCATAATAGAAAGGTTACTATATGATTCTACATTATGTATTCGTATAGTAACCTTTCTGTAGCTTATTCGTTTGAAAGTCTCTTTGATGAATATTCTAGATTAATACAAAAAGACGACGCTGAATACGTCGTCTTTTTTATAAGCAGAAAAGTTAACTCTCAAACTTCCTTTTTTTGCATCAAAGCCCATCATCTTTCATTTCATTTTGAGGTAAAGCTTACACTGTTTTCCATAAGGATAAAGCAAAAATCCAGTTTGGATCCCCATGTCCTTCATAATTCTGGACTGCTTCATACACTTTTCCCTCGTGTAAAACTCTATCTTCCTTTTTATATGCTTTCTTTGCATCCCACGCTTCATATGAAGCGCTTTCAGTTTTTGTAGTAATTGTGAACGTATCACTTTGTACGGATTCATTTCCAACTACATCCACTGCTTTCACTGCATATTTATAAGTAGTATTAGCGAGTAAATTTTTATCCATATAAGAAGTCGTATTGGATGTTGCAATTTTTTTCATTGTTCCTTCTATTTCTCTATAAATATCGTAATAGTCTACTCCAACGTTATCATCAGATGGGCTCCACATTAGATCCACACTTGACGCTGTTGTTCCCATGCTATGTAATCCTTTTGGTTGTGTTGGTGCTTCTGTATCAGGAGCTTCAACTGTTGTTTTCACTGTAAGCGCTGTACTTTCTTTCGATACATTGCCAGCTGCGTCAATTGCTTTTACAGTATAAGTATATTCTGTGCTTGGTTGTAATTTCTTATCAATAAAATAAGTGCCTGGTACTGTGTCAATCATCTCTCCGTTACGGAAGATTTGGTACCCTTTTACTCCTACATTATCCGTAGAAACGTTCCATGTTAGTTCTATACTATTCGCTGTTACTTTTTGCGCCTGAATTCCATTTGGAATACTTGGCGCTTCTGTGTCTGGTTTCACATTATTGATGAGATTCACATCAATTACATTATAGAACGCATTTGCTGTATCAGCTACATCCCATACAGCTAAAATCACATGATATCCACTACGGTCAGTAGGTACATTGATTTTATGAGTTAAATTATTTGAAGCTGCAGAACCATCATGTTGTACAGTGCCAATTGGCTCAAAGTCTGCTCTTGTTAGTGCTTTATTTGGATTCCATCCTTTTTTTGTAATATAGTAGTGCCATTTGCTTGTTAAGTGAGGTGCTGTATACTTCCAAGTAAATGTATTTTCCCCACCAGTGATTGTATTTTTAAACCAACGATTTGCTGTTTGTTGATCTAAAATACCGCCAAATTTTCCACCTGCAGAAGCGATTTGCCCATCAACTGGGCCACCTTGTGGGAATCCTTTTGGAGCTTCTAAACTTTGTGGTTCATACATAACACTTCCGCAGTTTACATTTAGAGCACCATAAGTTGGACTACATAAAGCGGAACGGCTACCAGGCTTTTCAACAAAGCCGTGCGCGTATGCATTTTGAGGAATAAGTGTCGTGCTGATAATTCCAGCTGTTAATGCAACAGCTCCTATACTTTTTTTGTTCATTTTCAAGTTTTGTAGTTGTTTTAAAAATCGATTATTCATGTTCCTGTCCCCTTCTTGTTATACTTCGTAGTGTAATGTGGGCTTTGATGTAAAAGAATAACAAGAGTCAATCTTATTTCGTGTATGCGTAAATATGCATACACCGTCGTAAAGAAACATTTCATTTCTTGTGAAATATTTCACTTATGGAATATATCATGACATAGAAATCACCTAAATGTGTGCAGAAGTTGTGCAGAAACAGTGAAATTACTACTAACACGTAAAACTACATCCTAAATTTATAAAGTAAAAGTGAGCAATAGAAATTGTAGTACTTGTAATGAAAAATTTTAGGTATATATATGGATGAATTGCACCAAGTCGTCTTGAAACCCTTCATCGTTAACTTAAAACGCATGGCAATGTGAGATCACATTATTTTAAAACAACGTGCCATCTCCATTTTCCATATATCTTTCTATCAATATTTTGAAATTACTTATCACTTGTAAACATTTCCGAATCCGTCAATATAGTTTCATAAAACTTATCATATTCTTCACTGTATTGAAGTTTTAACTTTTCTATTAAACTTGTATCTGGTGAAACAATGTCAATAACGTCTGTACTTATATACAATAAATAAGTATCGTTATAAAAAGAAATATACGCTTGCTGACCACCATTAACGACATACTTGCAATACTTATATACTTCATCTTCATGTACACCTTTAATCGTAGTAAATATGATTGTACTTTCAAGATCATCAACGTCTACTTTCGTTTCTGTCCAATTCTTAATCTTCATGAACCTCCCAATTTTTGTTTTCTCATTTATTCTCTTACTTTTACCATATGTTATGTAACCGGAAATAAATGAAACATCAATCGTATCAGGACTTTTAAAAAGTTCAGTCAAAATCCCTCTTAATCCTCTCAAATTACTCTCAAATAATTCTATATCGAATCTAATTCTATTTTTCGCCTCCACTTGAAAAAATGGTGTAGCTGTCATATCAGCAAAATTTACATCTAGTATTTTCATTCTTTCCATTTCATCAATTCCTCGCTTCATATAACATAAAAGTGTCTATATCATTTAATATAGACACCCTTTCACATGTATAGTTTTAATAACAGCCTGTAAATTTAAAAATTTCATCAACTGCTTGCTTATACCCACCTGATTTTCGGAGAGACTCCTTCAGATTCAAAGTGGTTTCTTTACATGACGGATTATTTAATACTATTTCTACACTTTCACTTAGTTGATCCGCAGTTAATCCTTGCATTTGCAATTTAACTCCTGCCCCGAGACTCTCCACTTGCTTTGCGATTACTGGCTGATCTGCACTTTGCGGAATTACAACGAGTGGAACACCGTTATATATCCCTTCATGCGTACTGTTCATACCGCCGTGTGTAATAAATAGTTTCGTATATTTGAGAAGTTCAGTTTGTGGTACATAGTTTTTCACAATGAAGTTTTTAGGGATATTACCTAAATCACTTATTTCCATTTTGTTGCCAATAGACATAACAATTGTATGCTTACTATTCTCGAACGCCTTCATACAAAGTTTATAAAAATCAAGCGCTTCATTAAAAACAGTACCTAGTGAAATGTAAATCAGGCTTTTTTCTTCAATTGAAGTGTAATCAAAACCTTCATTTTTCACTTGTGTAGAGATAGATGGACCCACAAATTTGAATGTTTCATTAAATGTATCCCCAAAAGGTTGGAACTCCTTAATTGTATACACAATAGTAAGTGAAGCTGGATTACAGAAAACTTCATACGGTGAGTTTATATTAACACCATATTTTTCTGTAATTCCATTAGTTAAGTTTTCAAAATCATTATGTATTCTATCCTGAACTTCCAGTGGGATATTTTTAGAAAGATGGTCTAACATTTGTTTAAATGATTTTTCATCTTGTGCAAAAGATGTGCATGAATTTATGGCTGGAAGATTAAGAATTTGGGCAATTAAGCGACCACAGCCAAACATCGAATCATGAATAATATAATCAAAATGTTCACCTTCAATTTGTTCTAGAACACTAGGTATTACAATATCAGCTGTATGTAGAAGGCCGTTTATTCTTTCCTGTAAATAATTTCGACCACCGGAAAGAAATGCTTTTATAAATTTTTCATCATCAATCGTTCGTACAGTAGCACCTGTCTTCTCAATACGCTCCCTGAAAGCCTCTATTGAAAAATAAACTACCTCTTCACCGCGAGAAATCAGTTCTTCTACAACATGTAATGTTGGATTTATATGTCCTTCTGATCCAGCGTTAATGAATAAAACACGTGCCATTCAAAACACTCCTTAAATTTTAAAATTTCTATGTTGTAAAGAGTATGGATACTTTCCATACTCTTTACGGAGTTATATGTATCATTTTCCTGCTAAATTGACCTAGCAAGCCTAAAACCGAGATCATCTATATGAAACGTAGGATGACTACGACGGCGACAAGTGGCACCGCAACCTCTAGCTGCTTCAGCCCAACTACCACCACGAAAAATGCGGTATGACCCGTACACTGTTTCATCATACAAATCATAGCACCATTCCCAAACGTTCCCTAACATATCATAAAGTCCCCATGCATTCGGCTCTTTTTTACCGACGTCATGAATTTGCCCACTTGAATTTTCATTATACCACGCTATTTTCTGAAGTTCCCCATACGTATATCCCGTCGTACCTGCTTTACATGCATATTGCCACTCTGCCTCAGACGGTAATCGATAGCCATTTGAATGCAAGTTACAACCAACAATTTGACCGCTATCACTAATAGAATAATACTCTTTTAATCCCGCTTTTTTTGAAAGTAAATTACAAAACACAATTGCATCATTCCATGAGATATTCACAACTGGTTTATTATTATCTTTGAATATATTTGGTGTATTATTCGTAATAGCATCATATAATCCCATCGTTACAGCATATTTCGCAAGAAGAAACGGTTTAACTTGAACTTTCCAKTCTTTTTTTATTCGATCATCTCTTAATACTACCTCTCCTGTTGGAACTTTTACCATAAAAGAATCAGTTGAGCGAATGATTTCATTCAATATTACCCCTCCATTCAAAATGGAACATAATTTAATTCTTTTAATGCCCAATTTATACTTACCGTACTTCCTTTAAGAATCGTTGAACCTCACTTGGTGTTTTTAAAATAATAACCCTTTTATCC
>NZ_JBFUIV010000030.1:0-35088 GCF_056401715.1 Bacillus sp. P4_E1
AATTTAAAACCTGGGGACAAAATATAAAAGAAATTCAATTTAAAAAATAGTGGTACATWAGATATTAAAGATATCATGATGAAAATAGACTATACTGTAAACGATTTAAAACAAAATAACACTACAGAAGATTTCGGTAAACATATTAAAGTACAATTTCTTTGGGATTGGGATCCTGCAAAAAGCCCTGCATACGAGACAACCCTTGCAGAACTAAAATCACAAAGCCCAGAGATTGCCTCCAAAAAAGTATTTCATTCTAAGTGGACTGAAACAGGAGGATTAAAACCTGGGAAAATGGATTGGTTTTGGATTAAGTTTATATTTGAAGACAACGGAACAGATCAAAACGTGTTCCAAGGAGATAGTATTGCTCTAAAAATGGAATTCCAAGCCAATCAAACAGATGGACAAGAAAGATAAAGTATTTATATTCAGGATTAATTTATATCTTTTGTTATTTATGTAGAATTGAATTTTAACTTCACATTTAATTAGTATTTGCTATTTTTACAAAGTACCCACTTTGGTGTCTTAGTTTAAAAAAGTACCCATTTTCTTGTCTCGATATATGGACAAGAAAAAAGGTGTAACAAAATTAATTTTTCAATTTTGTTACTAGGCTAATTATACAGAAGTGTTCAAATGATTAAACCATTAGATGTTATATGATGATTTAAATACCTATAAAAAAACTACATTCTATATAGAATGTAGTTTTTTTACTAATTTATTTATTTTTCACTTCACTTTTATAGAAATTGTATAACTGCTCTATAGATGGACTAGATAAAAGAGGAATTGCCCTCTCAACTAATTCTCTATTCCAATCAAACCAACGCATTTCCATTAACATACTAATTTCTGTATCAGTGAACCGTTTTTTTATTTCTTTAGCGGGATTACCCCCAACTATAGTATATGGTGGAACATCTTTAGAAACTACAGATCCAGCTGCAATAATTGCACCTTCGCCAATTGTAACACCAGGCATGATTATAGCATTCATACCAATCCAAGCATCACTTTTTATGACTGTATCACCCTTCGGTTCAAATGATTGCTTTATTTGCTCAACGAATGGATAAACTGTAACCCATTCTGAGTGGTGGTTATGTTTACCCCCCATTAATATGACAACTCCAGTTGCAATACATACATAATTTCCGATTATGAGTTTATCAAGATGCCAACCCATTTGTTCAATTGGATTGAAAAGCGCTCGAGACTTAACATCTCCCCACAAATATCTTACACAACCATCTTCAAAATTTTGATGTCCATAATATCCTGAATAATAGGAGTACTCTCCTACTTCAATAAGTGGATTTGTTACTATATCTTTTAAATACTTTGTTTCAGACCAATGATTAAATAATGGATGCTTCATAACTATATTCCTCGCTTCTAAGTATTGTAGATTTTTGCAATTTACTTAGAAGCTTAATACGACAGCCACATTTTTTAATTTTTTTAAACGACGAATCATCATTCTACCCTTTCCTTTTTATATTGAGAATTGTTTAGAATTACTTCCAAGAAGTTAATTTTCAGTTTTAGTCTTATTTCAATGCTATGGTAACTAAAAATATAAAAAGACGCTACATAGAGCGCCTATAATAAAAGTATTTTAGTCTTAAAGCATTAGAGTAAATGTTTTATTGTGTGAAAAATAAGAGAACTTATTGTACTGGACCTAATAACCCCATAATTTCTTCAGCTTTAGGATTTTGGATGCTATAGTAAATTTCTAATCCCTGACGATTCCCCTTTAAAACCTTCCCTCTCATTTTTGATAAATGTTGGGATACTGTGGATTGTGGAATATTTAAAATTTCAGTCATTTGGGTTACATTTAGTGTTTTATGTTTAGAAAGCTCACTGATCAATTTTAAACGCATTGGGTGTGCCATAACTTTTAAAAGCTCTACATCCTCTTCTAAAATCGTGTTATCTACATGATGGTTCGCAAATCTCGTCATAGTTTTTTCTCTCCCTTATTTGTTTTCTCTAACTTAGCGTAACTTCCGTATTACATAATATTAGTATGTTTGAATGTTTAATATTAATTTAACTACCTAAAGTATACAATTTCAGTTTGTGTATGTAGTGGAGTTAATATGTGGTTTGCGTGAAGTTATATCTTGTAAATTTGCCATTTGAACACTTCACATTCATAGTCAACAAAAATAATTAGTTTTTAATCATTTACTTTTATAGAGATACGAAGATATTGTCTCGAGTATAGAATTATGTGTATATCAAATGTTTATTCAAAATATGAAAAAAATATATATCACAAGGGAGATAAAGAAATGTATTTTGTAAATGAAGAACATGAACGGAATTATCTCAAACTATTAGATGCAAGAAGCGTTGAACCTAGTGATGATCCTCAATACGAGACATCTTTTTACATAACTGCATATCCGGAAATATACAAATGTTTTGATTGGGGTACCTGTAAGGTAGAATACTCTCCATTAGGTGAACTAATATATTCTCAAGGGGATAAAAAAGGAATAAATCCTGACGCACTTACTGGAACAACCCTACCACTTGCTAAAGCTGGTCAATCTTTATTCAATGGATATAATTGGAGCATTAACTATTGGAGGAAGTGTATTTTCCTATACTGCAGGAGGCATTACACCTGCTTCTGCTGAATCTCAATTTATACAGAAAGTATCACCGGTTTTTGATGACTGGCAATGGCAAAACTATTTTTCACTCCATCATAATGCAGACTTCTTACAAGAATTAGCCCTTGGTGATTTGAAGCAAGGAGATACTTTTGACATTAGAATTTATACAGGTGGTAAAGATACAGGTATTGTAAAGATATATCGATTAAGTGAAGATGAGAATGAAGTAGTAAATATGCAAAGATATAAAACAATATATGATACTGGTACTAAGCATAATTATGGTAGATTTGTAACACCTATTACATCAGTTTATAAGCCAGGATCATATGTAGCTGTTATGAAACTTGGAGAAAATTATTATTATGGTGGCAGCTTTAAAATTAAAAAATAATGAATGTTAATTTCACTAATGATAATATTTTTGATATGATCAATGTATAATAAAATTATAACTCATGTAAGAGTCAAAGCGTTATTTGATCAACGATCGCTCAGGCAATGAGTTATACCCCTTGGAAAAGGTACCTTGCAGCAGGGGTACCTTTTCTTTTATTTTTAGTTATAAAATAGTTTAAATAGAAACTATGTAGTTAAAAAGTATGATGATTAAATTGTAATTGAAGTGAACCATATATCCCATATGAATATTTTTAAATATTAGAAAGAAAATCATTTGAGCGATAGCTGGTATACCGATGATAGCTAAACATTGCACCCAATTATAATTATATGTAGAAAGATGGAGTAGTCCAAATGAGCTTCCAGACAAAATTAAAGAGGTTGTAATTGAAGGAATGGGACTTATTATGAAGGAACGTATGATTTTGTGCCAAATGAATAATATAGATACAAACATAATGTTCTCACCAAATAATTGAATTGCAATACCAGGCGTTTTAAGGAACATATTGGTCATCCCTTCATTTTCAATGGGGTTAGATGTTCCATTGAATGTTGTAAGAGCTATTAGTACAGACAAAAAAACAACATTATAATGTAAATAATGAAAGCACTGAAGAAAGATGTTTTTAGCTGCCGGCAAGTAATTTTTTTAGAAATCAAAAATCTTTGATTCCACATTATGAATAGAAAAACATATGAGATAGGAAACGAAAAATATACTGCTTTAATTATGTATTGCATCAGTATATCTATTTTATTTATATAATTAAGCGTAAATGAAGGGAAAGGTATGTAAACTGTAGCAATACAAAGTATGATTAGTATTAGGAGCTGCAAATACGTTTTAGTTTGCACTAAGCAATCTAAGTATGTATTTGCAGCACTAAACGCGTTTAAAGACCGCTTAGACTCTCTAAAAAATGCGTTCATAACACCCCTCCATTTTTATATTGGTAAATACATTTGACTAATACTCTAACACTCCATTCTTCCCTACTTTTATGAAATGTAATCTCATGCACATTTTATAAAACTTCACGTACCGTAATTATTGATTATATTTAAAATATAGTTAACAAAGGGATTTCTATTCCAAAAGAAAAAAAGCACCTTTTTGGATGCTCCCTTTATTATATATATCAACTAATTAATACTTCATCATATTGGTTATGCGGGTTATTTCAAAGTGCTCATTTTTATCTTTCAGGTAGTTCTAATTGATAAATCAAGAACTATTTCTTCATTCTCTCTTCAACCCCACTAATAAAACTAATACTCAAACTAAACAAACAAGAAAATACAGGTAATCATTCATTTGCTAACCTTGAAAAAGAATTTGATGCTAAACTCGGTATTTATGCATTGGACACGGGTACGAATCAAACTGTTTCTTATCGATCAGATGATTGTTTTGCATTTGCATCTACATCCAAATCATTAGCTGCGGGAGCTCTTTTACGTCAAAACTCAATAGAAGCTCTTGATTAAAGGATTACGTCTACTCTTGAAGATCTTTCTAATTATAATCCAATTTCAGAAAAGCATGTTGATACAGGAATGACGTTAAAAGAACTTGCTGATGCTTCTGTTCGATATAGTGACAGTACAGCACATAATTTGATTCTTAAACAATTAGGTGGTCCCTCTGAGTTTGAAAAAATATTAAGAGAAATTGGTGATACTGTTACTACTTCAGAACGATTTGAACCTGAATTAAATGAAGTGAATCCAGGAGAAACACATGATACCAGTACACCAGAAGCGATAGCTAAGACGCTTCAATCTTTTACATTAGGAACTGCACTTTCACTTGATAAACGTGAACTATTAGGGGTCACCATACATGACAATCAAGTTAAGTTTTCATGATGTCCCCAAAACAAGAATTTCATGAATTTTTACTGTTTTGGGGTGTTTCTTTTCACTAGATTGATGGACATGTACTGCTACCCCAATTATGTAGCAAGTGTTTTTTTATGATTTGATTGTTTTACAATACACGAGCGTCGTCTTCTATAGTTTGTTTTTTTAATTTTTGGGTCTTATTTTTAGATTTTTTGAAAGTTAGAGCCATACCAACAAAAATTAGAGTAATCCCTGATACTTGCATTAAAGTTGGTCGGAATCCTGTAAGCACCGTGTCCAATAAAATTGCTACAGCTGGATCTAAAAAAACTAATATCGAGATTAATTTTGTTGATAAATCACGTAAGCTATCAAAGAATAAGTAGTATACCAATCCTGTATGGATAAGGCCGGTTGCTATAATATACGTCCAATTACTTTGAGTCAGTCCATGGAATGCATCAAAATCTATAAAGGGTATTAGAAGAAAAATCCCTAAAAATGTTTGCAAAAAGGTCATTGCATAAGCACTCATGTTCTTAATACCTTTCCCAAATAAAGTTGTAAATGCATAAAACAGAGCTGCGAGAAGTCCCCAAACCATGCCAGAAGACATTAACGAGTCGAAAGAGAAGTTTTTGTTTATGCCAGCGATTAATAACGCTCCTACAAAGCAGATAATGATAGAGATAACAGATAATACTGTTAATTTTTCTTTAAAAACAATACTTCCAATGATAAGTACAATTATTGGAGCAAGGTGATAGACTGATATTGCAACTGTGACTGACATATTTTCAAACGCTTTAAATAAAAATACCCAATTAAATACAAGGAAAAATCCACATATCAAGACTTGAATAACTTCTTTTCGTTCCCATTTATCATGTTTGTACTGTCCAGTAATTAGCCAGCATAGACCTAAAAATATTGTAGCAAAAATGCATCGTACAAATACCAACTCAAATGAAGGTAAATTTGTTTGTACGGAAAAAAAGCCGACTGAACCGAAAATAACCATTGATATTATCATCTTCAAAGCCGGTAATGATTTTCTCTCAATAGAATTTTGTTGAATCAATTTAATCCCCCCGTTAAATATCTAATTTTTAGTAAGAAAAGCACCGTCCTTCTATAAAGGGCAGGTGCTTTTAATTTATCTACAAAAAACACTTAATTATAAATTCTTCCCAGCTGTCCAACCACCATCTATGACAAAGTTGGAACCTGTAACAAAGCGAGCCTGATCAGAAATTAAATATTCAATACACGAAACAATATCCTGCGGTAGTCCCCACGTATCTAAGGATTGATTGCTTTTTATAAGGGATACCAAACGCTCATCACTAAAATATTCTTCTGTAAGCTCTGTCCTAATGACACCGGGAGAAATACTGTTCACTCGTATGTTCTGCTTACCAAATTCCATAGCCATCTGTTTAGTAAGTCCAATTAGAGCATGTTTTGATGCAACATAAGCTGCTCTTTCAGGTTCAGCCATTAATCCTGAAACTGATGCTATATTTACTATGCAACCTTTTGTTTTAGACTTGTACCAACGCTTAGCAGCTTCCCTTGAAAGAATAAATGGTGCTACTAAATTAACATCTATTACTTTTTTAAATAGATCATCAGAGAGTTCTAATACAGGTGTTATTTCCCTGATACCAGCCGCGTTTATAAGTATGTCGGGACAAAGGGTATCTGTATCCAATTGTATAAAAAGATTATTAATCTCATTGCTGTTACTTAAATCTATTTGTACTAACTTAAAAGACGTATGTGTTTTTGTATAGTCTACTAATTTATTTGTATTAATATCAAGAGCTATTACATTGAATGATTTTTCTAAAAAATATTCAATACAAGCATTTCCTATACCACTGTTGGCGCCTGAGATCATAATAGTCTTATTTTTTATCATTTTGGCTCCTTATAAGAAAACGTTACTAATAAAATGTCACGTAAGGCTTCTGTATTACACTCTGTTCCTAGTGGTGTTACAGCGTGGAATACCTTTTGTCCAAATACTAAAGTTTCTAGGGGATCCTTCAAGCTAATAAGCTTGTTAATTTCCCTAGGGCTGTTTGCAATCAGATTGTCTCCGCCAAGAGCTGTATTACTTAAATTCATGAGATGTAAAAAGACAATCGGCTCATCATCCTTATGTAGCCAAATTGGAGAGCTAAAAGAAGGATTTTCTCTAGTTGCCTTATATCTTACTTGATGTAGACCTATAACCAAATCCTTACTTGTATCAAGTATATTTGTATTAGATGCAAATTCACTATCAAAGCGAACAATTTTCTCAATTAATGAATTATGTAAAAATTCATCTGTTATACTGTTGAAATTTCTAATTTTCCCACCATCGTCATAATTATATTCTTCAGATTGGAAATATCCATTGTCTGTATCTAGAACATAATCTGAAGAACCAGCGTATTTTATATATCTTGAATAGGCTCTAGCGCGACATTCGCCATATGCGTCGTTTTGTAAGCTGTAGTAGTCTAACTGTGCTTTCGTTAGTAATGCTTGATCTTCTTGATCTTGTAAAAAAATATCATTAGAGATTTGAATGTATCCATTTGATTCGAATTCATGTACCTTTTGTTCTACGTCAAAACTGCTTGTCTTATTAGAAACTGTTGTTAGCATAAGAGCACCTCAAACTTTCAAATTATATTTTCCCCACTGTATATTCAGCATGAAGCATGGGTTGAGGAGTAATATGTTTAATAACCTTAAATATAACTTGTTAAATTAATACACAACATTAACTATCCATTAACTATTTGGTTATTAATAACTCCCATTACAGTATAAACCATATTAGAGAATTTCTGCAAACTTTTTCGAATTGTATGAAATTTTATTTTAATTAGTTTTTTATTCTGACTCGCTAGGCTTTTTCTCTTTATTCCCCATTTTTGCTTGTCCTCTCCAAAATGTCAGATGTATCATTCAAATAAATTCTTTTCAAATAACGTCGATTAATCCATCTGTATAAATATATGTATATAAAGACGAGAATTGATTTTTTAAAAAGGTAAAATATTACCTTTTATTAGTAGAATGTTTTATCTCCATATTTTTATTATTGAAAAAACTAAGTGTTAAATCAAATGCAAATATTCATATCTTTATTTCTTGATTATAAAATATAAAGAACCACCACTGCTAAATGGAACGCTATGCATGACCACCGTCATCCTAGTCCAGCGCTAATCTATTAGCAAAACATTGAACCCTTATTTCGAATACCTTCTCTTTTTATCTTCTTTTTTCAACAATCTTTTGCTAATTTAATATTCAGTTGTATGTAGTGTTATCACCCTTAAATATATTTCCATGTAATGCCTTTAGCAATGTCCTCTACTGTTTTTGGTGATACTCCAAATTCCCGGGCTAAAATCGTTGATCCAAACGCTGTATCTCTTGCTTTATAATTTTTTCTAATTAACAACGCATCGTCTTCAGTAATCTTTGTAGCCCCGTTTTTCTCACCTGTAGTAGCTAATCCATTCTTAAATGCATGAATTGTATTCTCAGATGATGTACACCATGGACCTTTAGAAAAAACATTTTCATCTGAAATTAATTTTACATAAGCTTAACTTGAATCTAAGTACATTCACTTAACCAGTGCATAGGATAATTTTATAAAATTGTGAAGGATTGAGAAAAATGTACTATGCTCCTTTTATGTATCGATATCAATATCCTTATTATGTTAATGTACCAATGTATAACTATGGGAGACAGTCTGTTTACTGGACTTCTCCTAATGAGATAGAGTATGTAAAAAGATTTGATTCTTTTAGTTTTTCCAATGGTGATGAAAGTATTTTGTTAAAAGATTATGGATCAGAACCATTTGTTGTTAATATCAATGAGGCAACAAAGCAAAACAATACGTATCGTAAAGCTTTATGGACAGGAACACATTTACAGGTTACCTTAATGAGTCTCAATGTTGGCGAAGATATCGGTTTGGAAATACATCCTGGTGTTGATCAATTTTTACGTATTGAACAAGGTCAGGGGATTGTTCAAATGGGCAAGAGTAAAGATAATTTAAATCTTAAAAGAAACGTTTATGCTGATTTTGCAATAATGATACCTGCCGGAACATGGCATAATCTAACTAATACAGGTAATGTTCCGTTAAAGCTTTACTCGATATATGCTCCTCCAAATCATCCATTTGGTACCGTTCATGTTACTAAAACAGATGCATTGACTGTGGAAGAAGGCTACAGTCATGGCAATAGGAATACAGTTAGTTATTAATCAAACTTTATTATAAAATCTACAACTGTGTATTAAAGAGAAAAGGAATAAACTTTTGCTAATCTTTAAGAGACAATTGAAAACTCTTCTTTAAATTAAAACGAGCTGAATGAACATAAATAACTGTAGAGAGATAAAAATTTCGGTTTGGGGGGTAATTAAAATGAAAAAATACGTTTTCTTTCTGTAGACTTATAGGAAAGGATGGCGCTTTTTTTACACTTGGTTGTTCCCCAAAACGCAAAAAATGCACTAAATTCTCATAAATAACTGTTGTATTGATATGAAATTTTCGTTTTGGGGATACTTCAAAATATTAGCTTGATGTACATTGGACGGCACCCTAATATGCTTGGATTAAAATCATTGCAAACAGCTAAAAAAGTGATTGCTGGAATAGAAGTTATGCATATGATCAAAAAAGGACAAACTCTCCAAGGTGAGAAGTTTGTCCAAAACCATGATCTCTTTGGTTTAATAATATATAATTCAATTCCGCTAGGAATCTTTCGGTCTTTTTTCATATCCCACTATTTTTGCATGAGAACTAACAATAGTGAATTAGAATAATGACTTAATACTTGCTAGGACGGTAAGGATACCTATAATAATGACAAATACATTGCTCATTTTCCCTCTATATTTAGCTAGTACAGGCACTTTACGAATTGCATACATTGGTAATAAACATAAGATAGCAGCAACTAACGGTCCGCTAAGGGCATCAATGATTCCAAGAATACTTGGATTTGCATAAGCAACATACCAGCATGTTAATACGACAAAAGTAAGGATCATTGTCTTAACTGTTTTTTCTCCTATATCTTTCCCGCGTGTTTTACCGGACTTAATAATCATGTCACGCATTACTTCATATGCTCCTATATAATGGCCAAGGAAAGACTTTGTAATAGCCACAAAAGCAATGATAGGAGCTGCAATCGTGATTACAGGCGAATTAAGCTCATTAGCAAGATATGATAGGATTGACAAATTCTGTTCTTTTGCCATCATAAGATCATTTGGAGTCAAACTCAAGGTACTGCTCCAAACAAAGAACATAACAACAGCGAATGTCATGATATAACAAACTTTTTGTATTTGAGCACATTTGGCATCAGTAGCTTCTATTCCATACGTAGCTCTCTGTTTCATAACAAATGACGAAATCATAGGAGAATGATTAAACGAGAATACTATGATTGGTAGTATCATCCATATCGTTCCCAAATATCCTGTTCCTGTTGAAGCAGTAGAAACACTTGAAAAACTAAGCATTGACGTATTCCACTGTGGAATCAAAGATATTGAGATAAAAAGTAGAGAAGCTATGAAAGGATATACAAGCATGCTCATTATCTTTACAGTGATATCTTGACCAAAATTTAGTATAGCGATAAGACCGAGTACTAATACAAGCGATAAAATGGCCCTTGGAGGCTCCTGCATGTGCAATTGATGCACGATAAAACTACTTGCAGTATTTGTAAGTGCAACAGAATACATTAGCACGATTGTATAAATTGAGACGAAATATACTATGTTAAAAATGATACTTGCCTTATTTCCAAAATACTCTCTTATTGTACCTGTAATCCCCTCTTCAGCAGAATTGGAAGCATATATCATTTTAGCAAGCGCCCTATGTGAGTAATACATAACTGGATATGCAAGTAATGTAATTAGTAGTAATGATAATAACCCCCCTGAACCTGCATTAATCGGTAAAAAGAGTACTCCTGCTCCAATGGCTGTTCCAAAAAGGCTCAATGCCCAGGTAGTATCCTGTTTATGCCACTTTGTAGGATCTGGATATTTCTCATTTTTTACTGCAGTATTTTCAGCCTGAAATTCTATTTTTTTTGCAGTATTCCCATTCATATAATAATTCCTCCTTGTGTCCTATTCTTCCGTCTCTTTTTAAGGCTTAGGAATATAGACCGTTCTTGAAAAATGAATTGCTTACAAAGTGCGCCACATCGTGTGTCCTTCTCTAAGTTGATCAAAATCGAAAAATTCGCTAGTCATCAACCTGATGGGTTTGTTAGCTCTTACAAAACACTTTAATTATATAGTAGTATATTTTAGTGATAATGGCTCTCAATATACAGACATCCTTAGGAGAACAATAGAGAATAGAATTGTTAACTATTTCACAATATTTCCGATAACTGTTTATTAATTTGATTGTTTCTCCCCAAAGATTTTATTTTTAATGGCAATCCCTGTAGGTGTGGCCGCAACTCCGCCTAAACCTGTCTCTCTTAATTCGCGAGGCATCTGTCTTCCAACTCTATACATCGCTTCAATAACTTCGTCTGCATTGATGATATTGTTTACGCCGGCTAATGCGATGTCTGCTGCTGCCAAAGCATTTGCCGTTCCAATGGCGTTTCTCTTTACACAAGGAATTTCTACCAAACCAGCGACCGGATCACAAACTAGACCGAGTAAATTTTGTAATGCGGTTGAGAAAGCTTCAGAAGATTGCTGTGGCGTTCCTCCGGCGGCTTCTACCGCTGCTGCAGCCGCCATTGCTGAGGCACTGCCTACTTCAGCTTGACATCCTCCGTACGCTCCTGAAATACAAGCGTTATTTGCGACTATCGTTCCAAGTAACGCTGAAGTGAATAGAAAATGGATCATATCTTCATGAGTTAACTGCAACGTATCTTTAATACTATATAGGACTCCCGGGATCGTCCCACTCGCACCTGCTGTTGGGGTTGCACAAATAGCCCCTAATGCAGCATTTACTTCATTAACACCGATAGCACTTTGAATCCCTAACACCATCAAATCTCCAGAAAGAGTTTTCCTATTTTCTCGATAGTATTTAATTTTAACAGCATCACCTCCGGTTAAACCGGTCGGAGAAAATACCCCGTCGCCCTCGATACTTTTATTTATGGCATTTTCCATAGTCGCTAAATTTCTTTCCATTTTACTCCAAGCTTCTTCATAAGAAGTTTTAGTTTGTTCGATTTCCTGTTCGATTGCTAATTCATAAATTGGCTTTTGGCTTTTATTAGCTGCATCCACAATTTCTTTTATGGTCATATACATATTTTTTCACCCCTTAAAGTAACTAAAGAATAATGACATTAGCTATATTTCTTAAATTTCCCAATTCCTTCTGAACATAACCAGGCAATAGCGAATCCAAAGCGAATGCATATAAATATTTTCTGTTTTCTTCTAAACTATGAAAGTTGTTAATTTCCACATCATATTGTTTAAAGATCCTGCGTAAGACAAATTCAAAGTCAGCTCTTTCGGAAATCGCAATAATAACTGGCAATGGCCCCTGCAGATCTAAGCTAAATCCGTCAATTTCAACATGTTTGACTTCAATTAATCCACCGCCGACCGAAATACCCATCGTTCTAATACTTCGGCTTTCATCCTCTAAATATACATCTGCCGTATTTGGATGACCAGCAGGACTATCACCCGCTTTTTCAATAAAGGTAATGTCAATTCCTTTAGATTCTGCTATTTTAATAGCATCTGGCACTTTGCTGTCATCGGCAGCAAATCCTAATATCCCAGCAATAATTGCAAAATCAGTTCCGTGTCCTTTATGGGTTTCAGCAAATGATTCATAATACCTTACCACGACTTTTTTTGGAAGACCTTGAAATAATTTATTGGCAACTGTCCCAATAGCCAAAGCACCTGCAGTATGTGAACTTGAAGGACCTATCATTACCGGCCCAATCACATCAAAACAACTTTTGTATTTAACAACCTTTTTTTCTTTAATAGATGCTACATTCATGTTCATATAAGCACCCCCATAATTTATTATTTTTAATTGCAGTTGAATCTAAGTTATTAGAATGACCAATTCAAAATAAAACCGAGTTGATAACGCTTTCATTTTTCGTGTTAATAAATTTCCCTTCTGACCACACACCTTTCTTAGAGTAATCGTATCAGTATGTCCAATTTTAGAAGGTTACTTGCAAGGTCTTTAGAATTTTTGCACCAGAACTAGGTTTGATATTTTCTCTAGAGGTAATAGATTATCTCTCGACGCCCTCATTATAACTTGTATATTTATGAGTTTAATATTTTTTTATTTTCAGAAAGATTGAATAAACAGAATCTTGAATGGATAATAAATTACACTTGGCATGTAGCAATTGTGTCCATTGTTTGAAGCTGTATTAGTTAGTAGAAAAGCAAAAATAACACAGAGTTCCTTTCATTAACACATTGATTATATTGGAAAATCATTATAAAGATACTTATACTTTCCTTTGTTGAAACATCTTATTTTAGACGTGAAAGCTGTTGCAATAAATGATTAATGTAGATGGAAAGGAATAAATTAATGAAATATAAAATCTTTTTCGGATATTCATGATACATTTTGCATTTATATACATTTTCAGAAAAAAGGAACTTCTTTTCGGGGTAGAACCACATCGCTATTAAGCTAAGATTCTGAAGACCCTCCAAAACGAAATTTTATCTCGCTACAGTTAGTTACTTATAAGAATTTAGATTTTTTTCGTTTGAGATAACAATAAATTTCTTAACTTGATGGTGATGAAGCGAGACTTCGTTTAGAAAAAGCATCCTATTTGGATGCTTTTTCTAAACGAATATATTACTATCTAACTGCTGCTATTGATCGTCTCAAAAAAATTCAGTAACTTCATCATAAAAAATACTCCTAGATTTATCTAGGAGCATTTTTTATGAAACAGTATTTTTTTTTGCTTATGAACCACTTTATTATAGCAACCATGTTTTTACTTGCCTAATATCATCTACTTCTATTCCCATTATCTCTGAAATATCTACAATAATTGTATTCTGTAGAACACTCACTACATATCCCATTAATTGCAAATTAGAATTTTTACGATATGAAAATTGAACGTAATTCCCAATGGTTACCTTTATTTTATACTCCATTTGGTACCCTCTGAATCATCTTTTTCACTTAACTTAGTGTACCATCTCCAATTGCTGCGTAATTTTTCTGTCTAACTTTTCGGGTTCAGTTCAATGTATAGTGACCCCAAATATGCCCCAAAAACTTTATAGTAATAATTCTCATGTTACCTCTCTGGTTATTAGGATATTTTTTCTTACTATATGCATACTAAACGTACTATAAAAGGTACATAGAAAGTGAGGGAATCATGGCTAAATTTTTGAAGCGTTTAAAATATAGAGACAATCCTAAGTCATTTTCAATACGAGACAATACTCATTTTCAGAAAAAAAATATTGAAAACTCCCTCTTAGGCGCTGATTTATCGAAAAACATAGCTGATATTCAGAATATATTTCGTCAAGCACCTGATTTAGTGATTCGCCGGTTTCAAATAAAAGCTGATGGATTAGAAGCCGGTTTAGTATATTTGTCTGGATTAACAGATAAAGAATTGATTCAAAATCATGTTCTAAGTCCTTTGATGAATAGTGATTTTGATACCAATACGGAACTTCCAATTCCATTAGGACAAATCAAAATTATTAATACGTGGAGTCAGATTGAAAATGCTATTTTTGGAGGAGATAGTGTTTTATTAATCCACACTCGAACAACAGCACATCAATTGGATACGAAAGGATGGCCACAAAGAAATGTTGAAGACGCTCATAACGAAATAGCTCTAAAAGGTGCGCATCAAGGATTTACAGAAATTAGAAGTCAAAATATCGCAATGATTCGAAGGTATATTCCTCATCGTGAATTAACGGTAAAAGAAATAGTAATTGGTGTACGAAGCAAAACGAGGATTTCTATTTTATATTTGAAAGATGTAGCTTCTGAAGATGTGCTGAAGGAATTAGAAACACGGATTCATAATATTACAGTCGACGCTGTTGCTAGTAATGGGGAACTTATAGAATTCATTGAAGATAACCCGTACTCACCGTTTCCACAATTTATATTAACTGAAAGACCTGATTTGGCAGTATCTCACATTCTACAGGGTAGATTTGTAACTGTAATGGATCATTCGCCTAATGTGTTAATTGCTCCAACAAATTTTATTTCCTTTTTTCAAGGAGTGGATGATTACGGTACAAGGTGGTTAGTTGCTTCGTCTATTCGGATGCTTCGTTTTATCTCCTTTATAATTGCTTTATTTTTGCCTGCGAGTTATGTTGCGTTTATTTCCTTTAATTTTGAAGTTATTCCTGTAGAGCTGTATTTATCTATTGCAGAATCAAGGACGCGCGTACCCTTTTCTCCAGTTATGGAAGCGTTACTTATGGAAATAACATTGGAAACGATGAGAGAAGGGGCTTTACGGATACCTACTCCGATCGGTCAGACAGTTGGAGTTGTAGGTGGTATTGTCATTGGACAGGCGGCTGTTCAGGCGGGAATTGTAAGCAACATTATGATTATTGTTGTTGCTATTACAGCCATCTCTTCTTTTGTTATCCCTAATTATGATATGGGAGCGGCAGTAAGACTTTTACGCTTTCCGATGATGCTAGCAGCTGCCTTATTTGGAATTGTTGGACTTGTTATCGGGTGGATGACTTTAATTGGACATCTAATCAGTCTTGAATCGCTAGGTACTCCTTACGGAACGCCATTAGCACCGTTTCGCTTTGCAGATATGAAAGATGCTTTTTTACGCTTTCCTTTATGGGCAATAAGAAGGCGTCCTAAGGGTAATGGAACCATTCAATCTATTCGACAAGGAAAGAATCCTAATAAAAGGTGAAATTATGAAAAAGTATGCCTATAATGACATCACTCTTATGCAGTATATTGTTTTAATCAATGGAATGCAGGTGGCCACTGGCGTTTTATCACTTCCGCGTGTGCTTGCAGAAAACGCTGGAACAGATGGATGGATAGCTATATTGATTGGTTGGATATTCTCCACAATATCAGGTGTTTTTATCGTGAAAACTGCTGCAAGATATCCCGAGGACACGATTTATGACATTCTTATACGATTGTTTGGAAAAATAGTAGGGAAAGCATTCGTTGTTATTTACATGATGTACTTCGCTTTTTATACTTGTATCGTTCTTGTAAACGCTATGCTTTTTCTTAAGGGATGGCTTCTTCCGAAAACGCCTGACTATATCGTTATCTTTTTGTTTTCGATTCCTACCTTTTTTGTTGCGCGTAACGGTCCTCGTATTATAGGGCGATACTCCGAACTTTTTTTATATATGGCGCTTTGGATTCCGTTGTTTTTTTTGATACCGCTTAAAGAGAACGGAAGTTGGATGCCCTTCTTTCCGCTATTAAAAGAAGGATGGAAACCTGTATTAACGGCCGTACCGACCACTATTTTTGCTTATTTAGGGTTTGATATTGCTTTCTTTTTATATCCTTTTTTACAAAAAAAACAGTATGCAGTCCATGGAATGGTTATTGCAAACACATTAACGATGTTATTTTATTTATTTACTACTATTGTTTGTTTTGCTTATTTTAGCCCTGATAGCATTACGCAATATAATCAACCGGTACTAAATTTAGTGAAAGTAATTGAATTTCGTTTTTTAGAACGTTTTGACATGATTTTATTGGCTGTTTACTTAACCATTGTTTCCACATCATGGATTCCTGCCTTATACTGTTCTGTATTTTGTTCAAGCCAATTACTTGGAAAACAAGATCATAGCTCTCATGTAGTTGTTCTCTTATTGCTCATTATCGGCATCATATTTTGGACTCATCCTAGTTGGAATGAAGCCGAAATTTGGCAACAGGTATTTTCGAATGCTGGATTAGGATTAACCTATATATTACCTATCATTTTATGGCTGTACTGCTGTCTATATGAGAAGTTTCGACAGGGGAGGATACATTGAAAAGAAAAGTACTATGTTGTATTTTATTATCGGTGTTCATGATGACTGGATGCTTTGATCAAACAAATGTTGAAGATGTTTCTCTTACTCTTGTTCTTGGTATTGATTTAGATCGTAATGATAATTTATTAGTGTATATATCTAGCCCTGTTTTCAATAAAGAAGCAAAGATAAAAGAAGAAACTACTGGTGTGAAATCTGCTACGGTTCGAAAATCTAGAGACCAATTTGATGCTACGGTTATGGCGCTTACCGCGGGAAGTAAAACACAGGTTATTTTAGTTGGAAAAAGGCTACTGAAACGAAAAAACTGGGAAAATCACCTCGATCCATTTTACCGAGATCCCAAAAATACAGTTACCGCAAGGGTTGTCGCTGTAGATGGACCTGTTTCGGACGTCATCTTCTATAGCCCAAAAGATAAGCCGCGGCTTCCTATATATTTAACAAAACTAGTTGATACCACTTCTTTAAGAAATATCACAGTAAAAACAACTCTTCAAGAACTATATGAACAAAGAGCAGACAAAGGGGTAACAGCAAATATTACTGAGGTGAAAAAAAAGAATAAAATATGGGTGACAGGTACAGCTTTATTGGATGAAAAAGGAAAGTATAAATTAACGCTAAAATCTGATGAAACCAAACTATTACGCATTTTGCAACAAAGAACTACAGGTGAGTTTCCATTCACAATTCCAATTAAGCTAAAGTCGGATAGCCAAGATAAAGATTGGATAAGTTTTACTGCCAATGGTATTAAAGTAAAGACAAAGGCAAGATATGATAATCATTTTATATTTAATGTAGATGTAAAGATGAGAATCGGTATTACAGAACGGCTTTTTTCGTTTAATACAAAAAAGGACGCAGCAAAATTACAAAAAGCGATTGAAACTAAGCTGGAAGCTGATTTCAAGCAATTAATACAAAAAATGCAAACTGCCAAAATCGACCCTATTGGGCTTGGAGGATATGCAAGAACTTACACATATCCAGAATGGAAAAAAGTCCAAAATAAATGGAATAATGAATTAGCAAAGGGCGATGTAAACGTCAAGGTTAAGATTAAAATTGGCGGGATGGGAACGATTAAGTAACACGAATTCAACTGGAATTCGTACTAAAATTGCAAGTACCTTCTATTTTAGAAGTGGAAATGTCTTTAATAGGGTTTACGCCCCATCACAATCAAGCTAAGAAAAGCAAATACCCCAAAACGAGAAAATTGGCATCTCCAGGTGAAAAGGTACAATTTTTTATTTTGGGGTGCTATAAAATTTTTAAGTTGATGGACATGTATGGTGACCACTTTTAAAGAAAAAATTCATGGAAATTATGCGAATTTTTCAATAAATAAAAATAATATATTGTACCCCTTATACTTGAATAATTTTTTGAAAGTATAAGATACGGATATTGTCTTATGTTTTCTACTGATTTTTATCCATATCAGTCTTTTGTACGGATTTATGCTCTACATCAATTAAAATTTTGGTTATCTAATTTCCTTCTGTTTTTCCAACTCTATTAATATTTATGTTTATAGTTAAAGAATTAGGGAATCTTTCTCCTTGAAGTACTTCAAAAACTACTGTTCCTTCTGGTTTATCATGAAAAGCCAGTGCAGTTTCAAAAGCCTTTCCTGTTGCATTAGTTAAGTAAAACATACCTATATCCGGTGCATTTGGATTACCAATACGATCCTTTTGATAGCTGTCTAGATTATTGTTACTAAGAAAACCCAATTCACTTACAGTATTAAATTTTTCATTTTTATATGTTGGCCTTGCCACTTGCTTACCCTTTTCTTTACCACTGGATACGATATGCAATCCATTTGTATTAAATTCATACGGAATTAATGATCCATCTTGTTGTTCAAATCGGTAGTAAACAAGTATTTTATCCTCTTGGAGTAACATTTCTTTTAAATGAAGCGTAATTCCTTGATCTGTTATTTTTTGATCCAAAGGTATAGATTTTCCCGCTTCTGCATACTTTCTAACTTGATCAGTAATCATGTCATTCAATTTTAATTGAGGTTGCGTAAAATAAGAGTTATTTAGTGCCATTGTGCTAGTTGGTATAATGATAGCTGCTGCTACACCTGTTATTAATAATTTCTTTTTCAATTTATTTTTGTTCTCCCTTTTGTGAATTTGCGTAAATGATTGATATGCACGTTCTTTTACTTCTTTAGGAACTTCTTGTTTCATTGCTTTTTTTAATTCATTTGAAAATGACATTTGAATTATATTCCTCCTCATCTATTTCTATATTAGATTGATTCCGAATTTTTTCTAACGCTCTATGAATTCTAGATCTTACCGTACCTATAGGGATTTGTAATAATTCCGCAATTTCTTCATACGTATAATCGTGATAAAAACGATACACTATCACAACTCTAAATTTGAACGGCAATTCTTGAATCAATGTTAACAATTCCTTTTGTGTTTCCTTTTCAAGTAATAATTTTTCTGGGATTTCTACAACTGACTCCTGCATTGAATGCTGTTTTTCAAATAAACGCATCCTCTTCCAAACTTGTTTTCGCCATTGACTAATTTGTTTATAGACAATGCCATTCAACCAAAATAAAAAAGGTCTAGATTAATCATATTTTGAGATGGATTTCCATAGTTGAAAGTAAACCTCATTTACAATTTCATTTGTATCATGACCATTTTTAACTATAGCAAATACGGTGTCATATATTCTCTGATTTGTTAAATCAAATATATATTCAAAAGCTTCTTCGTCACCTGATAACAGACGGTCTATCCAGGTGCTTATGTTGTCATTAGTGGCCAAACAGGCACCCTCCTTAAAATTGATTTCACTATATATTGGACAGTAATCAAGATAAAGTTCCAAGTTTGATAAAAATATATATTTTTTTATCATCTCTTAAGACGTATATAGATTACGTTAAACAATTCTTGTTGGGGTACGGAAACGATTCGAGGTATGAGGGGTCACTCTGGAAAAGTATTCAATAATAAAAATCGTAGGAAATGATAATTCCTACGATTTTTTGATTAGAATTCTCTAATATTAATTGCAAAATGTGGTTTGAATCTTACTTCAATTGCTTTTTTCTCTTCAGAGCACTGGATATGGAGTATATCATTGCGAGTATAGACTCGTTCTACAAATTCCATATTAACGTCAAATACACATCCTTCATTATAAGAAAGACTTAATTTAATTGTATTCTCATAAACTGACATAATCGTTATTAATTTAAATCCTAAGTGATCCATTTTACGATAAAGATACACACCTGCACCTTCAATCAAAAAGTCTTCTGGTTCACTCTCGAATAGCTCTAATAGTTCGTATTCATCATATTTAATATCCAAGGTTTATAACCAACCTTCTGCACCGTAAAAAAATTTTTATTATTTTTTCTTTGCGGGAACAGCGGTAATAACGTCCCCGTTATCATTAAGTATAACATAACCATCTGCTCTACTATATTTCCATGTGCCAGGCGTATCAGCTGGAGCACGAGAACCCGTTTTGATAATATCTTCAACTACATTAGGTGTCATACCACGAGGGTCAATTTTAGAAAATAGCTCGTTATATTCCGCAGAACCTAGTTTATATCCCTTTTTAGCAGCCATTTCCTTAGCTCTTGAATTAAGCTCCGCTCTTATTCCAAGGGTATCTGGAGCCATTCTTTCTAAAACTACTGGGGATACTTTGGTCGTAACTAGAATGGATCGTATAGGTCGAAATACCATTCAGCTATTACAGTTAGTAGAACAACTTCGGGAAAAGGATGTTCACTTTGCGATTTTAAATTTAGGAATAGATACTAGAACTCCAACAGGAAAATTCTTTTTAACTGTCATGGCTGCCTTTAGTGAACTTGATCGAGAAATGATTAAAGAAAAGCAACGTGCGGGAATAAAGTTAGCGAAACAAAAAGGAGTGTATAGAGGAAGATTGAAGAAATACACGGATAAACACCCAGGTATGAATCATGCGATTGAATTACGGGAGCACACCACTAAAACAGTGAAAGAAATATGTCAAATTACAGGTGTGAGTCAGGCCGCCCTGTATCGTAGATTAAAAGAACTTGAATAAAGTTGTTTTTTAATTTGTAATTAAATCCCTGAGTGGCCCCTAATACCCAGAATCGTTTCCGTACCCCTAGCACCCGTAAGTTGAACTACTCCGTTTTATGTAGCTAAAAAAGATATGAAAATTCAACTTTGTTCTTTAATTCCAGTTATTCTTTTTACAATATCATCTGTTCCCCCAACACCTCCAATGCCCATATTAATCGGTTCTTCCTCCTCTATAGCTAAAATAACAAATTTTCTAAACTCTTCATTTCCCTTACCTTCAATTTCAACCATTAAGTCAGCAAACCTTTTATGAAGTTCAACTTTTTGTTCTTTTGATAACGCACCTTTGAATGTTTTAATAGTTGCGATTGGCATTCTAAATATCCTCCTAAGTTTTTATAAATAAAATATACCTTTCGGTATATTTTATTTATAAAAAAGTTACTTTTTCAGAGAGTATATAATTTCTTCAATTGTTTCAATTGCATTTATTAAATAGCTCTCTTTTTTGTTGATTTTGTTAAAATCATTCCACCTTCACATAAAGTTATAATAGTTTGTACTGTTTTATGTGATTCTGTGGTTTCAATAAATTCCCCATACAATAGTCCTTCTTCGATTATAGAAACCAAGAAATTTTCCAAACGATACAATGTATCTAATGCGAGCTTTAACAATATAGGATGTGTATCATCAGATTCTATAAGAGTATTTGCAATCGGACAACCACCATTAGCAATAATATCTTTAAAAATCTTTCTATAAATTTTCGGAAAAACCAACAGTTTCTCTAATGAATTTTTAGCTCCTTGCATGTTGTTATAAATCTCGTCTGTTATATTGTTGACATTGAATAAAAAGCAGTTCACCGCAACATCATCTTTATCTTTAAAATTACCGTATATACTACCTTTTGTAAGCTTCGTCGCATTGGTTATGTCCGATAAAGATGTTCCGTAATACCCCTTCTTATTAAATATGGGTGATGTTTTTTTAATTATATAGGCTTTTGTTTTTTCGACTTTGTTTGTATTCATATATAAATATCTATTTTTTTTAATAAGGTTTGATTAGAAATAGAGGATAAACCCTTGTTAATTAAGGGTTTACACAAAAATTCTAACTTTTTATCAAACTTTATTAAAAGCTACAAATTGAAGTGATTTTTAATAGATTAAGTAAATTATATCATTTAAGATAAAAACTAAATGTTCTAGTATTTAACTTTTTTCAAAACGTCGCGACTTTACTTTAAATTAACATCTATCTATGCATCTAATTTTGTTTTCAAAGAATATTTGGCCATAAAAAACTGCACCTCTAATTGTTAGTTATGTCTAACAATTAGAGGTGCAGTTCACTAATGAGGTGCTACTTTTCTATCTATTTACACACGTACAGCCGTACCGCTTACCGCAACCATTAACATTCCGTCACGAACCACTTCGTAGTCTACATCGATACCAACAATTGCATTTGCTCCTTTTTGCGTTGCAAGTTGTTTCATTTCTTCCATCGCAATGTCACGAGCTTCTTTTAATTTACTTTCATAAGCACCAGAACGGCCACCTACAACATCACGAACAGAAGCGAAGATGTCGCGTACGATATTTGCACCCATAATTGCTTCACCGTTTACGATGTCCACATACTCAATAATTTCTTTACCCTGAATAGTATTAGTTGTTGTTACGATCATTGCTGACACACTCCTATAATCTCTAAAAATTTATTTTCGTTTCTTATAATCTTATTATTCATTTATACTTGAATCGTCTTTTTTTGTATGTAAAATTTCYCCTTAACGTACAACGTTTTTTTGTCGTGTCGAGCTAAATATAGCATACATACAACAAGGGAATGCAGCACATATCAGCATACAAGCATTCCCTTGTTATTTTTATGTTATTACTTTACATTTTATGTCCCCACTGGTCAAAGTGATAATCTTTACCGTCGATTTTAAACCAATCGTCTGAATAAAGTGAACCATCTTCTCTAGCACAATACCAAAGGTATCCGTATGCAAGAGGCCAAGGTCTATATCCACCACCAACTTGGAACCATCCTGTTTTAGCTGCTCCATTCTCATCGAAGTAATAATATTTATTATCGATAGTTTGCCAGCCCGTTTGTGCTACGCCGTTATTGTCAAAATGGTATAGTTTACCATCTATTTTTTCAAATCCTGCGCGGTTAACTGATCCGTCTTCATGAAAATAATATTTTTTTCCGTCAATGTTTTTATAATCATTGAACATATCATTGAAGCCATTTGTGAAATAGTATCTTTTACCGTCTATCATTTTCCAACCGGTATAGGAAGGCCCATCCTCTAAACTATAATATGCTATTGTATTCGCATTTTTGTTGATTCCTGTTTTCAAAATCGAACCGTCTTGATTAAATGCTAATATTTTGTTGTCAAGCTGAACATTAATCCTGCTGTTTATAGCTTCTCCATTTAGTTTAGAAACTCTTTCAAGCACACCTTTGTCGGAAAAGTGAAGGATGGCATCTTGATCTTCAAGACGTAGTTCTTTTTTATTTGGCTCGAAGTTTTGGAAGTAATAAATTTTACCATCTATATCTTTCAAGCCTTCTTTAACAAACGCTCCAGAGGCATCAGAATAGTAAAGATTATCCCTCCATGCTGAGCGTTGCAAAACACCGTCATCATTAAAATGGTAGGGCTTATTGTCGATCCATGAATCAGTTCCACCTCCCGAAACCATTTGGCCATAAGGCGGTGTAAAATAATAAGTCTTCCCTTTAATTTCTTGCCAGCCTGTCAAAAGGACTCCTTCAGCATCTGCAAAGGCATAACCAGTACCTCGATTTACCCAACTGTTCTTTATTACATTTCCAGAAGAATCTTTTGCATTCCATTTAGTAGAATCTTTTTCATCAGCTACAAGCTTTACTCCGTCATACTTCTGTCTCTCATTTTCTTTACCCGGATACCACTCTATTAACCAATTGTGAATTTCATTGTTGCTTTTTGCAGTGAAACGCATTTCAGAGTTTAAAATCCATTCAGTATTAAACGTTTGAATATTTCGATTATCAGTCAAACTTACTCCATTCTTATTTTTCAAACGGAACTGAAATTTACCATCGGAAGAATTTTCTATCTGAACAAGTTCAAACACTTCATCATCACCAAGCGAATCAGAATATTGAAGTTCGTTTCCTTCTTTTCCTGAAAGGTATTTTGAACCTGTTTTTACGATCACCTTATTCGTCCCTTTTTTATAGGGAATAATTTGATAAGATTTACCGTGATTTAGTGCATTCCATGGTAGTGCAATAGATGTCTCTAGGACGTTAGTACGCTCCGCCAATACATCAGATAATCGATCATAAAAATCTGCACGAGCTTTAGGGTCATTATTAACATAGTTGTCAAGGACATCTTTAGATACTGGCTTTGAAGTCAATGTTATCAATTGTTTTTGCTTATCTGATAATTTATTTTCTATCTGACCATATAGGTAATCCGAATTTCTAGCAATCACCGTCCAATCGCCAAAGGAGTCGCCGGAATATTTTTTGTAAAGTGGACCAAGAAATCTTGGGTTTTTACCAGATGCTTTTTCTACAAATGCATGTTGGCCTTGATTTATCACAACTCCGGTCTTTCCTTCGTCTAATTGTGCTTGTGTAATGTAAAGAAGATCGTGTTCTGAGACATTTGCTCCATTAGGGTTTAGATCTATAATTGCACCTGCTTCAGTAATTTTAAGCTGCTGCCCAGATTTTAGTTGATGAATTTCAATTCTTCCATTTGGATAGCGTACTTTAACTGGTTTAAGAAAATTCACATCACCTTGTGTATGATACATGGAAATATTAAATTCCCCAGATGTAAAACTAGGAGCCTGGTAAGTTTCGTTTTCTGCATATACATCAATGTGAGTGCCAGGGTCTGGATTCTCTGGGTTTATTCCAAGTGCTTCATAAGTGTTTGCTACAGCCCCTAATACAGTAATAGATATATCTATTACCGTACCTATCCCTGCACTAGCCTTATTTTCTGCAATAGGAGCTACTGAAAAAAGAATACCTAATGCCGCTGCAGTAGGAATTACTTTCTTTCCAATTCCAATTGTTTTAAATTTTTTCTTCATTTTTGTTGTCCTCTCTAAGTAAGATTTAGCCTAGATTGCTTACATGTAACACTGTAAAAAATAAACATATATAGACTGTTGTATGTTCATTTATAAATATAATATCAATATTTATAATTTCATCTTAGTTTAAATACCTTTCAAATTTCTTTCATAAATGTTACAAAAGTCTTTCATTAATATCGTATAAAATTCTAAATTTTACGATATTCTATATTTTTTCAGCTTGGCCCCATGTTCATTAACCGAAGATTTTTAAGTATCCCCAAAACAAACTTTTCATTTGAAAAATGAATGAAGTAGTAAACAAGAAAGGCTAGCAAAATGCCAACCTTTCTTGTTTCTTGGGTCTCAATTTTTAATTTAATAAGATATATCGGTGGTTTACTTATGCTTCAATCATTTTATTTCTATCGGTATTTCCAAGTTTAAGAAATTACTTACAAGAGTCCTGAAGTGTTTGTATGAGAAGCAATGAAAGGGTTTTGTAACATTTACGAAAGAAATTTGAAAGTTATTTAAATTAAAATAAACTTACCGATATTAATTTAAATATGTTGGAAACAGTATAAATTAGAAAGTAAGGAGCACATCCATGAAGGGAAAGATAAAGAGATGTATAAAAAAAATCCCCCCTGTAGGAATAGCGATGGGGATTGTATTCAGCTTGAACCCATTTACAAAACATAAAGCAAAAGCAGACGTTGATACGTTCGCAACGATTGTTACAACATTTGGTGATACCTATGATTCGTTTTTAAAAGAGCCTTTTGTTATTTCTTTATCAGAACAAAGTGCTAAAAATGATTATCTAGCTAACAATGAAAACCGTGCTTACAAAGCTCCTACTTTTAACAAAGGAGAATTTGGTATTAGTGCGTATGATTATTATAAAAACCAAAACTTTTCTAAGAGAATTAAACTTTTCTATAAAGATGGGAAAGTTGAATATAAAACGATAAAACATGGTCAACAACTTCTGATTAAGCAAGCAGGTATCATAGTGGACTTAAATCCTGATGCCTCGGATCTATATGAACATGATATTTTGTATATTACACAAAAACAATTAGATGAAGGGAATACCGGTATTGCGCTTATGAATTGGCAAACATATTACTTGAAAAGTGACAATAGTGGTCAAATGAATGGTCCTTTAGCTCTAAAATATATTAGGAAGGAGTTTCCAAATATAAAACCAGGTAGTGCTTCTTTTGACCTAGAGAAACTTTTTCATGCACTACCGGAAGAAAAGCGAAAACTGGCAACGATAACTTCGAATCCAGTAAAACCATCTGAAATTTTTAGTTATACCTCTGATGAACTTGCTGAGATAAAGAGACATAAACTCGCCGTCGTTACACAATATAAAAATGAAGAATGTTCTTCTATTTCTATGAAAATTAGAAACAGGGATAACGTCTTGCGAACATGGGAGGATAGTATGAATATTTCTGCTTCATCTAATTGGATCCCAGAAGATAGGAGCATATTTACAATTATTCCAATTAAAAAAGGATCTAACAAGGTGTACATAGAAGCAAATTCAACCTATCTTACATCTGCAAATGGTGAGGTGGGCGTTACAGGATTTCGCGCTTATGGACAAGTATGGACACTTGTTAATTATGGATTTGAAAGCTTCTCTTTAAAAAATAACCACGGACAATATTTATCTGTTAATGATACATCCGTATGTCTGACTGACAACCCTGATAAAAACACTATATTTCCCATTACTATTCAAAAAGAAAAATGGAATGAGTGGTTAGCTAAATGGTATTCTAGCAAATAAAATGCAAGTTGATATAACCTCTAGAAGCTTTACAAACATTTTTAACGAGTAACGAACCAACAAGCCAATTTTCTGTACGTTAAGGAAATCGGCTACACAGATCCCTAAGTTATTTTTAATCAATCTTTATTTCAAACCAAAAATAATTCGCCCTTACGTTGAGCATATGTATTCAACGTAAGGGCCCTTTTAAATTTATATTTTAATTTTCTTGGTTAAGATAACGTATATATCTCGGCTGAACCCCTTTTTGAGGGGATGGGCAAAAACATCCAAAAACTACTTCATGTAAAATACAAGCTAATCTTACGCTTCATCTCCACACATATCCTTTTCCCCATACTGTTCGGAGAAACTGAGGTCCAGAGGGATTAGGTTCTATCTTTTGACGTAAGCGCCTTATATTTACACCTATTACTTTGGTTTTAACTACATAATTCACACCCCATATTTCATTTAAAAGCTCATCACGTGAAATTGGCTTGCCCTGATTTTCCATTAAGCACCGTAAAATAATATACTCTGTTGGGGTTAAATCAATTACCACTCCCTCCTTATATAATCTTTCTTGCTGAAGATTTAATCGAAATGGTTCCGAATGAATCGATTCCATATTCTCTTTGTTTCCTTTTACCCTTCTTAGTAATGCTTGTACACGTGCTGTTAATTCAATTGAACTAAATGGTTTTTCAATATAATCATCTGCTCCAATTGTTAACCCTTGTACCTTATCCCTATCTTGAACACGTGCCGATAACATAATAATACCGATATTTTTATTGTTTTCTCGTATACTTTTACATACCTGAAAACCATCTATTCCAGGTAACATCACATCAATTAATATAATATCAACATTATGTTTACCTAAAAGTTCGAGAGCTGTTTCTCCTGTATCTGCTGCTAACGCATTGAAACCAGCACGATTCATAATTAATACAATAAAATTACGAATCGTTATTCCTTCTTCTACTACTAAAATAGTTGTCATACATCGCTTCTCCTCTCCTCTACTCATGATGATATTCAGTTATAGGTTTAATATAAAATTCGGGCTTTTGGTATGTACATTGTTTTGGCACTGCATATACATGTAAATTTATTTTGACTGTGCTTCATAATTTTTTACCTTTCCATCAAAGGTGTGAACTTCAAGCCACTTCTCATCTGTATCGGTATAAAGAAGATACTGAGTACTCTTGGAACCCTCTTGAATTGTAATTTTCCCAACTAACTCTTTAGGAATTGTAATAAAATATCCTTGCTCTATATTTACATATCTCTCTTCTGAAGGCCGAAATTCAGCATTTGGATATTCTTCCTATCCTTTCGGACGAACAGAAGTGGAAAACTCAATTATTCCATCACCATTCAAATCTTGACTCTCTAACAAAAATTCATTCATAAGTGGATTTGTTTCATCTGAAATGATGACAAGTCCACTTATGAATGAATTAACGTGTCTAACTTTTTTGGGTCACTTCAATGCCCGATCGTCTTTTCATTATATTTTTCTTTCATGTAATTCTTTTAAAAGCTGTATCATTTCAGCTTGTTGTTTTATCTTCTTACGACCATTTCGATTAATCGCTGCAAGTTCACATGCAATTCCAATGGCAAAGAAAAACAATAAACTTTCTAACATATAAAATCCTCCACATGCATTGTCTATTAGACAGCTTGGCGTAACTGTTCCTCTTGTAAGACCTGTTTATTCTTATTTTCTTCTTTACGCTGACAATATAAATAAGTTAAGTATTAAAAGAAATACTTGAAGATAATTTTATATTTATGTTTGTTTGCTCCATCTTGCTAAACCTCCGAAAAATAAATTATTTAAACACATACAGTTGTATCACTTACAGTAACCATTACCATACCGTCACAATCGAAAATTCCTAGTGATTTGGATTTACATTATAACCAAATTTGAATTATTCGATTTAATCGTGTATTCATCCTCTAAAAGTTATTTCATCCTTTCACCAAAACTGTGTCTTCTAATACGTTTTTTTTTGATCCTATATTTTCTATTCTTATTAAGTTGGGCAATATCTTTTAACAAAAATACAATCGTAATGACAACCATTCCAAAATTAAATATAAGGGATGTTATAACAATTTCGTCAGTGGAAGGTAATAAGAAGGTGGATACAAAAAAAATAATGGTAATAAAAGAAATGCATTGTCTTATTGGTAGGATAGAATGCCTTTTTCTTGTATTATGGTATGTCATAACGGTGCCAGTAATTAATAATAAAGGAGCAGTAAGAAAGATTTCATAACATCTAACAGCACCTTTAACAAACCAAGGTAAAAATTGCATGGTTGAGGAACACATACATAGGTTGATTACTAAAGTAAATAATTGTATGAGGGATAACGTTATATTTAATTTTGCTTGTTTCATTTTATTCACCCCGTCATCATTGTTATATATGAGTGTGTTCATGTTGCTAAAATGGAATATTTATCAAAATCACTGTTCCCATCTCTTCTTTACTTACAATACTTACCGTGCCGTCATGTAGTTCAACAATCTCCTTCACAATGGCTATTCCAATCCCGGCTCCTGAAGAGTGAGTATTAATTTGATAAAAGGGCTGATTAACAAATGGTAAATATTCTTTTCCAATTCCAACCCCTTGGTCTTTTGTATTGATAACAGCTTGTCCTTCTTTTTGTGTTAAATTGACAAAAACTTTTCCATCTTTATGTGAATACTTAATAGCATTTTCAATGACATTTTAAAAAATTTGTTTTAATCTATTTTTATCACCAAGGACGTCTATTTCTTCTAAACTAGTAATGATTTCAATCTATTTTTTCCTGCCTTTGGTTTTAACTGCCAAATTGTTTCGTGAAGTATATGATGTAATGGCACCTTTTCTCTATATAAATGAAGATGATTTAACTCTAATCTTAAAAAGTCTAACAACTCTTCTACAAGATGAATGAGACGATTCGTTTCATTTATCTTGTATTTGATCTTATAGCATAAAGGTGATTCCATTAGGAATCTATAGTTATTCTTGTTCTTCATTATATATTTGCACCAGAGCCTTTTAAGATACTAAAGCTGATAATTAATATTCTTGCTTTTGCTCTTTAATTTTAATCTTCGCGTMTTTATAGAATCTTAGTTTTCCTTCATTATAATCTTTAGTATATTGATTGAACTTTGCTTTTTCTTTTAGTGTTTCTTTATTCAATGTATTGACAGCTTTAACTTTCTCACTAATCTCTTTTAGATTTATTTCTTTATCTTTTAACTTTTCATAAAGTTCTTTTTCAGTTATTAATGATTCTTTGCAGATTTTATCCATTTTTTGAAAAACTTCATAACGATTTTTGTAAACTTCTCCTACTTTTTTCGCTTGCTTTTGTAATTTTTCGTCCTCGATTTTATCTATATAACTATGAACCGATGTTGTTTCTTTTTTGGCTTTTTCTAGTACATCTTTTTCACTTTTCAACACTTTTTCACGTTCATCTACATTTGTAACAGCCTGTTCTATTTTTGGTATTACTGCCTCGTTATGCTCTTTTCCTTCCTGTACAATTTGATCGTACAATTCCTGTCCTTTTGTTTCTAACTGCTCTAATTTGTTTACATTTTCAAATAAAGTTTTTTCTTGATTTGCTGCGTTTTCAAAAGCAACATATAACTCTTCCTCGGGCTGTGATCCCAAACATCCTCCAAGAAATCCAATCGATAAAATTCCAATTAACGCCACTTTTCTATAAGTCAATGTCAATTCCTCCTATGTTACATACGTTTATCATGCATAAAGTTCAATGGGAAATGATCATCTTCATGATATGCTTCAAATTCATACCCTTTTTCTTTTAAACCCTTAATAATAGCAGGTACTGCAGCAACGGACTGCGGATGAATGTCATGCATCAAAATAACTTCTTTTGGATCCGTCGCACCAGCCAGTACATTTTGAACAATTTTCGCTTTCGCAGTATCAATTGGTACACTATTATATTCCCAATCTAATGAATCAATTGTCCAATCCCATACTCTAAGACCATCTTCTACAGCTTTATTACGAAGTTCTTCATGTAATCCTGGCATTGAACCATATGGTGGACGTGTTAGTTTTGGTGCATGTCCAAGAATACTAGCAATTAAACTTTGATCCTCTTTCATTTCATCTACATAGCCAGCTTGAGTATACAGTTTCTTATAATCGTGCGTCATACTATGCATTCCAACATAATGCCCTTCCGCTTCTTCTCGTTTTACTAATTCAGGATAAGATTTTACATTTTGACCAATTAGAAAAAATGTTGCTTTTGCATCATTCTCCTTTAATATGTCTAGTAACTGTGCCGTATACTTTCCTGGACCGTCATCAAAAGTAAGATAAGCCACTTTTCTCTCTTGACCATTAAGGCGAACTGGTACTGCTTTCTTTATTTCAGTTTCGGGTTGAGCGCTTACTAGCTGCACTGGGTTTTCTTGCTTAGCTACAGCTGTAGCTGATGAAGTAATAGTTTGAAACATAAAGTAACCAATTGCAATTGCAACAATTGTAATTACAATGCGCTTTATATTGGTGATATTTCTCATGATAGAAGTCCTTCCCTCTCAAATCTTTATATATTAATATTTTTATAAAATTTTCGTTTATTTTATTACAACCCCCAACAACAAATATTGGGAAGATTCCAATGTACCCATTCTTCACAATAGCCCATTTAACTTCTGTTCTTGACGAGTAACTATTAATTTGATAAATTAGCTGGTTCACAAATGTCAACTGCTCTTTTTTAATTTCTGGATCTCTTATAATGAGTGCTGTTTGTCACATCTTTTGTATTAAAACTAATAATATGTTTCTTTTAACAGATGTGATATCGATTCCAGTTAGGTTTTTAATTGAAGTTTTTTGGTAATTCAAGAAGACTGGATAAACAGTTCATCCAATCTTCTTGAAAGAATATGGTAGTGCAATTTCTTCATCCATAGCTTCTTAAAATATGCAGCTATAGGTCTAATTGCTTTGAGCGAGTAATGCCTGCATTTCATAGTTTCATCGCTTTATCCAAAACGAGTCACAATCCTATTGTCTGTCTCTATTTATATGAAACTCTTTATAATTTCAACCCTATGTTAACAACTGTCATAACGTCTGTTTATTCCTTTATATGTTTCCCAAGTTATAAATAATTACAATAGATGTTATCTAATAAAATGTTAGCCAATAATATACGATAACATTCTTATTTCTTTGTCCATCGCTTTAATATATGAAAAAACACACAAATTTTATCCTTAATTAGAGTTTTATCCAAAAACTTTAATTACTTACAATTCTTTTTGCAAATGCTTCTTCTATGGAAACATACTTGTAGCCAAGTTCCTTTGCAACCACTTCACATGTAATTTCACCGTTCAACGTGTTTACTCCAAGTTTTAAAGCATCGTTTTCAAATATTGCTGTTTGTACACCCTTGTTAGCAATTTGTAGTGCATAAGGAATTGTTACATTTGTTAAAGCGATAGTGGATGTTCTAGGAACTGCTCCTGGCATGTTCGCAACGGAATAGTGAAGCACTTCATATTTTTCAAATGTCGGATTATCATGTGTTGTTACATGGTCACATGTTTCCACAGCTCCACCTTGGTCAATCGCTACATCCACGATTACAGAGCCAGGCTTCATTCTTTGTACCATTTCTTCGGTGACAAGCTTAGGAGCTTTAGCACCAGGAATCAATACGGCACTAATTAAAAGATCTGCTTGTTTTACTGCCTCCGCGATGTTGAACGGATTAGACATCAATGTCTTGATTTGAGTACCGAAAATGTCATCTAGTTGTCGTAGACGATCTGCATTTAAATCAATGATTGTTACGTCGGCGCCAAGGCCAATGGCCATTTTCGCAGCGTTTGTACCGACGATACCTCCCCCGATGATGGCAATTTTACCACGATTCACACCAGGTACTCCTGCAAGAAGAATACCTTGACCACCGTTTGACTTTTGTAGAAATTGTGCTCCTATTTGTACAGACATGCGTCCAGCTACCTCACTCATTGGTGTAAGAAGAGGGCGGGTATGGTTTACTTCTACTGTTTCATATGCGATGGCGGTAACTCTTTTATCTTTAAGGGCCTGAGCTAAATTAGATTCGGCAGCTAAATGTAAGTATGTGAATAAAATTAAATTTGGACGAAAGTGAATATATTCACTTTCGAGAGGCTCTTTTACTTTCATAATCATTTCTGACTGATTCCATACTTCTGCAGCACTTTCAACAATTTCAGCACCAGCATATACATAGTCTACATTTCTAAAGCCACTACCAACACCTGCATTTGTTTCAACTAATACCTTATGGCCAGCTGTCACAAATGGAATAACTCCTGCAGGTGTAAGTGCGACACGATTTTCATTATTTTTTATTTCCTTTGGTACACCAATAATCATAAAATTCCCTCCCATTACTTAATCTTTGAGCTACCATATTTTAAGTATAGAGTATTGAAAATGTCTTTTCATTGTTGAGAAAAAACAAAAAAACAGCATCCTTTTGTGGAATTCCACAAAAGGATGCTGTTACATAAATTTTTTCAGCTTGAGATCCAAGTACAGAATCATTTTTTGATTTGGATCTTTTAAATCAATCTCACTAATTTCATAAATACGCTTAAGTCTATAGCTAAGTGTATTAGCATGAATATTCAATGCCTTGGCTACCTCGCCAACATTGCTATCTTTATTTAAGTAGACTTCCAACGTTTCAATAAGATTGCAATTATGCTTATGGTCATATTCATCTAGCTTTTGCAACGCCTGATTTTCATACTCTTCATCTTTTCTTTGCTCAAGTAGAAGATCGATCAATTGATAAATCCCTAAGTTTTGGTAGCTGTGAATATTAGTTGTGTCAGAAGGGAATTTTTCTTTTATGGATAAAACCGTTAGCGTTTCTTTGTAAGCTTTACTGATTTTTTGGTAATCACTATATACGCTGCTAAATGCCGGCTTGATAGATTTGATGCCATATCGCTTTTCCATATTGTGTACAAACATTTCGATGAAATTGTTGATTTCATGAAAAGGGCGCTTCACATTATCCAATGAAGTAAGAAGAATCAATTGATTACGATCAATTGTATAAAGTAAAACTTTCAAGTGTTGACTTGTTTTTAACAAATAAGAAATTTGTTTTTCTTTTTCATTCGTAATTCCTTGCTCAAAACGGAATACAGAGACAGTAAATAAGGATGCTGGAGTTATTTGGAGCAGGTAGAAATTTTCCATAATTTCTGTGTTTACCTGCATATGATTAGTTAGCAGTTTCCAAAAAAACTCTTGTGATCGCTCTTCTTTTTGGTTTTTTCGGGCTTGAAGTTGCAACAGCTTACTTTTTACGACCTCCGCGTATTTTTTTAGCAAGAGACAATCTTGTTCAGTTAAAGATTTTTCAATTTCTAAAGCCCAAATGAATCCTAAAACGTCTTCTTTGTTCCAAATAGATATCGCGACTCTATCGCCGAGACCAATATCATCTCTTTTTTTTACACGAATAGGCTTCCGATTTTTTAATAAATCGGGAATAATTCCTTCTTTCCACAGGTTATTGATTACTTTTTCAGGTACGCGACGCCCCATAATAGTACCAATTCTCGCTGGGTCTGTCCTTTCATCATGGGTACTATATGCGAGAAGACGATGATTTACATCCTCAATAGTAATCGGACATTGCAAAATCTCACTAACTATATCAGCAAATTCATCCAAACTATCGAAGGTAACTCTAAAAGAATCATTTTTCATATATGTCAAGGTGCCTCCATCCTAAGTTAATATAAATTTTCGTACTCACTGTAAGAAAATTATCCCTCGTATAAATTAACAAAATGTTGAACTACCCCCACTTTCACTTCGTTTAGAAGTGAGGGATTCCTAAGTAAAGAGTTCTAACGAACTCTAATTGATTAGGCTAGCTCCACAGTCCTTGTGGTTAGAAGCCTTATCGCTTCATTCTTTAGATTAATACTTGCGTTAATATCCCTATCATGGTGTGTACGACAAGAAGGGCAGTCC
>NZ_JBFUIV010000031.1:0-30046 GCF_056401715.1 Bacillus sp. P4_E1
TCTATGCTAGGGTTCAAATGTTTTGACACAGCTACATCCATTCTTTCTGGAGTAGAAGTCATGCATATGATTAAAAAAGAACAGGTTGATTTACGGGACCAGTCTGTCCAAAATCAAAAAGAATTCATCCATCAATTGTTTGGGCTTGCGGCATAAGATACGATTCCGTTAGGAATCTATGCGCTTTATTATCTTTTATTCTATTTTTGCACCAGAACCGTATTTTTCACCTTTAATTTTTGGTTTCTCAGCCATGATTGTACTTAGAAAAACTCTAAAAACTAGTTGAAAATCTTTTAGAATCTAACTTTCTTATAATTCTATTTGCTATTTCTTCAATATTTTCATTTAGAAAGAAATGATTACCTTTAAAAGAGTGAAAAGTACACGTTTTACTTGTGTATTGCTCCCATTTTATTACTTGATTATATGTAGTAAATTCATCATTTTCCCCATTAAATATAAGAAAATCAATATCACATGCTTGCATATTATTGTCATGAATATATGTCTCAACAATTTTAAAATCTGCTCTTAGAATTGGGAGGAAAATTCCCATTAATTCTTCTGATTGAAGTACCCCGGACGGTGTACCTCCCATTGCAATAACTTCTCTTTTAAATTGTTCGTTAGAAAGATTATGTCGGATATTTTTCATTTTACTATTTGGGTGGTTTCTACCGGACAAAACAAGAAATTCAGGCAATACGTTTTTAGAATCTTGTATTTTTCTGGCTACTTCATAGGCAATCAAACTTCCCATGCTATGCCCATATAGAATATAGGGCGAATGCTCTATCTGCTTAACTATACTAGTGTAGACATCATTTACGGCCTCTTCCATACTTTGGTACAAGCTTTCTTCAATTCTATATCCTCTACCAGCTAACTCTATTGGGACTACTTCAATATATGGATTAAAGTAATTTTTCCATTTTGCGTAACTAAACGCAGATCCCCCAGCATGTGGAAAGCAAAAAAGTTTAGTCTTCTGCATTGATTTTCTCCTTACTTTAAAATTTGTTTATATTTTGGCAAATTGTATAAATATCTTTAATTATTATATCCTGCGGAAATTCTTCCCTTGTTGCACAAGCAGATATCTTATAATTCGGCTCAATGCTATATTGTCTAAAGTAAAAGTCTTTAGGTATATTCTTATATGAGATTAAAGTTCGTGACTCTTTTTTTATAGAAAATGAATTTAACGGGATATAAAGCCCTTTACCAATCGTTTTTATATAGCTTTCTTTTAATGTCCATAAATCAAAAAAATAATTGATTTGTTCATCAGAATTCATATTAGATAAATCATAAAATTCTTCCTCTGAAAAAAATTCATTTGCTAATTTAAGAGCCTCTATGTTTGAAACTCTTTCAATATCAATACCTACATTAGAATTAGCAGTGGCACAGACCACCCATTCTCCTGAATGCGAAATATTAAAGTGAAAGTCAGAAAATTTTTGAACAAAAGGTTTTCCGTACTCATTATATATAAATTTAATTTCTTCATTATTCATTTTATATTTTTGGCAAACTAGGGAACGGATTAATAAATCTCCTATCAAAGTCCTATTAATATCACATAAATTTAATAAACGCTTCATTCGTTCTCTCTTCTCATTTGAAATCAAGTTACTAAATTGATTAAACAAATGATTTTCAATATTCTTTGGTATTTTCACAGCATGAATTTGTATGATAAATCACTTCCTTTTTAAAAGGATGTCTTCCTATGTATACGTTATAGAAATTCAATTTCATTTTCTAACTTGCATTTATTCAAGTGCAAATATAATAGAAAAGGTGCATATTTACATATCAATGAAAATATACACCTTTCCTCAGCAATATCATCAAGGCATTCGCTTCTGGTACAAAAACTTCAGAGAATTTACAGCATACTATGAACAACTCATATATGTTTCTATGTCCCTATCAAGCAATTTTTCATTAACCCTTTAAAAAGTAATGCTCTTGATATATACATAATCTCCTACACTTGATGTGCAGTTATTGGACTGCTCTCTTTATTTACACTACTACTCACAAATAACAACTTTAATAATAACAATGTTCGTTTATAAAGTTGCCTCTTTTGTGCTCTCTACTTTTCCGTTAGCGAAAGGGATGTCTCTTTTATTCCTTCTAATTCATTTAGTAGATACTTAGCTAGCTTTTCAACTGCGGGGGAAGCTACTATTTCTTCGTGTGATCCAGGGACCGAATACATATTCACTCTTCCTTTTAATAAAGGCTTCCAATCCGTAAACAATTCTTTACCTTCCTCAGCACTAAAGTAAATGACTTCCCCAAAATATGGTGTTAAATCATGCTCTGCCATTAAATTCAGACATTTCCTGTGAGCATTGATAAGTTGCTTCAAATTCGTAAGATTTGCATCAGGCGGGAGCACTCCTTCCACAATTAATTGCTCAACAAGCATGTCCTGTTGATGAACAAGCTCTTCTTCCTGATCCACTAGCTCTATATGGATGAAATGCTCCAATATATAAGATAGCATGTCATCCTCTGTCTTGTAATCCCGTTCTGAAGGCACCTTGGTATCCAATAGTACCAACACCTCAACTTCTTCTCCCTGGTTCCGTAGCATAGTTGCGATTTCATAGGCAATGGCACCACCCAGAGACCATCCTCCCAGACGATATGGCCCCTCTGGCTGAGCCCGCTTCATTTCCTCGATGTAGAGTTGAACTACTTCCGATAAAATCAACCCGTTCATTCCTTCTTTCTCTACGAGAGGATTCTGTAAACCATAAAATGAGCAGTGATCCTTGAGTAACCTTGCTAGCTGAATGTAACAGAGTACATTACCCATAAACGGGTGAACACAGAAGAAAGGTCTTTTCTCTGATTCTTGTAATGGAACCAGAACCGATAATGATTCTTCCATACGATGATTCTCACGGATGAGACAAGCGATTCCTTCCACTGTCGGATTCTTAATTAGTGCGGGCACCTTAATCTCTTTTCCAAATTTCTCTCTGACCTTTGAAATCAATTTGATTACAAGGAGAGAGTGACCTCCTATATTGAAGAAATCATCGTTTACATGGATATCTTCTAACTGTAGCAAATCCTGCCAGATTGTAATCAGCTGATACTCGATTTCATCCCGTGGGATAATTGGTGTAGAAAAGGTACTTTCTCTTTGAATCGTTAAGCTGTTCAGTGCCTTTCGATCAACCTTCCCATTTGTTGTAAGCGGAATCGCATCCACCTCAATAAAGTGTGCAGGAATCATATGATTCGGTACTTGTCTCTTGAGATGCTCACGCCATTCATGCATACTTCCTTCACCCACCACATAAGCAACCAATCTCTGATCTCCTGGTTGGTCCTCTCTTATCAAGACTACCGCCTCTTTCACCGATGGATGACTTTCTAAATTCGCTTCAATCTCTCCAAGCTCAATCCGGAATCCTCGAATTTTCACTTGATTATCGATTCTTCCCAGATAATCCAAATGGCCATCAGCTAAATAACGGACTAGATCTCCCGTCCGGTATAACCGTTCTCCTTCATTAAATGGATGTGGAATAAAACGTTCTAACGTTAACTCTGGACGATTCAAGTATCCTCTCGCTAGGCCTGCTCCACCGATATAAAGTTCACCCGTTACACCAACTGGAACAGGTAACAACTTCTCATCCAATACATAGGCTTGAACATTTGGCAACGGACGCCCAATGGTTACTCTCTTACTATCTTTTTTGATACGATAGCATGTCGCATCAACCGTACATTCCGTAGGACCATATACATTATAAAAATGGATATGGTCATTCTCTACTAGTTGTTCCCACAGTGATGGCATAATCGCTTCTCCACCGACCAGTACCTTGCTTGGAACATGAACACTATCGTTTGTTTCTAACAACCCCTCATCTATGAGTAATTGGAGTAGTGAAGGTGTTATATCGAACATTTCCAACTTATTCTCCCGAATATAAGATATAAACTGTTGAGGATCACTGCGAACTTCTGTTGAAATAATATACAAACTAGAACCATACAAAAGCATTTGTAATTGTTTAACGGATGAATCAAAGGCGATTGAGGCATTTAGACCAACGCGCATGTTATCATGTGCCCGATGTGAAAAAACCTCTTTCTGTAAACCATAGGATAGATTTAATACCGAATGATGCTGCACCATAACCCCTTTTGGATTCCCGGTCGAACCTGAAGTGTAGATAACATACGCCAAGTTTTCTCCTGTTACTTTACATATTGGTGAAAGAGTGTTTTCTTGCGAAATCATTGCTTGATCTCGGTCCAAACAAACTGTTTCAACTTCTTCAGGCATCCAACCTTGTGATACTTCGTTCGTAACCAATATTTGAATTCCTGTGTCCTCCAGAATATATCGTAGGTGACTTTCTGGATACGATGGATCCAGCGGAACATAGGCTGATCCAGCTTTCAAGATTCCCATGAGACCGACAATCATCTCAACTGAACGTTGGAAACAAAGCCCGACCAATGACTCCGTTCCAATCCCCATTTTCTGAAGATAATGGGCCAATTGGTTTGCTTTCTCATTCAGCTCTCGATACGTCAACCGCTGATTTTCATCCACCACTGCCACCGCATCAGGTGTACGATCCACTTGATCTTCAAAAAGTTTGTGGATCACACTTTCACGTGGATACGCTGCTGCATTATCATTCCATTCTTCCAGCAGTTGTTTCTGTTCTATTTCCGTAACATACACCAGCTCCGACAGAGTTTGATCAACGTTCTCGATCATTTGCTTTAACACCTGGCTTAAATGGCCCAGCATCCGTTCAATGGTGAGGCCATTAAACTTGCTACGATCATACTTCAACTTTAACAACAACTGGCTTTCTGGAACAACTGTCAATCCTAATGGATAATGAGTTTGCTCTACTCCTTCCAACTCACCAATTTCTAGATTTCCTGAGGACCCCTCTTTCACTGGGTAGTTTTCAAACACATACAAGCTATGGAACAGCGGGGTTCCTCTAGGAATTTCACTCCATCCTTGAATCTCTGTCAAAGAAGCATATTCATATTGTCTTCTTTCTATCTCTTCCTCTTGTATCTTCAGCAACCAATCCATTACTTTTATATTATCTATCAACTGAATTCGCGTCGGTGATGTGGTAATAAAAGGACCTACAATGTTTTCAACATCAATAATCTCCGTAGGGCGTCCTGAGCTAGTTACACCATAGACAATTTCATCTTCTCCACTATACCGGCTCATGAGATACGCCCACGCACCTTGAATTACTGTATTCAAAGTGAGCCTATTGCGCTTCGCCCAGTTTTGTAACGCTTGGGTTTGCTCTTCTGATAAATAAGTTACCTTCTCTGTGTAACCTTTTTCTTGCTCTTTACTTTCTAAGCCCAGCAGGGTTGGAGCTGTAAAACCTTTAAGTTTCTCTCTCCAGAATTGCTCCGCCTGCTCCTGATTCTGTTCTCTTAGCCATTGAATATATTTCTTGTATGGCGATGAATTAGGTAAATGCACGGCTTCTCCATTCATTCTCTTCTGGTACACTGTAAGCAATTCGTTAAAGACCAGTGGTAGGCTCCATCCATCCAACAGAATATGGTGATGTGTCCAAACAATCCGATATTCTTCCTCACCTTCTTGAATGACAGTCACCCGCATCAATGGCGCTTTATCAAAAAGAAAGGCTTGTTTTCGATCCAATGCCAAAAAGGCTTTTCTTTTCTCTTCTTTTTCTTCAGCAGTCAGCGTACGCCAATCTTCTACATTCACCTTAAATGGAACACTCTCATACACCACTTGTAAAGGCTCTTCAACTTCATCCCAAAGGAAAGCTGAGCGGAAAATTTCATGCCGCTGAATTACCGATTTCCACGCCTGTTCGAAAGTAGCAATATCCAATTCTCCTCTAATCATGAAACTTAATTGCACTATATAAGGCGCTACATGTTCCTCCCCTTGGTCATGCAATGTATGGAAAATCATACCTTCTTGCAAAGGCGATAGTGGATATAAATCGGTAATCGGATAATTATTTCCACGATTCATCTTGGTTAATACTTTTGTCAAACTGGCTTGGTCAAGATTAGCCATCACAAAATCTGAAACGGTCAGTGCAGATTCTCCACCCGCAGATTGAATCAATTTACTTAGTTGATGGAGCATATTCTCTGCAATACTTTGAATCGTTGATTTCGCATATTGTCCTACATTGTATACCCAAGTGAACTGAAGTTTCCCATCCGTTACCATTCCAATTACATCAATTAAATGCGATCGCTTGGAACCAGAAGCATGATCTAAGCGCTTAAATCCGTTCTCTGGAATAAGTATTGCATCGTCAGAAAACATTTGGTCAAATTGTCCAAGATAGTTAAAACTAATAGACGGTGTATGTTGAGACCCCCATTGCTCGCATATTGTTGTGTTCAGATACCGCAAAATTCCATGGTCAACACCCTTATTAGGAATTTTACGCACTTGTTCTTTAACTGCTTTTAATGCTGCAATTGGCGTGTCAGCACCGGTAATATTTAAGTGAACAGGATAAATACTTGTAAACCACCCCACGGTTCTAGATAGGTCAACGTCTTCGATAATCTCTTCCCGACCATGCCCCTCCAAATCCACGGTCAGCGCCGGATGACCTGTCCATGCTGCCGTAGCCTGTACCAATGCTGTCAATAGTACTTCATTGATTTGGACACGATGAGTGCTTGAAATCTCTTTCAATAACGTACGGGTCTCTTTCTCATCCAGCACCACGGTAATCTCCTCGGTTCCTGTGTTGGCTGGAACTTCGAGGGTGGTATCCACTGGTAGCATAGCCACTTCTTGTTCGGATTGCTGCTCCCAGTAATCACGCACTTCTTGCACAATCCCAGCTTCAGCGTAATGATGCAATTTCTCCGACCACGCTTTAAAGGATGTACTCTTTGTAGGTAATTGGATCATCTGATCCTGGCTCGCTTGATTATACGCCGTTTGCAGATCCTCCAGTAAAATCCGCCAAGAAACACCATCCACTGCTAAGTGATGAATCACCCAGAATAATCGGCCGGCTCTTTTCTCACCTTCATCAAAATACACCATTCTCATTAGCGGTCCTGCGTGTAAGTGCAAGCTTGCTTGTGCAGTGTCAATCTCCGCTTGAATCACTTGATGCCATTCTGCTTGCGGCACTTCGTCTAATGAAATAACGGTCAGCGTCGATTGTTCTTCGATCCCTTCGTTCCACTGTTTCCAAGCTCCATTCGGTAACCGTTCATATCTTAAACGCAAGGCATCATGATGGATTAGAAGGGTACGCACAGCTTTCTCCAGTAATACTATATCCAGTCGCTCTTTTGTTCTAAAAAACATGGATTGATTCCAATGGTGTGGGTTTGGATGATCTTGTGCAAAAAACCATTGCTGAATTGGTGTAAGGATCAGTTCTCCAGTTATAACTCCCTGCTCTGCTTGTACACCCCGTTCTTCATTGACTACTTGCGCCAACTCAGCAATCGTTTGGTGTTCAAACATTTGCTTTGGCGTCAATTGCAAACCTGCTTGCTTCGCACGAGAGACAATCTGAATGCTGAGAATCGAGTCTCCACCAATTTCAAAGAAATTATCATGGATTCCCACCTTTTTAATCCCTAATACTTGCTTCCAAATGGTGGCCAGTGTTTCTTCGTTACCATTCCGCGTGGCAACACATTCACTTTCGATTTTCCTCTCCTCTGGTACAGGTAAGGCCTTACGATCAACTTTTCCGTTAGCAGTTAGTGGAATGGCTTCCATCATCACAAATCCTGAAGGAACCATATGGCTTGGTAGTTCCGCCTTGAGATAATCTCTCCACTCACCTACATTCCCATCACCCACGACATATGCCACCAACCGTTTATCACCCGGCTGATCTTCTCGAACAATTACAACAGCCTCTTTTATGGAGACATGTGCGTTTAAAGCAGATTCAATTTCTCCGAGCTCAATTCGGAAACCACGGATTTTCACCTGGTGATCAATCCGCCCAAGATAATCCAGATTTCCATCAGGTAAGTATCTCGCTAAGTCTCCTGTCCGATATAATCGCGCTCCTGGGTCACTACTGAATGGATGAGGAATGAAACGCTCTGCAGTCAATTCGGATCTGTTTAAATATCCACGTGCAAGTCCTGCTCCACCAATAAATAGTTCGCCAGCTACGCCAATAGGCACAGGTTGTTGACAAGCGTCTAGTACATACACTTCTAAATCTGGAATCTGTTTTCCTATATTACTTCTTGAAGCATGCTGCACATCATCTTGAGTAATTGGATAATACGTAACATGAACGGTAGTTTCTGTAATTCCATACATATTAATTAACTGTGGTTCCTGCCCTCCATACCTTTGAAACCATGGTACCAAGCTGGTAGGATCGAGTGCTTCCCCACCAAATATGACATAGCGCAGATGCAAGTCTTTCTTCTCATCTTCTTGTTCACACACTTGTATCAATTGTCGAAATGCGGATGGTGTCTGATTAAGAACCGTAACCTTTTCCTTTACTAACAGTTGATAGAAATCCTTGGGCGATCGACTAATCCAGTAAGGAACAACAATCAATCTTCCGCCATGGAGTAATGCCCCCCAAATCTCCCATACCGAGAAGTCAAACGCATAAGAATGGAAAAGCGTCCAAGTATCTTTTTCATCAAACTGATACCAACATTCCGTCGATTTAAATAAACGAATCACATTGTGATGCTCTACCATAACTCCCTTCGGATTCCCTGTTGATCCCGAAGTATAGATTACATACGCCAAGTTTTCTCCTGTCACTTCACATATTGGTGAAAGGGTGCTTTCTCGCGAAATCATCGCTTTATCCCGATCCAAACAAACTGTTTTGATTTCTTCAGTTATCCAACCTTCTAATGCTTCGTTCGTGACCAATACTTGAATCCCTGTGTCCTCCAGAATATATCGTAGGCGACTTTCTGGATACGATGGATCCAATGGAACATAGGCTGCCCCAGCTTTCAAGATCCCCATGAGACCGACAATCATCTCAGCTGAACGCTGGAAGCAGAGACCAACCAATGACTCGCTCCCAATCCCACATTTCTGGAGATAATGTGCCAATTGGTTTGCTTTTTCATTCAGCTCTCGATAGGTTAACTGCTGTTTTTCATCTACCACTGCCACCGCGTCAGGTGTACGATTTACTTGCTCTTCATACAGCTGATGAATCCCAAATTCCTGTGGATATGCTACAGCATTATTATTCCACTCTTCTAACTGTTTTTGCTGTAATCCTGACAGTATCGGCAACTTAGCTAATGATTTATCAGGATGTTCCACGATTAAATTCAACCAGTTCCCAAAATTTTCTGCTATGGATTCAATAGTTAAACTGTCAAATAAATCAGTCCTATAAACAAAAGTAAGCAATAAGCCCTCTTCCACTTCTGCGGCAGTTAAACTTAAATCAAATTTGGCGATTGAAGCGTGGCTGTCCATTACTTCTATACTTCGTCCATGTAGCTTTGGTAGCTCTTGTCCCGTATTTTGCAAAGTAAACATGGTTTGGAAAATCGGAGAATAACTTGTACTTCGTTCAGGTTGGATAACCTCCACAATTTTCTCAAACGGAACATCTTGGTACTCATATGCCTTCAATGCTTTTATCCGCACTTGAGACAACAACTCTTGAAATGCCGGTGCGCCACTTAAATCAGCTCGATAAACCAACGTGTTGACAAAGAAACCAATCAACCCTTCAATTTCTCGATAATTTCGATTCGCAATTGGGCTTCCAACAAGAATATCTGATTGTCCTGTATAACGGGCAAGGAAACTTTGATACGATGCCAATAAGGTCATGAAAAGCGTGGCCCCTTCTTGACGACTAAGTTCGTTTAATTTATCCAGTAATGAGCGTGACAACAACACATTATGAGTTAATCCATGGTGGGTTTGCACCGGAGGACGGGGACGATCCATCGGCAACATTAAGACTGGTAACTCACCAGACAGTTCTTCCTTCCAATATGCAAGCGGTTGGTTTAGTACTTCATCTATCAACCATTCTCTTTGCCACTGAGCAAAATCGGCATATTGAACTGGTAGTGGTGCAAGGTCTGCTGGTTTTTCACCAATCGCCTCCTCATAAAATGCCATCCATTCTTGGAGCAAGATTTCCATCGACCATCCATCCGAGATAATATGATGCATATTACACAGAAGAACCCATTCTTCTTCTGAAATTTTCACGATTTGTCCACGGAACAATGGCCCTTGCTCTAAGTCAAATGGGGATTCGACTTCAGTTTGAATCCATTGCTCCACTTCTCTTTCTCTCTCTTCTGGAGAAATCTTAGTTAAGTCAATTTGTGGAAGGGACCGGAAAGTATACGGTTGAATCTTCTGCACAGGATGACCGTCCACTTCATGAAATACTGTCCGCAATGATTCATGACGCTCTATCAACTGATTCCATCCCACCTCCAATGCTTCTAGTAACCAATTTCCTGTAAGACGGCATACCATCGGCATATTATAAAGTGCACTATTAGGTGTAAATTGATCGATAAACCATAAGCGCTGTTGAGCATAAGAAAGTGGAATGGCATTTCCTCGTTCCATCGGCATCAATGGTGGAATTTCTCGTTTTTTGCCTCCCTTACGTAACTGATCTAATCGCTTCGCCAGTGCCTCGACCGTTGAATATTCGAACAGTTCACGTACCGGTAATTTGATTTGAAAGACTTCTTGCAAGCGTGAGACCACTTGTGTAGCAAGTAGAGAATGACCACCAAGTTCAAAGAAAGAATCCTGAACACCTATATTTTCTATTCCCAGCACTTGACTCCACACTGAAGCGATAAGTTCTTCTAGCGGAGTTCGTGCGTGAACGGTATTTTCCGTAGATAATTTGCTAGGTATTGGCAATGCCTTTAAATCAAGTTTTCCATTCGGTGTAAGTGGTAAAAATTCCATCTCAATAAAGTTTGTTGGGACCATATAATTTGGTAAATGTGTTTGTAGATGCTCTCGCCATTCTTGGACACTTCCTTCACCAACTACATAAGCTACTAATCTCTTGTCGCCTGGATCATCCTCTCGTACCAATACAACCGCTTCTTTCACAGAAGAATGTGCCTGCAAGACTGCTTCTATTTCTCCCAATTCAATCCGGAAACCACGAATTTTCACTTGGTCATCTATACGACCATGGAACTGGAGAGCACCATCAGAAAGATAACTTGCTTTGTCTCCGGTGTAATAGAGACGTTCTCCTGACTTGAATGGATGCGAAATAAATTTTTCCTTTGTAAGGTCCGGACGATTAGCATATCCACGAGCAAGACTCTTCCCTCCAATATAGAGATCTCCAATCACACCACTTGGTACTAGCTGAAGATGAGAATCTAACACATAAACTTCTGTATTCGCAATCGGTCGACCAATCGATGGCGTACCTGTTGTCACTCCTACAGGTACATAACAATCCGTGGTAACAACGGTATTTTCCGATGGACCATACTGATTGATTACCGCAAAAGGAATATCGTTAGATGGATACTGCGTTAATTGATCCCCGCCGGTAATGATAAAACGAAGATCCGTTTTATCTGGCCAAGATAATTTCAAGAGTCTTTCCAGAATAGGCGTAGGTGCAAAACTAGCTGTTATTCGCGAATCAATGAGCCAGTCTCTTAGTGCTTCTGGATTAATTCTCAGTTCCTCTGTTGACAAGTAGAGTGCTGCACCAGCAGTTAGATACGGCCAAATCTCCTGGACAGCCGAATCAAAAGCAATCCCTGCAATCTGAGTCGCACGATCCTCTGCTGTAATACGATAAACTTCATGATGCCAAGAAACCATATTCATTAATGATCGATATTCAATCATGACACCCTTTGGCTTTCCTGTAGAACCAGAGGTATAGACAATGTAAGCTAAGTTCTCTGGATTTATCTGCCGTGTAGGTGCTATTACGCTTTCCACTGTTAACTCTTCTAACCTCACCATTTCGACCTGTTCGAAAAGGCCTTCTTGTCCTTCCGCCGTCACTACAAATTGAATTCCTGCATCTTCAATCATGTATTCTAACCTTGATTTTGGATACAACGGATCTAAAACGACATAAGCTCCACCAGCTTTTAATATGCCTAGTAAACTTACCATGAGCTCAGCCGACCTCGGAAGATAAACTCCCACGACTGACTCTGGAGCAACTCCTTTTCGCTGTAAAACATTTGCCAACTGATTTGCTTGTGCATCCAGTTCACCGTAAGTCCAATCTTTTGTTTGATCAACTACCGCAATCGCTTCAGGACGCTTTGCTACTTGTTCCTCAAATCTGTCGCAAATAAGACCCTGTGGGGGCATTTCCATTACAGTGTCATTCCATGTTTCTAATAACAAAGTACGCTCAGGTTCCGATAGCATGCTCAGACTATGCAACGGATTTTTCGGGTGATGGGAAACTTCGTGTAGCCATTTCTCAAAGTGCCCTGCCATCCTTTCAATAGTTGTAGCATTGAATAAATCCTTATTGTATTCAAAAGTAAAACGTACTCCCTCTTCCGTCTCAGCTACCATTACACTTAAATCAAACTTTGCGATTGGACTATGGCTTTCTATCATTTCAATACTTCTACCAGATAACACCGGGAACTCTTGTTTCATATTTTGCAAGATGAACATAGTCTGGAAGATTGGCGAATGACTTGTACTCCGCTCTGGTTGTACAACTTCCACAATTTTTTCAAAAGGGATATCTTGATACTCATACGCCTTCAATGCTTTTTGACGAACCTGAGACAGAACATCCTGAAATGTCGGTCTACCACTTAGATTAGCCCGATATACCAAGGTGTTGACGAAGAAACCAATAAGTCCTTCAATTTCTCTATAATTTCGATTAGCAATTGGACTTCCGACCAGAATATCTTCTTGTCCCGTATAACGTGATAGAAAACTTTGATATGCAGCCAACAGCGTCATGAAGAGTGTAGCCCCTTCTTGGAGACTAAATTCGTTCAATTTGTCATGTAGCGCGCTTGGCAGAACCAGAGTGTATGTCGACCCGTCATGAGTTTGTATTGCGGGACGCGGGCGATCCATAGGAAGTTGGAGTACAGGAAGCTCCCCAGACAATTCTTCCTTCCAATATTGGAGTTGTTGATCAAGCACTTCCGCCTTCAACCATCCTTTTTGCCACTGAGCGAAGTCGGCATACTGAACCGGTAATGGTTCAAGTTCTGCTATCTTTCCATCCGTAGCTTTCTCATAGAATGCCATCCATTCTTCAAGTAGGACTCCCATTGACCATCCATCTGAAATGATATGATGTAGAGTACAAAGGAGAATCCATTCTTCCTCTCCCACTTGCAAAATACTTGTCCTGATCAGTGGACCCTCACCTAAATCAAATGGCATTTCTGTTTCTTGTTGAATCAAACGTTTAACTTCTTCTTCTCGGCCTTCTGGAGAAAGCATAGTTAAATCCGTTTTCGGAATTAATCGAAAAGCATACGGTTCAATTTGCTGTACGGGTTGACCGTTCACTTCATGAAAGACCGTCCGCAATGATTCATGACGCTCTATTAGCTGATTCCATCCCGTTTCCAATGCCTCAGGTAGCCAACTCCCTGTAAGGCGGCATACTATTGGCATATTGTAAAGTGCACTATTAGGTGTAAATTGATCGATAAACCATAAGCGCTGTTGGGCATAAGATAGTGGAATAGTTTCCCCTCGTTCCATCGGCATTAGTGGCGGAATATCTCGTTTTCTATCTCCTTTACGTAACTGATCTAATCGCTTTGCCAGTGACTCCACCGTTGCATACTCAAATAGTTCGCGTACCGGTAATTCGATTTGAAAGATTTCTTGTAAGCGTGACACTACTTGAGTAGCTAGTAGCGAGTGACCACCGATTTCAAAAAAAGAATCCTGAACACTAATATTTCTTATACCTAATACTTTACTCCATACAGAAACGATGAGCTCCTCCACTGGTGTTCTTGATGAAGTAATATCTTCACTTATGAACTGTGCCTCCAATTCCAGTAAAGCTTTCCGATCCACCTTACCATTTGGAGTGAGTGGCATCGATTCAACTTGGAAAAAGTATGCCGGAACCATATAATTTGGCAATTGCTTCTTCAGATATTCACGCCACTCTCCAGTATCCCCTTCACCCACTACATAAGCTACTAACTGCTTATCTCCTGGTCGATCTTCCTTCACCAACACGACAGCCTCTTTTACAGATGAGTGATCATGTAAAGCTGCTTCGATTTCTCCCAGTTCAATTCGGAATCCTCTGATTTTGACTTGGTTATCTATTCTTCCAATATACTCCAAGTTACGATCATTCATATATCTCACCAGGTCACCCGTTCGATATAATCGTTCCCCTTCCTTAAAGGGATGCGGAATAAAACGTTCAGTAGTTAACTCTGGTCGATTGAAGTAGCCACGTGCCAAGCCTACTCCTCCAAGGTAAAGTTCCCCCGCCACACCAATCGGTACCACCTGTTGATATTGATCCAACACATACAACTCTGTATTATCAATTGGACGACCAATTGGAATAAGCATAGGTTCTTTTTCTAAATCACAATCATAATAAGTCACATCCACAGTCGCTTCGGTAGGGCCATACAAGTTAATTAACTTTGTTTGCTGAACATCGTAAAATACCCCCTTAAACCGGCGAACCTGTTCAGTATTTAATGCTTCTCCACTAGTAAAAACCTGATTTAAAGACAATACATCCCTTTTCGAATTATATTGTTCCATATAATCCAAGAAAGTAGATAACATCGACGGAACAAAGTGCATGGTGGTCACACGATATCGTTCGATATACTCCTCAATCACCGCAGGATCTTTCTCTCCTCCTGGTTGAAGCAAACAAACACGCGCTCCTACAAATGACCACCAAAATAATTCCCAGACAGAAACATCAAATGAAAACGGTGTCTTTTGTAGGATTGTATCCTCCTCAGATAATGGATACTTTTTCTGCATCCACTGTAGGCGGTTGATAACCGAATGATGTTCAATCATTACTCCCTTCGGATTTCCCGTCGAACCCGAAGTGTATATGATATAGGCTAAGTTATTTGCTGTTACTCCACTCACCGGAGCCAAATTACTCTCTTTAGAAATCATTACTTGATCCCGGTCTAAACAAATTGCTTGAATATCTTTAGGTAACCAGTCCTGTAGTGCCTCTTTTGTTAACAGCACTTGAATTTGTGAATTCTCTAAAATGTATCTCAGGCGATTTTCGGGATAACTTGGGTCCAGTGGGACATAAGCCCCACCTGCTTTCAAAATCCCAAAGAGACCAATAATCATTTCAGGAGAACGTTCAACACATATACCGACCAATGATTCAGGTCCTATACCTCGTTTTTGTAGATAATGTGCCAATTGATTCGATTTTTCATTGAGTTCTTGATACGTTAGCTTTCCACCCTCATAAACTACCGCCACTGCATCAGGTGTACGTGCAACTTGCTGCTCAAATAGCTCATGAATCATATACTCATGACCATAAACTACGTCAGTATCATTCCATTCTTCTAGGAGTTGTTTCTGCTCTGTGTCCGATAACATTGACAGCTTTGTATATGATTCATCTGGATGATACGCGATTTCATTTAACCAGTTCTCAAAATGGCCTGCCATACGTGCAACGGTACTACTATCAAATAAATCCGTGTTGTATTCAAATGAGACAAATAGGCCTTCTTCCACTTCGTAGGCAGTTAAACTCAGATCAAATTTTACAATAGACATATTACTTTCTACCATTTCGATACTTCTACCAGACAAATCTAGTCGTTCTTGTTTTATATTCTGTAGTGTAAACATGGTCTGAAAGATAGGAGAATGACTCATACTTCGTTCAGGTTGTACAGCTTCTACCACTTTTTCAAATGGTATATCTTGATATTCGTAAGCTTTTAACGCCTTTTTCTTTGTTTGGTTCAAAATCTCCCGAAAAGTAGGGGTGCCACTCAAATCTGATCGGTAAACCAACGTATTAACAAAGAAACCGATTAATCCTTCTACTCCCTTATGATTCCGATTTGCAATCGGACTTCCGACTAGAATATCTTTTTGCCCCGTATAACGAGCAAGAAAGCTCTGGTATGCAGCCATTAAAGTCATAAATAAGGTAGATCCTTCTTGTCGACTTATATCCTTTAATTGATTGAGTAATCTATAAGGAAAAATCACGTGATGCGTATCCCCAGCGTAAGTTTGCGTAACCGGTCGAGGTCGGTCCACTGGCAGTTGTAATATAGGAAGCTCCCCAGACAATTCTTCCTCCCAATACGTAAGTTGACGATTTAACACATCACCTTGCAACCACTCCTTTTGCCACTTTGCAAAGTCTGCATATTGAATGGATAGTGAACTTAATTTAGCAGGATTCCCGCCCGTTTCTTCTTCATAGAAAGTAAGTAATTCATTCATGAGTATACCGATGGACCAAGCATCAGAAATAATATGATGCATCGTACATAGTAATAACCATTCATCCTTTCCTAATTGAACAAGCTGATTACGAATTAAAGGGCCATTCATTAAATCAAATGGTTCTTGCGCTTCTCTCGCAATTAAACTATCTACCTCTTTTTCTTTTACTTCTAGAGGAAGTTGCGAGTAATCCCTTACAGGTAATGCTCTAGGAAGGAATTCGACAATTTGTTGTACAGGTTGTTCTCCTACTTCTTTAAAAACGGTTCGTAATGATTCATGACGTTCAATGAGTCGATTGAATCCCTTTTCTAATGCTTCAGGAATCCAATTTCCTTTTAGATGCCATACCGTTGGAATATTATATAAAGAACTGTTTGGGTTAAATCTGTCCATAAACCACAAACGTTGTTGTGCATAAGACAACGGAAGTGCTTCTTTATTCTCCTTTTTTTGCATTCGCTTCTGAAGCCAAGCTCTTTTCTCAGGAGAAAGTGAACTCAGCTTTGCATGTAAATCACTTCTCATTTTTTTACCCCTTCCTCAACTAAATTACTCTCGAATATTCCTTGTGCTTCTTCCTCTGATAGCTCTTCTAATTGCTTAAGTAGTTCAAGTAATTCTTCATCATTACTCACTTCTGCTTCTTTTTGAATATAGTCTTGAAGACTTACATTCTCCTTACTATCATTCTGTATTTCTTGATTTTTGTTATAGAACAATTGATCAATCTGTTTTGCCAATTGTTGCACCGTATGAAACGTAAATAGATCATGCAATGGTAACTCGATTCCAAAAGCCTCTTTAAGATTGGAAACAGCTTGTGTAGCAAGTAATGAATGCCCACCTATTTCAAAAAACGAATCCTGCACTCCAATATTTTCTACACCTAAAACTTGATGCCATATTGAAACGATTGTTTTTTCCGTAGGTGTACGGGGAGCAATATAACCCCTCACTATCTCCTGTCTCTCTGGTACTGGTAAGGCCTTCCTATCAATCTTTCCATTTGGAGTGAGTGGAAATGCATTCAATCCGACAAAATAGGCTGGAATCATGTAATTTGGTAGCTGGTCCTTGAGATAATCACGCCACTTATGAGCATCCCCATCTCCCACAACATAGGCAATCAAACGTGGATCACCAAGATAATCTTCCCGCACCATCACAAGAACTTCGTTAACTAATGTATGCTTTTGCAATGTCGCTTCAATTTCTCCTAGTTCAATCCGGAACCCACGAATTTTTACCTGATGATCGATTCGGCCAAGATACTCCAAATTTCCATCTGGCAGATACCTTACTAGGTCTCCAGTCCGGTATACTCGCTCTCCTTCTTTAAACGGATGCGGTATAAAACAATCTTGCGTTAAGTCAGGACGGTTTAAGTACCCACGTGCTAATCCTGATCCACCAATGTAAAGCTCACCAACTACACCAATTGGAACCATTTTTTGTTCAGCACTCAGTACATATACTTCTGCATTGAAGACTGGTTTACCAATTGGTGGTACCCTATACATGACACCCTTTTCTAATTCCATATATGTGGAATACGTAGTATCTTCGGACGGTCCATATAGGTTGTACACCTTCTCAATCGTACTTCTCTCGTATAAATCTTGAACAAGTGAATATGGTAATGGTTCTCCAGCCAAATTCATCACCTTTACCGAAGAAGGAATTGTTTTTGCTCGAACCAGTTCCTTCGCTGCCGATGGCACAGTATTGACCAAAGTCACACCCTTGGTAGACAACTTGTCTAGATGTAGAGCATTTTCAGCGACAATTACCTTACCACCCATCGTTAAGGGAACAAACACTTCAAAAACGGATAGATCAAAGGATAGAGAAGTTGAAGCCAACACTCCCGCTAAATCCCTTCGGGAATATGTGTGATGCGCCCAATGAATCATTGTTACTGTATTCCTGTGCTCAATCATTACTCCCTTTGGATTTCCAGTTGAACCTGAAGTATAGATAATATAGGCTAAGTTATCTCCCGTCGCTTCACTCGTACACACCGTAGTTGCTTCTTGTTCTATTTCTTCTCGATCACGATCAATACAAATCACGTCAACGGATTTAGGTATAACCATCTTTTGTTTTATCTTTTCCTGTGTCACCAGTACCTTTATTTGAGCGTCCTCTAAAATGTATTTCAGTCGACTTTCCGGATACGCTGGATCAATTGGGACATATGCTCCTCCTGCCTTCATAATTCCTAAGAGGCCGACAATCATCACGGATGAACGTGTAACGCAAATCCCAACCAATGATTCGCATACTACACCATTTTTCTGTAAATAATGTGCCAGTTGATTCGAGCGTTCGTCCAACTCTCGATATGTTAGTTCTTCATCTTCGCACACTACTGCAATTGCTTCTGGTGTTTTTTCCACTTGTTCTTCAAATAATGTATGAATTGTGCTTTCTCGTATATCTACAACACCTGTTTCATTCCATTCCTCTAGTAGTTGCTTATATTCCACTTTTGATAACATATTCATTTCCGATAATAAATCTTTTGGATGAGATACAATTTGATATAACCAATGTTCAAAATGACTTGCCATACGTTCAATGGTTGTATCATTAAACAAATCAGTATTATATTCAAAGGTTAGCGATAATCCTTCTTCCGTCTCAGAAGCAAATAAACTCAAATCAAATTTCGCCAGAGAAGTATGACTTTCCATGAGTTCCATGTGTCTTTCAGATAGCTGAGGAAACTCTTGTTTCGTATTCTGTAAAGTAAACATGGTTTGAAATATCGGTGAATGACTTGTATTTCGTTCCGGTTTTACAGATTCTACCACTTTCTCAAATGGAATGTCCTGATACTCGTATGCTTTTAGTGCTTTTTTTCGTATCTGCGACAAAAGTTCTTGGAACGTCGGATTTCCACTGAAATCAGCTCGATAAACCAACGTATTTGCAAAGAAACCTATTAATCCTTCAATCTCTTTCACATTTCGATTTGCAATTGGGCTCCCAACCAAGATGTCGTCTTGTCCTGAATAACGAGAAAGGAAGCTTTGATACGCTGCCATCAATGTCATAAATAAAGTGGATCCTTCTTGCAAACTTAAACCTTTGAGCTTTTCCTGTAGGGAATTCGCCACCATTAAGGACTGACTCGCACCACGGTGGGTTTGAACCGCAGGTCGAGGACGATCCATCGGTAATTGTAAAACCGGTAGCTCCCCAGACAATTCTTCCTTCCAATATTGGAGGTGCTGATCCAAATTCTCTTCTTTTTGCCATTCCTTCTGCCACATGACAAAGTCTGCATATTGAATAGATAACTCCTTTAATTCCGGCGGTTTTTCGCTTAGTGCTCCTTCATAAAAAGCCATCCATTCTTCAAGTAAGATTCCCATTGACCACCCATCTGAAATAATATGATGCATCGTACAAAGGAGAACCCATTCTTCCCTGTCCACTTTCAATATTCGTGTTCGAATCAGAGGACCTTGCCCAAAATGAAATGTTTCCTCCGCTTCGTTTTGAATGAGCCGTTTCATTTCCCTTTTCCTATCTTCCAAAGAAAGGTCTGTTAGATCTGTTTGAGGGATATGTCTGAATACATGAGATTGAACCTGTTGAAAAGGTTCACCCTCTTGTTCTAGAATTATCGTCCTTAATGATTCATGACGTTCCAACAACTGATTCCATCCGGCCTCCAATGCTTCAATTGACCACTTTCCTGTTAAGCGACACGCTGCATGAATATTGTACATCGCATTATTTGGCATTAATTGGTCAATAAACCATAGGCGTTTCTGTGCATAGGAAAGTGGAATAGATTCTTCCCGCTTCATAGGTACAAGGGGTGGAACCTCTCGCTTTTTATCTTCTTTGCGCAACTGATCTACTCGTTCCGCTAATGATTCCACTGTATCGTGCTTGAACAGTTCACGTAGCGGGATTTTAATCTGGAACAATTCTTGTAATCGAGAGACGATTTGAGTAGCGAGCAGTGAGTGTCCACCCTGTTCAAAGAAGGAATCCTGAATACCGATATTTTCTATTCCTAACACTTGACTCCAAACAGAGGCAATAAGCTCTTCCGTTGGTGTCCGAGGTAAAACATTAAAATCTCCCATAGGTTGCTCATCAGGTGCTGGCAAAGCTTTTCGATCAATTTTTCCATTCGGAGTAAGCGGAAACTGTTCTAACTCTACAAGATGCGCTGGAATCATATGATTCGGCAATTGATTTTGTAGATACTCTCGCCACTTTTGAGTATTTCCGTCGCTTATTACATATGCAACCAATCGCTGATCACCCGGGCGATCTTCCCTAACTAATACGACAGCCTCTTTAATAAACGAATACTTTTCTAAAGTCGCTTCAATTTCTCCAAGCTCAATCCGAAAGCCACGCATCTTAACTTGATGGTCCATTCTCCCTATAAATTCTAAATTCCCATCAGTTAGATATCTTACTGAATCTCCTGTTCGATATAGTTGTTCTCCCAATCGAAATGGATGCGAAACGAATTTTTCGGCAGTGAGATTCGGACGATTTAAGTATCCACGAGCTAAACCGGCACCACCAATATATAACTCACCCTCTATCCCTATTGATTGCAAGCGTTGATTTTGGTCTAATACATATAATTGCGTGTTCTGTATCGGCTGCCCAATAGAAACAAATTCTTGATTAGGTTGAATGTCAAATGCATTTACGTAAATAGTTGCTTCAGTCGGTCCATAAAAGTTGGTTAATTTTACTTGCCCGCTCTGATTCCATTGCTGTTGAAACCGTCTAACCAATCCTGAACTTAGCTCTTCCCCACCAGAAAATACATGACGCACGGACGAACATTTTATTTTTAACTCAATATGAGTGAAATGATCTAAGAAAACAGATAACATCGAAGGAACAAATTGAGTAATAGTAACCTGATGTTTTTCTATCACTTCAGCTATAATGGTAGGATCTTTCTCTCCACCTGGAGGTAAGAAAGATACACAAGCGCCTACGCTAATACCCCAAAATAACTCCCAAACAGATACATCAAATGAAAATGGTGTTTTCTGCAAGATAACATCCTTTTCAGAAAGTGGATATTGATGTTGCATCCATTCAAGATAATTAATCACTGAATGATGCTCAATCATCACTCCCTTTGGATTCCCTGTAGATCCTGAAGTATACATAACATACGCTAAACCTCTTCCTGTTACTCCACTTATACATGGGGTTAATTCTTCTTCTTCAATTGCAGTATAATCTTGATTCATATAAATCGTTTCAATCTGTTCATATATATATAAATTTTTAGAATTCCCCCCCGTCACTAGTACTTCAATTCCAGCATCCTCTAATATATAACGAAGCCGACTCTCTGGATAAGTAGGGTCAAGTGGAACATACGCTCCTCCTGATTTTAGAATCCCTAATAACGCTATCATCATTTGTAATGAGCGTTCCATATATACCCCAACTAGAGACTCTGGAACTACACCACGCTTTTGTAAATAATGAGCTAGCTGATTAGCGCGTTCATCTAACTCTTTATAGGTAATTTGTTCATTTTCGTAAATAGCCGCGATTGCTTCTGGCGTTTTCTTAACTTGCTCCTCAAATATCGTATGAATCATGCCTTCAGCTGAATATTTTACTTTAGTATTATTCCATTCCTCTAGTAACTGTGTCTGCTCTTCCATTGTTAAATGAGTAATTTCGGAGAGCTTTGAATCTAGGCTCTTCGTCATCTGAATTAATGTTTGCAATAAGTGACCCTGAATACGATTTATTGTTTCTTCATTGAAATAGCTTCGGTCATACATCAACTTTAAAGTAATTTCCTTACCAGGCATTACAATGAGTGTTAAAGGATAATTTGTTTGTTCTACGCTTTGAACCTCTAGTAATCTTAAATCATCATTTCTCTCACCTTGAATTGGATAATTTTCAAATACATACAAGGTATGAAATAGGGAACTATTCCGCGGAACCTCACTCCACCCTTGAATATCAACCAACGAATTATACTCATATTGTCTTCGTTCCATTTCTTTCATCTGTATTTTACGAAGCCAATCTACTACTGATGTATCATCCGTTAATCGAATTCTAGTAGGTAATGTGTTAATAAATAGACCCACCATATTCTCTGCTCCTATCAAATCAGTAGGACGTCCAGAGCTAGTTACGCCAAACACGATGTCACTTTCACCGCTATACCTACTCATCAAGTAAGCCCATGCGCCTTGTACTAATGTATTCAATGTTAATCGACTATTTCGTACCCACTCTTGTAAATTCTTAGTAAGTTCCTCAGATATTTGATAAGTACACTCTCCATAGCCCTTATCCTCTCCTTGATCCTTTCTTTCCATCTCTAATGGTGTAGGTGCATAAAATCCCTTTAATTCTTCTTTCCAAAATTCCTCTGCTTTACTTTGATCTTGCTTATTTATCCACTGGATATATTTTTTGTAAGGAAGAGATTTAGGTGGATTCAACAATTCTCCCTTTATCATCTTGAGATAAACTTCCATCACTTCACTAAAGACCAATGACAAACTCCACCCATCTAGCAAAATATGATGATGTGTCCAAATGATTCTCGTTTCCTCTTCTGCTTCTTTAATCGCAGTGACTCTCATCAATGGTGCTTCATCCAATAAAAATCCTTTTCTACGATCTGCAGTCAAAAACTGGTGTAATTTCTTCTCCCTCTCTTCATATGAATGGGCACTCCAATCCTCTTGATGAATAGTAAAAGGAAGACGTTGGTAAACTGCTTGCAGAGGTTTTTCAACTTCCTCCCACACAAATACTGAACGTAGAACCTCATGTCGATGAATAACATATTCCCAAGCCTTTTCAAAAGTAGCAACATCCAATCGCCCCCCGAGCAAGAAGCCTACTTGTACAATGTAGGAAAAAGAATGTTCATCATCTTGATCGTATAAAGTATGAAACAGTATTCCTTTTTGCAAAGGTGATAATCCATATATATCTATAACGTCTCCCATCTTTACACCCTCTTCTTTGTTAATTTAAGTAATACTTTGCTCAAGCTTTCTTCCGTAAGATCCTCAGCATCAGCAAAATCTGATACTGTAAAAGCTGACTCTGTTGTTGGTTTATTTATAAGTTGACGAAGATGCCTCAACATACCATCTGCTATCGCTTGAATTGTTAATCTAGAAAACTGTTCTCTACTATATATCCAAACAAAATGTAACTTCTCATCTTTTACCATACCGATAACATCAATTAGATGCGATGGCTTGGAATCTGGAGCATGATCTAAAAATGTAAACCCTGTCTCTTGCATAAACAAAGATTCCTTTGAAAACACTTGATCAAATTGGCCCAAATAGTTAAAGCTTATTGAAGGCTTTTGCTGATAAAACGGAAGTAATTCTTTTTTCAAGTAACGTAAAATACCATAATCAACTCCACGATTCGGAATTTGACGCAATTGATCTTTTACAGCCTTTAATCCTTCAATAGGTGTTTTAGTTCCTTGAAAATTCAGATGAACAGGATAAATACTCGTGAACCAGCCCACTGTCCGTGATAGATCAATACCTTCAACCATCTCTTCTCTCCCGTGTCCTTCTAGATGAATAGAAACCGTTTGCTGATTTGTAAAATCGACGATAGCTTGTCCTAATGCCGCCAATAGTACCTCATTAATCCTTGTCTTATGAGTCACTGGAACTTCTTGTAACAATGCATGTGTTTCTTCTACTCCTAAAGTCCTCGTCACTTGATCAATCGATTCTTCTGTTGTTTCTTGCATTGGATAGTCCATTGGAATTTTCATCGTTTCTTTTTCTACCCGTTCATTCCAATAATCTTGTACTTCTTTTGAAATACCCGAATCACTGTATGCCTGCAGGCGTTCCGACCACTCTTTAAAAGATGTACTTTTCGCAGGTAGGCGAACTCCTTGACCTTGTTTCATCTGGTTATATACCGCCTGTAAATCTTCCAATAGAATTCTCCACGATACTCCATCTACTACTAAATGATGAATCAACCAGAATATTCGATCATTTCCAGACAAGGTGTCCTCAAAGTAAACTACTCTCATTAACGGACCTGTAACTAAATTGAAACTAGTTTGAGTAATGTTCATCTCTTCTTGTATTATTTTATTCCACGCTTGTTCATTAGCTTTGTTCCGTTTTACCACATGAAGTACAGAATGCTCATCAGTCCCTTCATTTCTCTGCCTCCACGTTCCATTTGGTAACTGTTCGTACCGGAAACGTAAAGCATCATGATGTTTTAGTAAGTTTAAGATCGCTCCTTCTAGTAACTTCACGTCCAATCTCTCTTTTACTCTTAAAAGCATCGATTGATTCCAATGCTCCGGACGTGAATGTTCTTGCTCGAAGAACCAGTACTGAATTGGAGTAAGGGGCACTTCTCCTGTCACAATTCCCTGCTCCGCTTGTACTCCCTGAGTTTCTATAGCCACTTGTGCCAACTCGGCAATGGTTGGGCATTCAAACATTTGCTTTGGAGTAAGTTTTAATCCCTCTTGACTTGCTTGAGATATGATTTGAATACTGAGAATCGAGTCGCCACCAATTTCAAAGAAATTATCATGGATTCCTACCTTTTTAACACCTAATACTTGCTTCCAGATGGTAGCCAGTATCTTTTCGTTACTATTCCGAGGGGCAACAGCTTCACTGTTAGTCTGCTCTTCCTCCGGCATAGGTAAGACCTCACGATCAACTTTACCGTTAGCTGTTAGTGGAATGGCTTCCATCGTCACAAATCTCGAAGGGACCATATAGCTTGGTAGTTTCGCTTTAAGATACTCTCGCCACGCACCTACATTTCCATCTCCTACAACATATGCTACTAATCGTTTGTCACCCGGTTGATCTTCTCGAACAATTACAACAGCCTCTTTTATAGATGCATATGCATTTAAAGTAGACTCAATCTCCCCAATCTCAATTCGGAAACCACGTATTTTGACCTGATGATCAATTCTTCCACGATAATCCAGATTCCCATCTGGCAAATACCTTGCTAAGTCTCCTGTCCGATATAATCTTGCTTTCGGATCACTACTAAATGGATGAGGTATAAAGCGCTCTGCAGTTAATTCAGGTCGATTTAAATACCCACGTGCAAGCCCTGCCCCGCCAATATAAAGCTCACCATCTACACCTATAGGTACAGGCTGTTGATAAGCGTCTAGTATATACACTTCTAAATCTGGAATCCGCTTTCCGATATTACTTCTTGAAGCATGCTGCACATCATCTTGAGTAATTGGATAATATGTAACATGAACGGTAGTTTCTGTAATTCCATACATATTAATTAGCTGCGGTTTTTTCTCCCCATACCTTTGAAACCACGGTAACAAGCTAATAGGTTCTAACGCTTCTCCACCAAATATCACATAACGCAGCTGCAAGTTTTTATTCTCATCTTCTTGTTCACACACCTGTATTAACTGTCGAAATGCGGAAGGTGTTTGATTTAGAACTGTGACTTCTGCATCTACCAACAATTGATAAAAATCTTTGGGCGATCGACTAATCCAGTACGGAACAACAACTAATTTCCCACCATATAATAATGCTCCCCAAATTTCCCATACTGAGAAATCAAATGCATAAGAATGAAAAAGCGTCCAAGTGTCTTTTTCATTAAACTGATACCAACAGTCCATCGATTTAAATAAACGAATGACATTGTGATGCTCTATCATAACGCCCTTTGGATTCCCTGTTGATCCCGAAGTATAGATTACGTAAGCTAGGTGTTGAGGATTTACATTAGAAATCGGTAAAGTCTTACTTTCTTGCTCAATCTCATCTCGATCACGATCAAGACAAATCGATTTTATATTTTCTGGTAACCATTTCAATTCTTTTAAACTTTCTTGCGTTACGAATAACTGAATGCCAGCATCCTCTAAAATATATTGAAGTCGCTGCTCTGGATATGTTGGATCAAGTGGAACATAGGCTCCACCAGCCTTCAAAATCCCTAAAATACCTACAATCATTTCTAGAGAACGTTCAACGCACAGCCCAACTAAAGTATCAGGTCCTACTCCTTTTTTTTGCAGATAATGAGCTAACTGATTTGCATGTTCATTTAGCTCCCTATAAGTAACTTTTCCTTTTTCATACGTAACTGCAATAGAATTTGGATAAATCATCGCTTGCTGTTCGAACAATTCATGAATAGTTACTTGAGGTGGAAAATCAAGCTTAGGATTGTTGAACTCTACTAAACTTTTTCTTTTATCTTCTTCTGAAATAATTTCAATCTCAGAAACCTTTTGCTTTGGGTTTTTAAATGTATTTTCTATTACTGCTAACATGGTTTTAAAAAAGCGGTTTATCTCTTCTTTAGAAAATAGCTCTTTACGATAGTCAATATGTACTTGTAAAGAGTCTATATCAGTCAAATTCTCAATATGTACTGCAAAATCTTGCATTTCTTCACCATTTGGAATCCAAAGTGAGTCACCACTTTCATCACGATCTCTATAATCAATCGTAGTTCCGAAAAGTCTAACATTGCTGTTATTCTCTTTATTAATCTGCTTTAATAACAAATCAAATGGGTATTTCTGATGTCGTAATGATTTACTTTGTTTTCTGGACACCCTACCAATAAATGAAAGTACTTCTTCTTCTGGATCGATATCCATTCTTAGAGGAACCGTACTCACCATCATTCCAATTAATTCCCGTTCCGTTTTAGTCATACGATTGCCATAAGCCATTCCTAATGCAATATCAAGCGATGAGGTCCACCGACACATAGACAATGAGAAAGCAGCAACAAAAAGAGAATATACACTTAATTTATAATCGTCAGAAAATAACTCTATCTTTCTCTTCAAATGCTCCGATAATATAAACGTTTCACGTGATGCTTTGGTACTAACTTGGTACGTATTATAAGGCTTCAATCCCGTCACAGATGGAATTGTTTTAAATTCCTCTAACCAGAATTTTTGATCTTTTTGAAAGCGAATACTATTCAAGTATGTTTGTTCATTGGCCAGAAATTGAACATATGAATTTCTAATTTCGCCTTCCTCAGTCTCGTTATGCATCTCATAATAATATTTTGCAATCTGACTGGTAAATATTTGGATTGATAAACCATCCATGATAATATGATGAACATTCCCAAAGACTGCACATTCATTATCGTTTAATTTTATTAAAGCGAAATAGTATAAATCCGAATTAAATAATGTAAACGTTTCTTTTGTTTTCTGCTCGATCCATTTCTCAAGCAAATCTGAATCCTCCACGGAACTGAAATCGAAAAACTCAAATTCTTGTTCTTCATGTTTAATAAAATATTGTTCAGGTTCCTGATGCCCATTTTCTTTTAATCTGATGCAAAGACCATCATTTTCACTAATAACACGATTCACAACTCGATTTAATTTTGAATAGTCCATTTTTCTATGAAGTTTAAACAAAAACCTTAAATTACATATCCCTTTACCGGAATGAATAACTTCTGTATACCATATTCTCCTCTGTGGATGACTTAACGGATAACATTCTTCATTGGCCATAAAAAATCTTCCCTTCAAAAATTATTTACTCTTATAGGTTCTTGCTTATGTTTAACCCATATATATTTCTGTAGTGAAACCCCAATTACTCCAATGATGATGAGCCCAATACCCACATAAAAATAGAGTTCAATTACTCCGAAAAAGTGAACCAGTGGACCGCTCATAGCAGGAGAAATAATGAGGACTGCATTTGCTAAACTGCTTTGAATCCCAAATACTCTTCCGACCTGTTCTTGATGAGATTCTATTTGTAGAATGACTTGATTGGATACAAGCATAAGTCCACTTCCAATACCAGCTATAAAACTAATCAGATAGGCAAAAATGAGGGATGCACCAGGATTTATCAGAGTTATCAGACTAATGCCCCCAAAGCCAATTCCCATTAAAGCAATACCTCCACATATTACCCAACCATATTGAAAATGTTTTAATTTCTGAGTTAAGAATGCGCCAATTATTCCCCCAAGACCAATAATAGAAATGATGTATCCCATTTTACTCTTATCATTTGGGAACAAGCTTTTAAATAAAGTAGGGAACTGTGAGTCTACTAATTGTAATACTGCCATAGCTATTGTAAAGAAAATCATGGTTGATAATATCATCCGATTGGATAATACATAACCCCAGCCTTGTAACCAAGCAGTCCAAGTACTTTGCTGTTTCTTTTCTATATGTTCTCTTGACAGAGATTCCTGTAACCTTATTGTGGGCAACAGAACCAAAGCAGCTAGTAAGCAGCATATTGCCCTTATAATCAGACAAAACTCTGGCTGAAACCAGCTCAGTAACATTCCTCCTATAAGTGGGCCCAGTATCTTGGTTCCTTGCTCAACTATCCCATTGATACTTACCGCTTTGGTAAGCAGATCAGGAGAAACAATCTGTCGTGTTAGTGTTTGCTGTGCAGGATAATAAAAAACGGTGAAAATGGAACGAATCATTAATGCTAACAAAAGCCAATGAATAGTTTGGACAAATAAAAGAACAATTGTTAATAAACCAACCATTAGATTACAAAACATCATAATTGGAATTTTTCTAAAGCGATCAGCAATCACGCCTGCCCATGAACTAAATATAATCCCAGGAAGTGCATACGCAACGGGAATTAATCCAATCATGGTGGGGTCTACTTCCCATTCAAAACTAACAATGGTCATAATGGCTAACATGTCAATAAATACTCCGAGCATAAGCAGTGAATACGCAGAGAAAACTTGTAAATAAATTGTATTTCCCCATAGACTTTTTGATTCGGTAGTTTTCATAAAAACGAGCTCCTTAAGTTTACTAAATAGGGACGATAGAAACTAATTGAGTGGGATACGAGACTTCTCCCGCCTCTTCAATCCCATTCTTTTTTTGCAGTTCGTTTGTGATGGTAATGAAATCAATAACTTGCTTAGACTTCCTCAAAGACACTAACGCTCTAAAAATGAGATATTGACTAACAATTAAATCATAACACTCCTATTAATGGGATTATTTTCTAAAAATAATATAGAAAACAATGAATATTCCGATTATTGTTTTCTGAAAACCAGAAATATTTCTATAAAACAACTAAATTAAGATTGAATCGTATCGCAGATTTTAACGGGTTCTGGTGCAATAAATCTACAAATCTTGGACATACTGATACTACTAATCTAAAGAAGGTGCGTGATCGGTATGGAAAAGGAAAATTTATACAAATGGAAACATTATCAGCCTGATATTATTTTGTTAACGGTAAGATGGTACCTACGGTACAACCTCAGTTTTCGTGATTTAGTGGAAATGATGGAGGAACGGGGCTTATCCATTTCTCATACAACGATTATGCGTTGGGTTCATCAGTACGGTCCTGAATTGGACAAACGAATCCGACGTCACCTTAAACAAACAAATGACTCCTGGAGAGTCGATGAAACATATATCAAAGTAAAAGGTCAATGGATGTACCTGTATCGTGCTGTTGATTCAAAAGGAAATACAATCGATTTTTACCTAAG
>NZ_JBFUIV010000032.1:0-29987 GCF_056401715.1 Bacillus sp. P4_E1
CAAAGTATATAGAATACTATAATCATAAAAGAATTAAGGCAAAATTAAAGGGTATGAGCCCGGTACAATACCGGGCTCATACCCTAGAGGCTGCCTAATGAAACGACCTGTCTAACTTTCGGGGGTCACTTCAAGTAGCTCATGACTTTTTCTATTAAATAACCTTTTTAAATAAGTTATATACTTTTTTTGAATTACCTTCATTTAATTGATAATAAGTAAGGTCTACGTCATCAGGAGTGTTTTGATGGGCAATCATAACTTCACTACTGTTGTTATCTACTATCCAAATTAAATATTGTTTATAAGTTCCATCTTGGAAAGTAATCCACATGTTACAATCTACTAAATCAGAACCTTCTTCATCTAGCGTTAAATCGCCTTTTTTTGCTGTATCCATACTGTTAATGAATGTTTTTAATTCATCTGTTTTTGTAAGGAAGATAGATTTTTTTGTCTTAAGCGACTCTACATGTATATCTTTTATTTCCTGTTTTCCTAAAAAAACAGGAGGTGCATTTGGGTCTCTTTGAGTTGAAATAATAGTAGCTTTCTTCTTTGGTTTACTTGCTGTATAGAGATCTTGAATAGATTTTCCAGAGTTTAAAAACCATACGGTTCCAAAAACAATCAATGCGCTACCTATCAATAAAATGATTTTCTTAATAGGGTATTCTCCTCTCTATGGCTTCATGTGAAGAGCTTTTCTATTAATATATGATAGGTAAGCGTAAAGTATTATAGTTGAACGTGGTTATGCTTCACGGTTTTTATAGGGCGATCAACGAGTAAATTGTAAGTAAGCCCTATTAATACGAGAAATCCACCGATAATTTTTCCGGTTGATAGTTCGTGTGACAGGAAGAAATCGATGATAGTCCCCGTAAACAATTGTCCGATAAAGATGAGTAACGTTAAATAAAATGCTGATATTTTAGGAGTAATATAGTTTGATAATGAGATGACGATAACGCCTACTAATCCGCCTAAGTATACAGCAATAGGTATGGATTGTAGCGTATGACTAGAAATATACAACGAATCTGAACTGAAAATTAAAAATAACATGGAGAAAAATAATCCAGTAATATAATTGAAAAATGTGCCTTCCCAATTTCCAATTTCCTTTGCTAAATTCGCGTTAATAATTCTAGCAACAACGATAGAAACACCAGCTAAAATAGCGATACAAATATATAACATTTTCTTACCTCCATTAATAAATTGTCATGACTATAATTCCAGAAGAGATGAATAATAATCCAATTAATTTTTTCTTATCAAACTTCGAAACTTTCATTCCTAATAAACCGAAATGATCAATAACTATGGAAGCGATGGATTGACCAAGTAAGCTTAATGCAATCGTAATAGAGGCACCAAGAGCAGAGAAACTTATATTATTAAAAAGAACAGTGAATACTCCAATTGCCCCAGCGCTATATAAAAAAAGTGGAATACCTTTATCAAAATGGAGTTTATTTTTGTTAAGGATTAAAACGAAAATAACTGCTATTAAACCGACAAGATGAATGACAACACTCGCTGTATAATTACCGATTATTTCAGATAAAATCCCATTCAATGGGAGCATAATGGCAATAAGCACACCAATAAAGACAGAAAAAAAGTTATACAATGTAATATCCCCTTTTTATATTTCATATTTGTAATGACTGTATCATGCTGAAATTGTGTATTACTATGACATATGTCATAGTGAAAGAAGAAAATTTTGTTTACAATTGGGATGAGTTGTAAAGGTGGGGGACTATGAAGAAAGTATGTAATTCTAATAAATTGGCAGAGTATATGAAACAAAATAATATTGATTCATTTTTTAGTAGTGATATGAAACCATATATGGAACTTATATTTTTTAAAAAGAATGAGTTCATTTGCAGAGAAAACGAAGAGATAGATTATTTATATTTCTTTGTTGAAGGAAAAGCGAAAGCGTTTAACACATTAAGTAACGGGAAATCGGTATTATTATGTTTTTATGATAGTTTGCAGTTACTAGGAGATGTGGAGTTAATTCATTCTCAAAAGACTGCTTCAAACGTACAAGTGATGGCAGATTCGTATTGTGTTGGGCTACCTTTAGGGAAAGTGAGAAACCAATTATTTCATGATGCGAAATTTTTGAGATGTATTTGCGGTTCTTTAGCCCATAAATTAAATCGACTTTCAAAAAATAGTACAATTAATTTACTGTATCCACTTGAAAATCGACTTGCGAGTTACATGTTAGCAGCAGGGGAACGGGCGGTTCAGCACGGAAATAGAATTGTGTTTAGTGGGAATTTAACGGAAATAGCTGAATTGTTAGGGACGAGTTATCGGCATTTATTACGTACATTAAATGTTTTTTGTGATAAAGAAATTATAAAGAAAAGCAATGGTTGTTTTGAAGTGATGAATGTAGATGTTTTGCGGGAATTGGCGGCGGATGTTTATAAATAGGAGGGTATTATAAATGATTACACCTATATTTAGAATTTTTGATATTGAAAAGGCTCAGTTATTTTACTTGAATTTTTTAGGGTTTAAACTGGATTGGGAACATCGGTATGAGGAAAATATGCCATTATATATGCAAATTTCGTTAAATGATACTGTAATACATCTATCTGAACATCATGGGGATGCTTCACCAGGCGGTGCAATTCGTGTGAAAATAGAGGATTTAAAAAGTTATTATGCTATTTTATCAAGTAAAGATTATGCGTATTCAAAACCTGATATAGAGAGAACACCTTGGGATATAATTGAATTAACTGTGATTGATCCGTTCTCAAATAGAATTACATTTTATGAGGGAAGGGTTTAGAAATTGAGGTGTTATAAATAATTTATCAAAGTAGGGGTTACAATGAAGAGAAAAATAGCGATGATTTCAGATATTAATGGGAATAGTCACGCTTTAAAGGCGGTATTAAAAGATATTCGAAATGATAATAAATTTAGGTGATAGTGTGTATGGGCCGTTAGATCCTTTGGGGACAATTGAAATATTAATGAGTAACGAGATGATACATATTAAGGGGAGTTTACTTTATAGTGAACTGCTCTTTTTTATTTTGGATAGATATTGAATTATAAAAAAATAAAATGTTATGATTATGGAAACGTATGAACATATGAACATGTATTCATGTGTTTGTGAGAAGGAGGAATTGGAATGAAAGATATAATTATCGTTGGAGCTGGTCAAGCTGGATTAACAATGGGATACTACTTGAAGCAGGAAGGATATAGTTTCTTATTACTTGAGGCGGGAAACCGAATTGGCGATTCTTGGAGAGACCGCTATGATTCTTTGCAGCTCTTCACACCAAGGGAATATAGTAGTTTACCAGGTATGATATTAAAAGGAGAAGGGAGTGGATTTCCATGTAAAGATGAAATTGCAATTTATTTAGAAGAATATGCAAGGTATTTTCAATTGCCGGTACAATTACAGACTCAAGTTTTAAAAATAAGAAAAGAGAAAGAAATATTTGAATTACACACTCCTACAGAAATTTTACAATCGAAAAAAGTTATTATCGCATCAGGTGGTTTTCAGCAACCATTCATCCCCTCATTTTCACAACATCTTTCATCACATATTTTTCAAATACATTCATCACAATATAAATCACCATTACAAATTCCAAAGGGAAAAGTACTTGTAGTAGGTGGTGGGAATTCAGGCATGCAAATAGCAGTAGAACTTGCAAAAACTCATGAAGTTACAATGGCTATAAGTCATCCGTTAACCTTTTTACCGTTATATCTTTTTAGAAAAAGCATTTTTAATTGGTTAGAAAAAATGGGTTTATTGTATGCCGAAATACATACAAAGAGAGGAAGGTGGTTTCAGAAGCGAAAGGATCCCATTTTTGGTTTTGAAGGTAAGGAACTTATTCGTAGTGGAGCAATAAAACTACAGGGAAAAGTGGTAAGTGCATCAGGAAATAATATTATGTTTCAGAATGGTGGCACGTATAGTGCACAAAGTATTATATGGTCAACTGGTTTTGTTCAAGATTATAAATGGATTGAAATAGAAAAGGCAGTGAATATGAATGGATTTCCTAATCATACAAAGGGAATGAGTCCAGTAAGAGGATTGTATTATATTGGGCTGCCGTGGCAATCTCAAAGGGGTTCTGCGCTTATTTGTGGTGTAGGAAAGGATGCGGTGTATTTGCTTTCTGAAATCAAAAAATAGATCAGTAGCAACAGCTACTGATCATCCATATGTACATGAATTAGGAGAGGTCAAACATTTCAAACGCTTATTAGCTTTAGTATAATAGATTTTCATGAAATAAAAAACTGAAAATTATAATTTTTTGTTGAGAAAGTTTTTTGTATCGAAATATATAAAAAAACGGGGATTTCTATTGAAAGAAAATATGATATTTATATTTTAGTAAATTATGATATAGTCTATATAAGATTCTTTTCCTTAAATTAGGTTTTTTGTATAGTAATTACATTCGCAGTTGGAAAGGAGAAAAAATTGTGAAGTTTGATGATCAACGTCTACTAGGAATACGATTAGGTTCTGTACTCATAACAGAAGAAAATCAATATTTAGTAATTAAGAAGAAAGATCATTATGCACTATTAAACATACATAATTTAGAATGCACACATGTCGAAGTGCAGTTAGAGCATATTGAAGAACTGCTGCATGAAGATTTCCAAGAAAGTATAACGGAAATTATCGCACCAGAACATATTAAAATTGTGGTGAAAAATGTTATATAAAGAAAGAAGCTGGGAGAATCAGCTTCTTTCTTTGTTTTATTTCGTTAATTATAAGGATAACATTTTTAAAATCTCACCAATAATCCCATCCTTTTGATGAACACCTAAATCCGAGTTCGTCATAATAACAGCGCCATTACCTCGGTATGGATTACATACCATCATACATTGAAATCCAACACCCCAGCCAAGTGAATGAATTTGTAAGTCTTCATTAGAATACTCTAGAAAAACACCTAACCCAGTCCATTTGGTGCATCCTTGAGGAGAAATCATATCTTGTACTGTTTTTTGAGAAAGTTCCAGTTTGCTATTTCCCTGTAAGGACTGAATGATTTCAATAATTAAAGTTGATAAGTCAGTTGGTGTTGTCCAAATGCCTGAAGCAGCTGCGAATGGATAAAATGGATACTTCTCATTTGTAACGGTGCCATCTTTATTATGTCCACAAGCAAATGTATCTAATTTATTTATATCTTCAGTAGGGAATACCGTACTATTCTTCAGTTGAAGTGGTTGAAAGATATATTCTTCAAGTAAAAGGTTGAACGATTTTCCAGTAATATCTTCAAGTAGTTGTTCGATAATACAAAAATTTGCGTCAGAGTAGTGGAATTGGCTTTCTGGTGCATAAGTTACTTCTATAGGTACTGGGCAATATAATGTTTTACCAGCAAGAAGTTCAGGGATTTTAGGTATTCCTTGTGCAAGTGTATAATGTTCAAAACTATTGGGAGGATCAATGATTCCAGATTGGTGACTTAATAAGTTTCGCAGCGTGACTTTTTTCTGTGAAGTAAATAGATTGGTAGGGATGTTCCAAGATGTGAGTCTATCATTTACGTCTTCATCTAAATGTACGATTCCTTGATCTGATAACGTTAGTACAAGCATTGAAGTGATGAATTTGCTAATAGAACAAGAATTGAATATGGAATTCGTAGTGACAGTTCTAGTTGTTCCAGATTCAAGTGTTCCGAAAGCAGTAGCTTCATCAAGTTTACCGTCACGTATAACGGCAAAGCTTAACCCTGCAACAGAATATTGGTTCATTTTCTCATATATATTGTTACTTTTTAAGTTCATAGTGACTCCTTTCTTTTAAAGACAGAATATTAACTTTATTATACAGTAGTAAATAGAGAGAAAAGGAAAACACTTCATCTTTTATCGATGAAGTGTTTTCTTAGTTTAAGTTAATTCGAAGTAAATGCTTTAAAAAATTTATCTCTGTACATGTACATAAGCCATGAGGCTGTTATAAAGGAAATAAAGATTTGTTTGTTTTTAATTGGTGCATTGAAAACAAGCCAACCAACTATATCAAATAACAAATGTAGTGCAATTGAAAGAACTACAAATTGTAGTAACGTCTTAAAAAATCTTTTCATAAAGTGTCCCCCTAAAATAAAAAGTTTTATCCCGCATTAACGGGCAGTAAAACTCCCACTGATTAAAGTTTCACTTTTTCAACAGTGTTGTATATTACTATTATACATTAAATGTTTCCTGTGGTAAAATTTACATAAGTTACTTAAATAAAACATATGAAAGCTAGTGAGGAGGAATAGTCATGGAATTTTGGATGATYATACCGATAGCGGTCTTTGGGTTTATTTATATCGTTGAAAAATTAAATAAAATCGAAAAGAAAACGGATGCGCGTTTAAAGCGGATGGAAGATAGATTACAGCTAATTACGAAAGAAATGGGAATTATAGATAGAGAACCCGAAATTAATAAAGAGTTGCGGCAGCTTATGGAAGAAGGAAAAACAGTTACGGCAGTTAAGAGAGTAAGAGAGGCTTTTGGGTTTTCCTTACTAGAAGCGAAGCAATATGTTGATAAATTATAAAAAAGATCATCCATTTGGGTGATCTTTTTTCACTGCACCATACGTGTATTTACATAAGCAGCTATTATAACGTGGCCAATTATAATGATAGGAAATACGATTTTTGCATTAGGGGTAGTGAAGACACTACCAATTGTGGCGATAACACCAGCGGTTAAATTATAAAGACCAACTATCTTCGATAACTTAAATTTATCTGACACACGGCGTTCATTGAAACCTGATAAGAGCCAAGTGTATTGTTTTACTCCGATGAAATAAGCTAGTGCAAATGAAATGATTGCTAGTATGAATAATGATGGGGAAGCGAAGAGAGTCATTGAAAACACCTCCGTTAATGGGCTATAAATAAATTATAGTATGAATGTTATAATTTAACAAAATACAATTTTGATTTTAAGTTTATTAAAAATGAGATATTTACGATGAAGGGAGATTATATATGAATATTTCGGAATTCCAGCAATATGTATCGAGTTTCAGTAAAGAAAAAGGATTTCAAGATACAACAATTGAAGAGCGTACGATGTATGTGATGGCGGAATTAGGTGAATTAGCGGAAGTTATATTAAAGCGTGATAAAATACAAGATTCGAAAAGAGAGATTGGTTTAGAAATGTTTGATGTAATTTGGAATGTATGTGATTTAGCAAACAAGTTAGAAATTGATTTAGAGAAGGCGTTTGAAGAAAAAATGATTATTAATAAAAAACGTGAATGGTAAAAGGAAAGTTAAAAAGCGCACAAAATTTTTTGCGCTTTTTATTAATGGTATGAAAAATATGTAAAAAAAGATGGAACAAACATTTGAGACGAATTGTCTAATATAGGTAATAACCATTTAATTTGAAAGAAAGGATTGATAAAAATGAAAAAGAATACATTATTAAAATTAGGGGTATGTGTTAGTTTACTAGGAACAATTCAATTTGTTAGCACAATTTCTTCTGTGAAAGCGGAACAAAAGCTAGAGCAAAAAGTAATAAAGAATGAGACAGGAACTATTTCAATTTCTCAGTTAAACAAAAATGTATGGGTTCATACTGAGTTAGGTTATTTTAATGGAGTAGCAGTTCCTTCGAACGGTCTAGTTCTTAACACTTCTAAAGGGTTAGTGCTTGTCGATTCTTCTTGGGATGATAAGTTAACGAAGGAACTAATAGAGATGGTAGAAAAGAAATTTAAGAAGCGCGTAACGGATGTTATTATTACACATGCGCATGCTGATCGAATTGGCGGAATTAAAACGTTGAAAGAAAGAGGCATTAAAGCGCATAGTACAGCATTAACTGCGGAACTAGCAAAGAAAAATGGATATGAAGAGCCACTTGGAGACTTACAAACAATTACGAATATGAAGTTTGGAAATATAAAAGTAGAAACGTTCTATCCAGGGAAAGGGCATACAGAAGATAATATTGTCGTATGGTTACCGCAATACAACATTTTAGCTGGAGGCTGTTTAGTGAAATCTGCGGAAGCTAAAGATTTAGGGAATGTTGCTGATGCATATGTAAATGAATGGTCCACATCGATTGAGAATGTGTTGAACCGATATGGAAATATGAACTTAGTAGTGCCTGGTCATGGAGAAGTAGGGGACAGAGGATTACTTTTACATACATTGGATTTGTTGAAATAAGAAACTGTGGGAATATAAAAGCGAGGAGAAATAATTTTCTCCTCGCTTTCTTCTAACTATATTTAAATGCGAAGCTATCAATTATGCCTGCATAAGTTACTGAGATTTTAATTCCAAGTATACAAATACCAGTACCGTCATAATTGCTATAACAACATAAGTAACATCAAGCATTATAAGTGTCTTTAAAGTTTCAGTCATCCTAATTCACCCCTGGTATGAAAATGTAACATAATCTCTTATCAATCAGTTAAGAGATTATAAAGATAACAATGTACATGAAATTTCTTAAGTAGTTTCTATATAAATATATCATATAAATAATGTAAACAATGTTAAGGTAGTGTAAATGTAATGTAAATAAAGCGATTCCCCATAAAATCTTTAATCAAAAAATTGATAGTGCTTCAAAATGAAAAAACGCTATTCTTTCTGTTGAATGATAGAAAGAATAGTGTTGTTGTATGCTTATTAGTTGCTAATAGTTCTCTAAATCAATTATCTAGCTATTTGAAGGCATCAACAAAGGTGTCCATTTTTCTGTATGTTTTTTTGATGTCAATAAAAATATTATGTCAACAATATGAACTGTCACAAATTTATATATATTATTGTGATTGATATCACATCCTTTTTTCCTAATGGGCATTATGCTTAATTTGTAATGAATGATTGGGAGAGGGTGGGATGATATGTTTTGTTATCAATGTGAACAAACGCCAACAGGCGGATGTAAAGTGATGGGTGTTTGTGGTAAGAATGAAACAATTGCAAGTTTACAAGATACGATTGTGTTTGGATTAAAAGGAATAGCGGCTTATCGTACGCATGCTGCGCAGCTAGGGTATACAGATGCATTTGTAGATGCTACAACTCAAGAAGCGCTATATATGACATTAACAAATTCTAACTTTAATGAACAAGAACATATTGATATGGCTATGAAAGTAGGGAAATCGGCTTTACGAGTAATGGAGTTATTAGATGAGGCACATACGAATCACTTTGGTGTTCCGGAGCCTGTTCAAATTACGCAGAACCATGTAGAAGGTAAGGCAATTGTAGTTACTGGTCATAATTTATTTGCATTAGAAGAGTTATTAAAGCAAACAGAAGGAAAAGAAATTAACATTTATACGCATTCTGAAATGCTACCAGCACACGGATATCCACAACTGAAAAAATATAAACATTTAAAAGGAAACATCGGTAAGGCATGGTATGATCAACGACGCCTTTTCGAAAAATTTACAGGTGCCATATTAGCTACAACGAACTGTGTTATGCCAATTAAAGGATCATACTCTGATCGATTCTTTTCATATGATATTGCAGGTTTAGAGGGTGTACAAAAAATTGAAAATGATGATTTTGCACCATTGATTCAAAAAGCGCTTGAACTTCCAGAAGTACATATGGAGTCGGATGAGCAGTTAGTAACAGGGTTTCATCATAATACAGTATTATCATTAGCTCCGGAAATTATTAATGCAGTAAAAGAAGGAAAGATTAAGCGTTTCTTTGTCATCGCAGGTTGTGATGCTCCGGGAAAAGGCGGAGAATATTATCGTGAATTAGCAACGTCACTTCCGCCAGAAACGGTTATTTTAACAACTTCTTGCGGGAAATTCCGTTTTAATGATGTGAGTTATGGTGTTGTGCCCGGTACGGAGATTCCACGTTACATTGACTTAGGACAATGTAATAATTCAATTTCTACAGTGAAAATAGCGGCCGCTTTAGCTGATGCTTTTCAATGTGAAGTGAATGAATTGCCAGTGAGTATTGTTCTATCATGGTTTGAACAAAAAGCGGTTGCCATTTTACTTGGGCTATTTAGTCTTGGTATTCAAGATATTCGCATTGGTCCAAAGGCACCTGAATTTATTTCACCTGGTGTGCTTGATGTATTACAAGAGACATTCGGTTTAAAACTAATTACAACCGCAGCAGAAGATATGAATATGATGTTATCGTAACAAAAAGGATGTCCTATATGTAGAGTTGACTTTATAAAGAATTTGTATGTATTCGCAAGCTCATGTATTAAATGCACAGGTGCATTAGTAGAAGAACAAAAAAATGATCCGTCTTTTTAATAAGGAGAGCTATCCACATTCATTAACTTCGGAATATTATAACGCCCAAAATAAAAATGCGGAATTTTTGTTTTGGGTATTTCCTTTTCTTAGCTGGATAGGTATGTGGTGAGATTTCTTAAGAAGAAAATAGGCAGTATCCAATAGATAATAGCGGATTTAAGAAAAAATTTAAAAATCGAGTTGACATTCTATCTACATAGTCATACAATGTAGTGGTAATGAGTAATACTGAATAGCGTAGTTTTTAAAAATATATTCAGTATCCAATAGGCAAAAGCGGATTTAAGAAAAAATTTAAAAATCGAGTTGACATTCCATCTACTTAGTCATACAATGTAGTTGTAATAAGTAATACTGAATAGTGAGGTTTCTCAAAAGCTATTCAGTAAAAATTAGCCTTAGTACTCTGTGATACTGAATATAAGTCAGACAGAATAGGGGGTAAAGGAGGATCAGAATATGGAAAATTTAACTGAAATGCTGAAAGGTTCGCTGGAAGGATGTGTTCTGGAAATCATTAGCCGCCGTGAAACTTATGGCTATGAGATTACCCGCCACCTGAATGAGCTTGGGTTTACTGAAGTCGTGGAAGGAACGGTCTATACCATCCTTGTGCGATTAGAGAAGAAAAAACTTGTGAATATTGAAAAGAAACCGTCAGACATGGGGCCGCCTCGCAAGTTTTATTCACTAAATGAGGATGGCCGTCAGGAACTTGAATTGTTTTGGAGAAAATGGGATTTTGTATCATCAAAAATTAACGTCTTGAAGTCAAACTAGCCTCATAAGATTAAATATTCGGCCGATATTTTGGGAGTTTCTTGTTCTGCTTTATAAAAAAGGAGGAAAAATAATATGTTGGAAATGTTCAAAAAATTAATTGGTGATAAAAAAGAGTACAAAATGATGATGGCACGTGTTGGAGCTCTGCCAGAGGACTATCAGTTTGTGTTTAAGAAAATTCAAAACTACATGTGGAATTTCTCAGCTGGTAACGGGATGGATATGCTACACATACAGTATGAACTAATCGATTTGTTTGAAGCCGGTGCGGCGGAAGGCAGACAAGTGCTAGAAATCACTGGGGAGGACGTGGCATCCTTTGCTGACGAACTAGTGGCAAACGCTAAAACTTATGTTTCCAAGTATCGTGAAGATTTGAATGAAAGTATCATGAAGCAATTGAGAAAAAAATAAATGCAACAGGTAATACCGACTGATTAGCTGGTTACAAATGTGAATTGACGCCACTGCTATTCAGTTATATTTTTAAATCAGTACTAAGTAATACAGATTATCAGTAATACTAAATAGAGGGTGTAGGCAGTCTATCTTTACAAAACATTTTTTAAGGAGGAAAAAAGCATGACCAATACAGCGATTTCTGTAAAAGGATTAAAAAAATCCTTTAAAGATAAGGAAGTGTTAAAAGGGGTAGATTTTGAAGTGCAGCGTGGCGAAATTTTCGCACTGCTGGGCTCAAATGGAGCGGGCAAGACGACGATAGTCAATATCCTCTCGACGCTGATGAAGCAAGATGGCGGCGAAGTAGGTATTTGTGGTTTTGACGTTCAGCGTCAACCGGATCATGTTCGTCAAAGTATCAGTCTGACAGGGCAGTTTGCAGCTTTAGACGGTATGCTCACGGGGAGAGAAAACTTGATAATGATTGCCAATTTGCGTGGAGTTTCTAGTCCTGCTCAAGTCGCTGATAATTTGCTTGCAAGATTCAGCCTGACTGATGCAGCCAACCAGAGGGCAGACCAGTACTCAGGTGGGATGAAGCGCCGGCTTGATATCGCGATGAGTTTGATTGGGACGCCAGCAGTCATTTTTCTCGATGAACCGACGACAGGGCTTGACCCCGAAGCGCGGATTGAAGTGTGGGATACCGTCAAGGAACTTGCCGGCGGCGGCACAACCATCTTGCTCACGACCCAGTATCTCGAGGAAGCCGAACAACTGGCGGACCGTATCGCTATCTTGCATGGCGGAAAAATTATTACGACTGGTACTCTTACAGAACTTAAAGAGATGTTCCCGCCAACAAAAGTGGAGTATATCGAGAAGCAGCCGACATTGGAAGAAATTTTCCTTGCGATCATTGGCAAAAAGGAGGAGATGTAAATGAAGAGCAAAACAGGGGTATTATTAGGGCGTTTAATGCGCAACATTATGCGCAGTCCGGATACAATTATTACGGTAGCGATTACGCCGATTATGATGATGCTGTTGTTTGTCTACGTATTTGGCGGCGCCATAAAGACAGGAACGGATAACTACGTCAATTATTTATTGCCGGGAATCTTGCTGATGGCTATCGCATCCGGTGTCGCTTACACTTCCGTACGGTTGTTTACGGATGTAAAGAGCGGGCTGATGGCACGTTTCATTACTATGCCTATCAAGCGTTCGTCGGTATTATGGGCTCACGTATTAACATCACTTGTTGCTAATGTGCTTACTATCGTGGTGGTTATTCTTGTTGCGCTCTTAATGGGCTTCCGTTCCAGTGCTAATATTCTGGATTGGCTCGCGGTAGCTGGAATACTCGGGATGTTTACGCTGGCGCTGACATGGTTGGCTATCATTCCTGGGTTGACAGCGAAGTCTATGGAAGGGGCGACAGCCTACTCGTACCCACTAATTTTTCTGCCCTTTATTAGTTCGGCCTTTGTTCCTACCGAAACTATGCCAAAAATTGTTCGTGCGTTCGCTGAAAACCAGCCTGTGACTTCAATCGTAAATGCGATTCGTGCCCTCTTATATGAAGGGACTGTTGGCAACGATATTTGGATTGCACTTGCTTGGTGTGTGGGCATTATGGTTATCGCTTACTTCTTCGCCGGCAAAGCATTTAAACGTCAGTTAGGGTAACACCACCAGTTCGGTGCACAATGACAACTAAACCTTCTGGAATAATATATATATGGGAAAATGGATTTAAATCACATTAATCTTAGTTATTGCTATAATTGTTAGTATTCTTACTGGTTATGCAGTTGGTACGTAAGTAGGCTCAGACGTTGAGAAAAAGCAGACTGAGAGAGTTAAAAGGGAAGAGATAATATTTTGACCTCAATTCTAATTGCCATATAATAAATGCAATTTTTATACATGAAAAGCCCACCTATTTCCGTAGGTGGGCTATATCTTTACTACACAATTCGAAAGTATACTCTCTTTTTCTAAATATGTAATTATGCATATTTAGAAAAAACTACACTTAATAAATATTACATATAGTAAATGGAAACTTATGGTGTAATTCTTTTAACAGGCTCAACATGATAACCATTATATAAGGTGCGTAGGCTCCTTTGGAAAAGTTCTTCTTTTCTGAAAAATGAATATTAATTCGTTATATGTAATAAAAATTCATGGGAATAATTTTATGTTTTCTAAATTTATTCCTTTACATCAATGTGTATTATTTATTACAACAGCTTCATGTCAAAGATAAGATGTGAAAGCAAAGGGAAATATAAGTATCTTTATAACGAGTTCCTAATATAATCAATGTGTTAACGAAAGGAACTCTGTATTATGTTTATTTTTCTATTAACTAATACAGCTTCAAAAAATAGACACAATTGCTACATACCAATTGTAATTTATTATCTATTCATAATTCTGTTTATTCTGTCTTTCTAAAAATAAAAAAATATTAGACTCGCAAATATAAACGTTATAATGAGGGCGTCGAGAGGTAACCGATTACCTACGAAGAAAATATCAAACATTTTAAAATTGGACAGACTGAAACGATTAATTACAGAAAGGTGTGTGACCAGAAGGGGGATTTCTTCAAAATAGTTTAGCAGCAGCGGATATCGTATTAGCTGGTGTAAACAATATCATCAATGGTAAGTATAGGGTTGGAGGATAAATGCCTCGCACATTAAGAGAGACAGCTTTAGGTGGAATCGTTTACAATATGGTGCATCAAGTAAGCGGTTCATTTTTTAAGAATGGTCTATATTCTTAAGCCTAAAAAGAGACGTAAAAATAGGATACAAGGGGGATTTATTATATGAATGGGAATACTGCAAAAAAAATAGAATTTCAAGCTGAAAATACTGCAGTGAAAAATGAGAAATATCTAGATCCTAAAAAGTGGCATAAACAAGATACTACCTGGGCATTGAGCCTTTTTGGAACAGCAATTGGAGCAGGGGTGCTCTTTTTACCGATTAATGCAGGTTCAGGTGGTTTATTATCATTACTACTAATTACATTGCTTGCATATCCAGTTATGTATTACTCACATAGGGCACTTGCTAAAATGATTTACACTTCTAATTCTGCTGATGAGGGGATTACAGGCACAATAAGAGAGTATTTCGGAAATAAGGCAAGTATCATTTTTAACATCGTATATTTCGGCTCAATTTATACAATCGTATTGATGTATTCGGTTGCGCTTACAAATACCGCAAGTAGTTTTATCGTGCATCAATTGCACATGCCGGAGCCTCCAAGGGCCATTTTATCTCTTGTATTAGTGCTCGGCCTTATTGCTATACTAAATTTTGGTCAAGATATTACTGTGAAAATCATGAGTATGCTCGTATATCCTTTCATAGCTTCTCTACTTTTCATCGCAATATCTTTAATTCCACAGTGGAATACGTCAATGCTTAGCTTTTCAAGTGTTTCTACTGCTTCAACAGGAACAGGATATTTTGGAACGATATTAATGATTTTACCAATCATCGTATTCTCATTTAATCATTCACCTATGATTTCATCATTTGTTGTGAAACAGAAGGCTACGTATGGAATAGAAGCTACTGATGCTAAATGTGCACAAATACAAAAAGTTTGTTATATCATGACATTCGTTGTAGTTATGTTCTTCGTTTGGAGTAGTACACTGAGTTTGACTCCAGAGGATTTAAAAATGGCAAAAGAGCAAAACTTATCAATTCTTTCATATCTTGCTAATGAGCTTAATTCGCCTGTAATCACTATTGCAGCTCCAATCATTGCTTTTGTGGCTATTACAAAGTCTTTCCTTGGCCATTATATAGGAGCATTTGAGGTAATGCGTGACGTGATTATGAAGTTCGGTAAAACACGTGGAAAAGTTATTGAAGAAAAAACAATTAAGACAATGATCCTTACTTTTGTTGTATTAACATGCTGGTTTGTCGCTTATACAAATCCAAGTATTCTTGGAATTATTGATTCTCTGAGCGGTCCATTAGTTGCTGCTATCTTATGTCTATTACCGATGTATGCGATTAGTAAAGTACCAGTACTAGCTAAATACAAAGGGAAAATGAGCAATGTATTTGTTATTGTTGTAGGTATACTTACTGTCCTAGCAAGTATTAAGTCATTATTCTAATTCGCTATTGTTAGTTCAAGTGCTAAAATAGTGGGATATGAAAAAAGAATGAAAGCGATTATGGATAAGATAAGTCCATATTCGAATTTTAAACAAGCTGTTTTATGAGGGTTAAACTCTAATATAAAAAGACATGAACAAAGATTAGTTCATGTCTTTTTTTGTGTTGGCGTTATTCTTAGAAGAGCGTTTAAAGTAGCGGTAGCGAATAAAATGTTTTTACTAGGTATTTAAATAGAGGTAACTGGCATCTAGTCAAAATCAATATTATTTTGGGTTTAACTGGTCACTACTTATGGGCAGTATAAACATAATCTCTCTTTTAAACCTTCTAACACTTCTTCAGGCACTTCCCTAATTTTGATATCTTTACCTAGGAAAAGTATCCAATTCGTTATTTCTGTTAATTCATCGGGATTGTTAACATTGATAAAAGTTTTTAGAATGGCTGTGGATTGGTAAGGATTTGTATAGGAAATAGAAATTTTTAAAGGATGGTATTTTTTGAACTGGGCAATCGCTTTTGGACCAAGTTCAAGTACAAGGTTGAGTGCTTCGTCCTTCTTACTTAGTTTTTCTAAAATCTTTTTCTTACTTAATCTCTTTTTCGTCGTATAGGGTTCGGCATTAATGAGATGATCGACAAGAAACATCTTCTTTTTTTCTTCTTTTATGTCAAAGCCTTCAATTATCCAATGGCTTTTTTCTTGATAAAGGTGTAGTAGATAAATTGGATAAGACTTGAATTCCTCCTCTTCTTTTACGGTAATCAATAAATGGCTATCCAAAAGAAGGATTTGGATGAGTTTTTCTAACATAGGATGGGGGAGGTCAGAAAGCTCAAGTAGGTCGGGATTATGGGGGTTAGTCCCTTCAAAAAGCAAGATTTGATTTAAAAGAACAAGGTCATCTTGCTGGATTTCTGAGATGAGTCCTAGTAGTTTTTCGGCTAAAGACTGACGACTCTTTAGATAGGGAAGTTGTTGATTTCTTGTGGCCATAAAGGCAATAAAAAGAGCTTTGACCTCATTATCAGTAAAGCGAACAACGGGCAGGATAGAGTTATGCATGACAAAATATCCCCCATCCCTTCCAACTTCAGCGACGAGCGGCATCCCCATGGCTTCAATTTCTCTAATGTCTCTAATAGCTGTCGATCGTGAGATGTTAAATTCTCGTATGATTTCAGAAATTGTAAAGTGGGAGCGGTTGTTGATGTACCGCATGATGGTATTAATCCGTTCAACTTTTTTCATGTTGTTCTCCTAAACAGTATCATTTTTTGACATGATTTAAAGATATTATAAACTCATCAAGTGAAAAGATAAATCGTTTGATTAATTTAAAAGTGAGGAAGGTTTTAAATATGAAAAATTATACAATAGAAGAAAAAGATAGCTTTATCGTGTTAGGTATTGGAACTGAACTTAAGAGCCACTATACAGACTTTGCGGGCATAAACAAGGAAAAGGCAGACTTTTGGCTGGCCGTCGAACAAGATGGAAGGTTGGACACTTTAAAAGCTTTAGCTACAAATGATTACATTTTTTCTGTGAGTGAAGCGGTGAATAACAAGATGATGTATTACGCTGGTGTCATGACAGAGGCAACGATACAAGAAGAATCTAGAGTTATCCAGTTTCCGAGGGGAGAATACCTAGTAGTTAAAGGGGAAGGCAATACAGCTGAGGAGCTAAGTAATAAGCTTACTGGTATTGCATTTGGTCAAGCATTAGCAGAAGAAAAAGATTTTGCCTATGTTGGTGGGCCAAATACAACAGTTGAGATGGGGCAGCGAAACGGCTTAGTATTTGGTGAAATATGGATTCCAGTTGTTAGGAAGTAAAGTGTTAAAAGGAGAGATGGAATTGTCCGATATAGTTGATTTTAAAAACGTAACTACAGCTGGCATGGAGTCTTCACCTGTAGCAGAAGCGCTTGCTGGTTTACGTGCCCATGAAGCACGTTACTTTATGAATAAATACAAGCATGAATTTACGGTTGTACCAGCTAGTGAAAGCGAGAAGACTCTTGATTATGTGAACCGCATTTTGAAAGAAGAACGTGATATTGAGTTTGCGGCAAAACCTTTAGAAACATCGTGTTTTCAAGTGGAAAATATTAAATTTGCCTATGTCTTCTATGAGGATGGTCTTGCAGTCAACGTCATGTATACGTTGGATAACCCAAAGAAGCGGGCCGTTGGATTTAAGCTTTCTGAGGGAATGGAGATACCAACGGAGTTAGTAGAGAAGTTTAAGTTTGCTAGACAGAAGTCTAAACTTGCTGGAACAATTCGAGGTTCGTTTTTTGTAATTAAAGGAGAATATATTGCAAGTTGAAGAATCAGTCATTTGTTGTATTGAGTTATTCTTTTAAAAGGCGCGATTAAGGCTAACAATCTTGAATTGTTAGCCTTTTTTTACATAAGTATAATATTCATAGTCTGCTACACACTACGTTCAGATAAAATAAAACGAAAGGAAATTACTGTAGAGTGGTGGTGGTGTGAGCAAAAAAAGGCTATTTGAGTTATTCTTAGTAACTTTTACTTTACTGTTCCTTCATGTAAGCACATTTACCAATGAAAAATTGACCGATAAATTTGGTAACTTTACCTTCTTTGTTGTATTTCTCATGTTTTATATCAACGTTGCATTTATAAAGCAGTATTTTGATGATATACAAAAGTGGATTCGAAATATCATATTTCTTCTTGCCCTGTTAGTAGTAACTTTAATATCACTATGGATAGGTTACTTTTAAAGCTTTGTGATTAAGGAAATTTTGTTTTGTTATCTTTCCTTAACAACAAACAAGACGCCAACCGGATCATGGTAGCGCCTACTATAATTACTATTGGTTTAATCATTAACAAGTATATCTGGACCCTTTTTCAACATATACGAGAAACCCGAAATAAATACGATACTAAATATAATAATAGAAGACCACATATTAAAATGAAATTCTTTACCTACAACTAAATAGTAGATGTTATGGACCAAGAAATTAGCACCTATGATAATCCCACCTAACATTGAACTAATTACAAGACTGAGTAAATAAAATTTGAGCTTCTGAAACATTTCCTCTCTACTCCTTTTCTAAAATCAACTTTATTCAGGATGTTTTAGGAAATTATACCATTTATTTTTCTAATATTCTTAAATCTATAATATATTTAAGGTTATTTTAAGAGAAGAAGAATTGCCTACCAAAATGTCCATTTCGAGGTTTCACCAATATGCCCATCAAGCTAATGAAACTAGTACCCCAAAAACAAAAAATGTATATTTTTATCTGGAGATGCCAATTTTCTCGTTTTGGGGATACTATAAAATTTTAGGTTGATAGCCATGTGGTCCCGCCACATTGCCATCAAGTTAAGAAACTCATTGTTCCCCAAAAATGAAAAAATGAACTACAATTGTTTACTGAGAAATTCCCCCGACATATGTCATCACATATCTTGGATAAATTAGCTAGAGAAATAGGATTTGTTCAACAGGAAAATAAATATTAGCATCTTTCTTCCAAGAACAAATAAAAGAAAGCGTTGATTCTTATCTTCATTATCCAGGAATATACTCAGGCGGCCAAGAAAATATTTAGTGTAATAGTTACTCGAAAGAATAACTGAAAAATAACATACGAGGAGATGGAAGAAATGAAAAACGAAAGAATTCAACAATTACAAGAAAATTGGGAGTTAGATAAACGTTGGAAAGGGGTAAAACGCCCGTATTGTGCCGAAGATGTTATTCGTCTTCGAGGATCTATCGATATTGAACATACACTAGCACGCCACGGTGCAGAGAAACTTTGGCAATCGCTTCATATAGAAGACTACATCAATGCGCTTGGTGCATTAACAGGAAATCAAGCAATGCAGCAAGTGAAAGCAGGCTTAAAAGCAATTTGTGTAAGTGGTTGGCAAGTAGCTGCTGATGCCAATTTAGCTGGACATATGTATCCAGACCAAAGTTTATATCCAGTGAATAGTGTGCCCTCTGTTGTAAAAAGAATCAATCAAACGTTGCAACGTGCTGATCAAATTCAGCATATGGAAGGTGGCAGTGATATAGATTATTTCGTACCAATTGTTGCAGATGCAGAAGCTGGTTTTGGTGGGCAATTAAACGTATTTGAATTAATGAAAGGAATGATTGAAGCAGGTGCAGCAGGTGTACATTTTGAAGATCAGTTGTCTTCAGAAAAGAAATGCGGACATTTAGGTGGAAAAGTATTATTACCGACACAAACGGCGGTACGTAATTTAATTTCTGCTCGTTTAGCTGCGGATGTTATGGGCGTGCCGACAGTAATCGTGGCAAGAACAGATGCAGATGCAGCAGATTTAATTACGAGCGACATTGATCCAATTGATCAAGAATTTATTACAGGAGAAAGAACAACGGAAGGTTTTTATCGTACAAAAGCGGGGCTCAATCAAGCAATTGCACGTGGCCTAGCATATGCACCGTACGCAGATCTTATTTGGTGTGAAACGTCTGAACCAAATTTAGAAGATGCGAAGCTTTTTGCAGAAGCAATTCATGAGAGATACCCAGGAAAGTTACTCGCATATAACTGTTCACCGTCGTTTAATTGGAAACAAAAATTAAATCAAAAAACAATTGAAAACTTTCAAAAAGAAATGGCATCATATGGTTACAAACTCCAATTTGTAACACTTGCAGGATTCCATTCGTTAAACCACAGTATGTTCGAATTAGCACGCGGCTATAAAGAACGTGGTATGGCAGCGTATTCTGAATTACAACAGGCCGAATTTGCAGCAGAAGAGCATGGTTATTCTGCTATGCGTCATCAACGAGAAGTCGGAACAGGTTACTTTGACGAAGTAGCACAAGTGATTACGGGTGGAACTTCATCTACGACAGCGCTGAAAGGTTCTACGGAAGAATTGCAGTTTAAAGATAATTAATTCAGTTATTGTGGAGAAAGTCCTAAATAACATTGGCATTTTGAACAAAAATTGCATGAGAAACACATATATATAATATTCAATTTATTTCGAATTTTATCAATATGGTTGTTGCATTTTTAAATTATAATATAAGTAACTCTTTTTATTGCTATATATCTGTCATTTCTTGTTACAGAATCCTTATACTAAGGATTCTGTTTTTTTGCATTAAATTTCTACAAACAAAAAAGATAAGGTCGGAGAATTTAATCTTATCTTTAGTACAAGGAGTAAACATAAGGGATAATCATCATATTTTTATCACGCTTTATAGTTTGAATTTTGAATATTTAAACTATAAATAACAAGTATATCTATATTGAGAAATTTATTGCAAATTTAGTTGTAAATGTTTCAAATTAGAAAAGTTTAGCTCCTCACTTCACCCCAGCCAAAAACCTTACACCCAAAAACGAAGGGTAACTCAATTATCAAACTCATATTAAGTTTCAATCTTGCCTAAGCACCCATTAGGATATACAACTGATCATCTATTTTTCTTTACATAATCTCCAGATACAGTCCATATCAACTATAGATTCTTGTCTTATGCTAAATGTAGTTCCAAACAAAACAAGGAGGTAATGAAAAATGATTAAAACATTATTAGCAGGAGCACTTTTAAGTACAGGATTGGTAGCGGGGGGTGCAGTAGGTGCAGATGATGCGAAAATGGACAATTTAAAATCAAATGAAGATAGTTCAAATCAAGTAATTACACGGAGTGCAGATGGAACAACGTCTTTCTCACAAAACTTTGATGTACCTAAAGATGCAGTGCCAGCAACTCCTAAAGGAGATGCAAAAACTGTTGAAAGAACAGAAGGTACAGGTTCTCAAGAAGGAAAAATGGTACCAACAAAAGAAGGAAATTAAATACTATATAGTTATAACGAAGAGCATCCAAAAAGTGGTGCTCTTTTTATATTATAGGGATCAACTGGTTTTATTCAATATAGAATTGTAGTGGGAATTCAAGCTAGAATATGGGTTACTGTCTCTTCAAATCAGGGTGTTTGAAGCACTAGTTTTGATGGTAACGTTACAACATAAACATTTTATTAGAGATTTTTTAAATTTACATACACTCTAGATAAACTACATATCAACTTCAGATACTTGTTTTATGATACAAGTAATCAAACAAAAGGAGGGCAATACAAAATGATTAAACAGTATTAACAGGTGGAGAAAATGTTGAAGATGTACAGATAGATAAACATATTCCATATGAACAAAATGAATTGTAACAAACTCTAGAAAAGTACGATTCGAAGAAATTTGAGTTATAAAAAGAAAATAGATAAATATAGTGAAAATAGATAAATTGACAAGAGAAAAGCACTTTGTGTATATCACAGGTGCTTTTTATTTTCATTTTGATATAGGGCTTGAATTAAATTTTTACAATAAAATATATACGGCAAAAAGGGGGGGGAGTTCATTGCACAAAGTTATTTATGGAATATTAATTTTAATTTATACTTTGTATTCATTTTTTGTAAGTGATGGAAGTGAAGTAGGGTTTATTATGGTGTTAACTATAGTACTTATCTTTTCTGTAGTTTTAGAAAAAGGAAATGCAAACAAAACGACTGATTAAAGGTCTTTTTGTTTGCATTTTTTAGGTGGCTATTACAGTCCAGATGTTTTAGGGATAGCACCAAATCGCCATCAAGCTTAAAGAACGATTTATCCCCAAACAATAAATACGAGCAACATGCATAAAATTTTCGTTCTGGAGGTGGTATGAGATTTTGAGTTGATGGGCATGTGGTGCTCCCCCATACCCATCAACTTAAGAATTCAGAATTACCCCGAAATGAAAAAATGAGCATTTTTGTTACAAGTTAGCACAAAATTTCGTTCTGGGGGTACTATAAAATTGTAGCTTGATGGAGATTTGACGTTACCCCTATAAAGGTATGGTTTTCGTACTTTTAAATACAATCATGTCACTTAAGTAATGTGAGCGTCGCTGCTATTACATTGTCCACAAATGAACGTTGGGGGCGAGATTTCATCATAACCGTTAGACCGATTAACGATACAATTAGTGCCTGTGCCAAAGACTTTGCATCTGTGTTGACTTCCAGCTCACCTGATTGAATTCCTCGTTCGATCGTCTCCTGAAAAATGACGGCGAGGTACATTTGATGTTCTCTGGTCAAAATTTCAAATCTCTCATCATGAGGTGCTAGTTCAACCATTGTATTGATACAAAAACAACCTTTACTAAGATCCACTGCGTATTCTTCATTGACGACATCGGCAAAGAAAATAGAAAATGCCTCTTTTACAGAGGAGTGACTTTGAAGCCTATTTCGTATATCAGAGGCCCGAGACATTGTATACCTGCGAAGTGCGGCTTCAAACAATTCTTTCTTATCTCCAAAAGTCGAATAAATACTAGGGCGTTGAATGCCCATTCTAGAAGTAAGATCACTTAATGAGGTAGCCTCATATCCCTTCTCCCAAAATAACTGCATTGCTGCATCTAAAACTTGATCCTCATCAAATTCACGGGTTCTTGCCATTAAGAATTCTCCTCCTCAAACTTTAATTTTATTAATTGTTTTAGGATAGGTGTGTAGGTAATTACAATTGTTGTTTTTATTACCAAACAGTATGTAATTATTATATAATTAGCCATTCTTCCTGTCAAATCAAGCTCCATTCATTTAATGAAATATTAACTTTAGTGCAAAAAATCGTTGACATCATGAATAAGGCTAAGTTATATTTACCAGTAATCATATTGTACTGAACGGTATGTTATGATTAAAAATCTAATGTGATTGGAGGTTAAGGTATGTGCAAAACAGAGACAAATATAGAAGATGATCCACTCTACACTAAGATAAGTCATAAATCTTCCGTAACAAAACCTAATTTGAATCAACAGCCATCCATGTCTCACGCTTTGGCATTATTGTTTGCGACTGCCTGTGGAATGTCTGTTGCCAATATTTACTTTGCACAGCCGTTGCTTGATCAACTATCTAATGAGTTTAGTATTAACCATTCCATTATTGGTGTTGTTATTACCGTTACACAAATTTTTTATGGAGTGGGCTTACTGCTACTCGTACCGCTTGGAGATTTGCTAAACCAGCGACGTCTAATTGTCGGTCAGATGATATTATCTACAACAGCTCTGGTTATAGTTGGTACTGCTTCCTCCAGCATGGTACTTTTCGCAGGTATGGCTTTGGTGGGTCTGCTTGCAGTTGTGACACAGACTCTCGTGGCGTTTGCAGCGACCATCGCTTCCCCTACAGAAAGAGGACGTGTCGTTGGCATTGTAACAAGTGGGATAGTTATTGGCATACTTCTCGCACGTACTTTTGCTGGTATATTAACAGATGTTGCGGGATGGCGTTCTGTATATCTATTTTCTGCAGCGCTCATGCTTTTGATGGTTTTTATGTTTATAAAGATGTTGCCCAATGTTGAGCGCGAGGTAAAATCGCTATCCTACCCTCAGTTGATTAGATCGGTGCTTGCTTTGTTTATTCAAGAACGAACGTTACGCGTTCGCTCCGTTCTAGCCATGCTGATTTTTGCTGATTTCAGCATTTTGTGGACTTCACTAGTACTGCCACTTAGTACACCGCCAATTGCTCTATCTCATAGTGCAATTGGCGCATTCGGTCTTGTAGGTGTGGCTGGAGCCTTGGCTGCGGCACGGGCAGGGAAATTGGCCGATCAAGGTTACGGACAACGAACGACAGGCATTGCTTTAGCTCTATTATTGATTTCATGGTTGTTCATCAGCTATATAGAGCAGTCATTAATCGCATTAGTGATAGGGATAGTTTTACTTGATTTGGCCGTACAAGCAATACATGTCACGAATCAAACCATGATCCTTCCATTGCATACAGAAGCACGGAGTCGACTTACTGCTGGATATATGGTGTTTTATTCTATCGGCAGTGCTGGTGGTTCAATTGCGTCGACTCAAATATACGCACACTTTGGCTGGGGAGGGGTTTCCTTACTTGGAGCCTCTGTCAGTGCTTTAGCTCTTCTTTTTTGGGCTATGACCAGACGAGTTAAGATTTTATGAAATAAACGTGTGTTAGCCAATATGAGAAACACGTTACTACCATAAAGGAAATGATTAATTTTTTTGACTTAAATCTAATTGGACTAGGAGAGATAACAAATGGAAATAGGTATTACGTCTTTTGTAGAAACGAAACCAGATGTTCATAGTGGTGAAGTGATAAGTCACGCACAGCGATTACGTGAAGTTGTTGAAGAAATCGTTCTTGCTGATCAAGTAGGACTTGATGTGTTTGGTGTTGGTGAGCACCATAGGAAGGATTATGCAGCATCCTCTCCAGCGATGGTTCTATCAGCGGCGGCACCACAAACGAAAAAGATACGGCTCGCGAGTGCAGTAACCGTGCTTTCTTCAGCTGATCCTGTGCGCGTTTTTCAGGATTTTTCTACACTGGATGGCATTTCAAATGGACGCGCAGAGATTATGGCGGGTCGTGGCTCCTTTATCGAATCTTTTCCATTGTTTGGCTATAACTTGAAAGACTATGAAGAACTGTTTGAAGAACATTTGGACCTACTGCTCAAAATACGTCAGTCCGAAAAAGTGACTTGGGAAGGCGGACATAGACCAGCAATCAATAATTTAGGTGTGTATCCAAGACCTGTTCAAAATCCTTTACCGATATGGGTTGGTAGCGGTGGGAATCAGGAATCTGCTATCCGTGCCGGTTTTCTGGGATTACCACTTATGCTGGCGATTATTGGTGGTAGCCCAATGCACTTTGCACGAATCGTACAGCTATATAAGAAAGCAGCGGCTCACGCTGGTCATGATGTATCAAAGCTTCAGGTGGGATCTCATTCAATTGGATTTGTTGGAGAGAATACGGAATTGGCAGCAGATACATTTTTCCCTTCCACTCAGGCAGGCATGAATAAACTTGGTAAAGAGCGGGGGTGGCCTTATTATGATCGTTCCAGCTTTGATGCTGCACGAAGTTTTGAAGGGGCGTTGTATGTTGGTGATCCAGATACAGTCGCCGAAAAAATCATTCATCTTCGTAAGCATGTAGGGATTACACGCTTTATGATGTATGTGCCATTAAGTACCATGCCACATGATCAAGTCATGCGTGCCATAGAATTGCTTGGAACAGAAGTTGCTCCTCGTGTAAGAGAGGAAATTGCCAAATGGGAAGCTGAAGGAGAACAGGAGACACATCTATTCCGTTAATTATTCCATAAGGATTACATCAAGTTTCATTATTTAACTGGAGGAATTTATATGAAAATTGACAGTCGAGTATTACCAGAATTAAAACAGGCTTTCTCACAATTTCCAGGCTTTCAATTAGAGGGGGATTTAGAGGCGAGTCGAAGTCTCTTGGCGAATCCACATTTGGAAAAATCAGAGCTTGTAAACATGACCAAGCGAATGATTCCTGGCGCAGCCGGCGAGATGTTAGTTAAAATTTACGAACCCGTTGAGAAAAATCTTGATAAACTTCCAGCTATGCTGTGGATTCACGGTGGTGGATACGTAATGGGCCACCCTGATATGGACGATGTTTTGTGTGAACGCTTTGTTCAGACTGCTGAATGCGTTGTTGTGTCTGTCGATTATCGACTTGCGCCCGAACATCCTTATCCAGCGGCTATTGAAGATTGTTATGCAGGCTTGGTTTGGATGACAAACGAGGCAGACTTGCTAGGAATTGATGTGAATCGAGTTGCGATCGCCGGTGCAAGTGGAGGCGGTGGACTAACAGCAGCGCTTGCGTTAATGGTTCGTGATAAAGGAGGTCCATCTATTATTTTTCAGATGCCGCTGTATCCGATGCTTGATAGCCACAACATAACACCATCAAGCTATGAGATTATAGAAGACAATGCAACATGGAATAGATCAAACAATTTAACGGCTTGGAATATGTACTTGGGAAAGAAGAACGATACTAACGAACCATCTCCCTATGCCGTACCTTCGAGAGCAGACAACTTAGCGGGACTACCGCCAACTTATACATGTGTAGGTCAACTCGATTTATTCCGAGATGAAATTATTGAATATGTAACACGACTTGCACAAGCAGGAGTAGATGTTGAATTTCATCTCTACCCCGGCTGCTTCCATTGCTTTGAAGTGCTTGTGCCTGAAGCCGAAGTGAGTCAGCGTGCCAGTCAGAATTATTTTGATGCGATGGCACGGGCGCTTCATCCATAACTTATCTTAGTTCAGTCATCGGGGTGTTCAACTGAAGGCATGAGTGATAGCTCTAAATTTATTCGATGAGTAGAGATTACAGAAAGAAGTACAAATAGTGCCACCATATACTTTAAATTTTGGCCCTTACTCATTGATTAAAAACAGGAAATACTTCAAATTTGGAATAGTTAACCAAGGTTTCAAAATAGTGTGCTAGCAATTCAACTTTTTTACTGCAGTTACGATGATAAGCACAATCAACACTTTGGAGCGTTTTTTTTCGTAAGTCGAGTTACTTTTTTAATCGCATTCATACTAAACAGCAGCAGGAAAGGGCGCCAATTGAACATTGGCACCGTTTATAAGAAGCGATAGACTGCATCCTTAGCTGGATCTTCATTTCAAGCTCGGAAAAAATAGAATTAAGTTCTTTTGGTAGTTGATGATATTGGTTATTTTGAGCTATTGTAGTTAAGGCACCTCTTCTGTGGTAGTGATTTCTAGGTAATCTCACTATACCAAGGATCGAGGTGTTTTTCATTTTACTCAAGTTGTACAGTACACAATTGATAGACTCTAAATTCAATATAGCTAAATCTCCCCGCTTATTTTATAGGTGCGAAAGTTGAGTTATTTGATTCCCATCTTAATGAAGAATTATTGAAATATATTTCTCCATTAGAATGGGAACACATTAATATTCTAGGAAAATACCGATTTAGTATAAAAGAAATTGCATCATTAGATTCCCTACAATCACTACAAACAACTTAACAGTAAAAAGCCAATTATTCTCTTAGAGTACCGGAAATCGGCTTTTTCTTATGAAATTTTGCTTAGCGTACGAAATTCGCGTTTTGATGGTGCTACCCCATCGCTATCAAGCTAACAAAACAAAATACCCCCTAAAACGAAAAAGAGATGAAGAAAATAATAAAAAGCTTATCATTATGTGCTAAAAGATAAGCTTTTTTGTCTATACTTATTGAATTTTATTGGATTTATTCCATGCTAATATAGTAATAAAATATTGAATACCAAACAAAATAGTAACAAGTAGAATGAACTTTATACATACTAAGATCCATCCAACAATATCTTGAGGTAATTGATTATGATATGTAGTGTATGCTACACCAGAAAAAGATAAAATAAGGGTATAAGATAATTTATCTTTTAATTTTTGTTTTAATTTTTCCTTGTTATCGATTTCTGGTTCGTAAACACCAGCTAAAATGGATCTAATAAAGAAGAATACCATATAACAGATAATGATACCAAGAGCTGTAGCCCATTCTAGAAACGGTCTTTGTAAGTATACGCCCCTTATTATTAAATCTATGAAGGCTAGCAATAAAACCACAATTCCAGATTGGGCCCAAATTTTCATTTCAATTTGCTGAATTCTTTCATCTGAATGTGTACTGAGTGAAAACAAATTTTTTAGTTTTTCCATTCTATTTTTCCTCCCAAAATAATTCATCTAAAGTTTTATCGAGTGATTTAGCTATATCAATGCAAAGCTTTAAAGATGGATTATATTTATTAAGTTCAATAAGACCAATGGTTTGTCGAGTAACATTTACAAGCACAGCTAATTCTTGTTGAGTTAGCCCCTTTTCTGTTCTTGCAATTTTTATTTTGCTTACTGACATTAAATACACCCCGTTTGTAAAGATAATCTTTATACTTTTCATCTTATATTCTATATATTAAATTATAAGCAACATTAATGCAATATATATTTTGCATTAAGACGTATATAGATTGCGTTTGTCCTTTCTTTTTTTCCATTTCTATTATTTTTGTCTCTAAAACTATCTCACAAATATAAAAATACGCTATGCTTTCTGTAGAATCATTGGAAAGGATGGCGTTTTTGTATGTCTATTTCTGTATCTGATGAATTACAACTATTTGCTCAAGAAATTCAAAACTTCTTATCTCCAAATTTCTTACGAGATCTTGCTAGAAATGTTGGTTTTGTACAAAGAACCAGTAAGTACCAAGCAAAAGATTTAGTCGCTTTATGTGTATGGATCAGTCAAAAAGTCGCTAAAACCTCTTTAACTCATTTATGTAGCTGTTTAGAAGCATCAACAGAAGTGCTCATCAGTCCCGAAGGACTGAATCAACGATTTAATGCCACAGCCGTGCAATTCCTACAACAAGTGTTAGCCGAACTTCTCAACCAAAAGTTATCTTCAACTAAGATGCTCACTTCTCCATACGCTTCTATTTTCAAACGTATTCGTATCCTAGATTCAACTGCCTTCCAACTTCCCGATGTATTTTCATCTGTTTATCCAGGTGCAGGAGGATGCAGCCATACAGCTGGGGTGAAGATTCAGCTTGAGTATGATTTATTAAGCGGACAGTTCCTACATATTCATACAGGCCCAGGTAAACAACATGATCGAACCTATGGTTCTCTATGTGCCCCAACTGTGACAGCGAATGATTTATGTATCCGTGATTTAGGTTATTTTCACTTGAAAGATCTTCAACATATACAAGATAAAAAGGCTTACTATATCTCTCGTATTAAATCAAATACACGTATTTATCAAAAAAATCCCACTCCTGATTATTTTCAAGATGGAAGAATCAAGAAAGGTACAGAGTATATACAGATAGATATGGAGGTCTTAATGAACTCTCTTCAACCAGGACAAACATGTGAAATATCCAACGCTTATGTAGGAATGACTGATAAAGTACCAACCCGTGTGATTGTTCATCGACTAACCAAAGAACAACAACAAAAACGATTACAAGATCAAACTGTAAGAGAAAAAAAGAAAGGAATGAAGTATTCTACTCGTAGTAAACGACTCAGTGGCATCAATGTATATATGACAAACACACCTACAGAYATYGTCCCGATGGGACAAGTACATGATTGGTATTCTTTACGCTGGCAAATCGGCGTGTCCAGATAAGGACACATTATCTAGTTGGTGAAAGTCCAATCGGGAGAATAGACTCCACTCCCGTAGCCTGAGAGGCGCCATGAAGTGAAAACGACACGGCGAAGCCCTCTGACATCACATGCAAAAGG